>OZ244943.1:1631944-1958333 GCA_965222305.1 Reichenbachiella sp.
CACTATAGTAAAACTGGATCCAAACATGAGATTTGAATACGAACACCTGATTAGCATTGACTTTGCCTGGTCAATCAACCTTTCGAGAAAATAGGAATTGTCGTCGTTGGAGTTGTTGCCAAAAACCTCATCGTTGATGCGAGCTTGTAGCTTGTATCATGACTCACAAAAAAAACTTCAAGGTTTATCTGATCAATGGCAGAAACCTTGAAGGTTTAACCATAGGATTACAAAAAAGAGGCTCTCTCAAAAGCTTGTCATTTCGAGTGATAACGAGAAATCTTATTGTCAATAATTCTGATAATAAGTCCGATAAGATTCCTCATTACTTCGGAATGACAAATAATTTTGCTTTTGAGGCAGCCTCTTTCGAAACT
Organism: Reichenbachiella sp.; assembly: GCA_965222305.1. GTDB lineage: Bacteria > Bacteroidota > Bacteroidia > Cytophagales > Cyclobacteriaceae > Reichenbachiella. The sequence continues at coordinate 1,632,322 of OZ244943.1, forward strand.
GAGTAATCCTTATATTTTACTGATAGATCAAATCAAATCGATCCAGTTTCATCACTTTGTCCCAGGCTGCTACAAAGTCCGTGACAAATTTCTCTTTAGCATCAGCGCTGCCATAAACTTCTGCAAGGGCACGAAGCTCAGAATTAGATCCGAAGATCAAATCTGCTCTTGTCGCTGTGTATTTTACCTCTCCGGTTTTTCTGTCCCTTCCCTCGAATAGCTCATTGGTGTCATCCGTAGGAGTCCAGGCGGTACCCATATCCAATAGATCCACAAAGAAGTCATTCGTCAACTTATCACCTTTGGCGTTGAAAATACCCTTTTCAGAACCATCGTAGTTGGCATTCAAAGCACGCATACCACCGAGCAATACGGTCATCTCTGGAGCGGTCAGTGTCATCAGCTGCGCTTTGTCGATCAGCAATTCTTCTGTAGGAATGGTGTATCGTGTTTTCAGATAGTTTCTGAATCCATCCGCCATTGGCTCAAGCAATCCAAATGATTCCACATCAGTCTGCTCTTGCGTGGCATCCATTCTGCCCGGCACGAAAGGTACTTTCACAGGGTAGCCCGTATTGGCAGCCGCTTTCTCCACTGCAGCGTCACCCGCCAACACAATCAGGTCAGCCATAGAAATTTTCTTCTTGCCAGATTTGGCATTGAAGTCTTGCTGAATTTCCTCCAACACGCCTAGCACCTTGGCTAGCTGAGTTGGGTTGTTCACTTCCCAGTCTTTTTGTGGGGCCAAACGGATTCTTGCTCCGTTGGCTCCTCCCCTTCTGTCAGAGTTTCTGTACGTCGAGGCAGAAGCCCAGGCAGTAGAAACCAATTCGCTGATAGACAATCCTGATTTCAATACTTGTGATTTCAGATTCGAAATATCAGAAGCGCTCACCAAAGAATGATCAACCGCAGGCACAGGATCTTGCCAGATCAAATCTTCAGTGGGAGCCTCAGGTCCTAAGTAAGTTGAATTGGGGCCCATATCTCTGTGGGTCAACTTAAACCATGCACGGGCAAATGCGTCATCGAAAGAGTCAGGGTTCTCATAAAAGCCTCTTGAGATTTTCTCATAAACCGGATCAAACCTCAAAGACAAATCAGTAGTCAACATTGTAGGCTTGTGAGTTTTCTCAGAATCAAAGGCATCGGGGAACATCATTTTTGGTTCCTTGGCTACCCACTGGTGTGCACCTGCCGGGCTCTTGGTCAATTCCCACTCGTGCTCAAACAAGCTAAAGAAGAACATATGACTCCATTCCGCAGGAGTAGGTGTCCAGATCACCTCCAAGCCGGAAGTTATCGCATCAGCCCCTTTGCCTGATTTATACGAACTCTTCCAGCCAAAACCTTGCTCTTCGATAGCAGCAGCCTCAGGGTCGGCTCCTACGTGTGTCGCAGGTCCGGCACCATGGGTTTTACCCAAAGTATGGCCTCCGGCGATCAGAGCCACCGTTTCTTCATCGTTCATGCCCATTCTACCGAATGTCTCACGAATGTCCTTTGCAGCAAGTACGGGATCAGGATTTCCTCCGGGGCCTTCGGGGTTTACATAGATCAACCCCATTTGCACAGCAGCCAACGGGTCTTCCAAATTTCTATCACCAGAATACCTTTTGTCATCAGAGAGCCACTTCTTCTCAGCCCCCCAGTATACGTCCAGCTCTGGTTCCCATACATCTTCTCTACCTCCGGCAAACCCGAATGTTTTGAATCCCATGTCTTCCAGGGCCACATTACCTGTCAGTACCATCAAATCTGCCCACGAGATCTTGTTTCCATATTTCTGCTTGACAGGCCAGATCAATCGTCTCGCTTTGTCAAGGTTGGCGTTATCCGGCCAGCTGTTCAAAGGAGCAAACCTTTGCTGCCCTGATCGTGAACCTCCACGACCATCTCCAGATCTGTACGTTCCGGCACTGTGCCAGGCCATTCTGATGAAGAGCCCTCCATAGTGACCATAGTCAGCAGGCCACCAGTCTTGCGACTCGGTCAATACTTTTCTGATGTCGGCTTTGAGCGCATCATAGTCTACGCTATTGAAAGCCTCGATGTAATCAAAATCCGGATCCATCGGATCGGATAGAGATGAATTTTGTCTAAGGATGCTTAGGTTCAATTGGTTGGGCCACCACTCTGCATTTTGCATGGCTATTTTGTTCGAATTGCTCACTTTGGTAGCCCCGGTGGTACCATCAGCAGTCATTTCGCTTGTGCCCTGCTGACAAGAAAAGGCGACAACCGCAATGGCCAGCACCCAAATAAATCGTTTCAATGTTCTCATGTGTTTTTTAATTTTTGGTACAGTTAACGATGCTAAAGTATGAGGCAAACGCAGAGATCTTGAGACAATCAAATTGTATGTTTTGATGTCGCAATAAGGAAAAATTATAAGACCCAATTATTTAATAATTTTGGACATAGAACTCTAAACAAAGCATAATGACTTTCCCTCAACTAAAGGTCTCAATACTCTTTATATTGTTCATTTCTCTTCAATGCACCACTGCACCCAAGGAACCCGTCACCATTTACCTAATCGGCGACTCTACCATGGCCGACTATGCCGACAACTACGATCCGGGGAAAGATTATTACAAGACTCGCTACCCCGTGACCGGCTGGGGCCAGGTATTTCAAAGGCAGTTTGAAGGTTCTGACCTTTCCGAATTTCGACATCTTTTCGATGCTGATAGTGTGATCATTGATGATCGGGCACGCGGCGGCCGTAGTACCCGGACGTTTTTTCAGGAAGGCAGGTGGAGATCAGTCTATGAAGGAATCAAACCGGGAGACCTTGTGATGATGCAATTTGGCCACAACGATGCTGCCGAACAGAAAGCCGAACGATATGTCAACATCGAAGGCTACAAAGAATTTCTTCGATTGTATGTAACGCAGACAAGACAAAAAGGAGCCACTCCCATCATCCTCACGCCAGTGTGCCGAAACTACCCATGGGAAGACGATCACCTGCAAAATGTACATGGTGAATACCCTGATGCTGCTAAAGAAGTGGCCAAAGAATTGGACGTCCTATTGATAAACCTTAACCAGCTCTCCATGGATGCCTTCAGCGCAAAAGGCAGGGATTATGTGACTAAAAACTATTTCATGAACCTGCCAGCCGGAAAATATGAAGCCTATCCTGACGGTCAATCAGACAATACACACTTCCAACCTGAGGGAGCTGAGACAGTGGCGGGTTTGGTTTTTGAGGCTATGAAAGAGTTGAAGTAGTTTTTTACAAACCTAACCTCTGCATTCATGAGATTCATTGCCCCGCCCCTAAAGGGTGTGAATCTTGAAAATAATTCCTCGACTCCCTTTAGCAAGCCGGGCTGTTACGTTCAAGGGGTGCAGTATAGATCAAGTGTTTCAGCTAAAGAAAAACTCCTATTATCCCTCTTCGGAGAGGGTGCAATGGTACAAACCCACCCACACCCTTAGTCCCTGAAGGGAAACTACCGCACAAGTAGATTGTGTTGGATTGCCCCTTTAGGAGTCAGGGGTGCGTAGGAGACGCCTTAATATCATTCGGAGAGGGTGAAGGGAGAGGTTAAGACAAAAACCGTTTTTCTTTAACTGAAACTAGTTAGCATGCAACAACACCATTTTGACAAGGGGCTAATCGAGGAATTATTGGTTAGCCATCCGAATTCACAAATGTAATTTGAATTTTCAACTGCCCCCTATTTGAATGTATCCCGAGACCTATATCTTTGTGGCTTCATTCAATTCAAATAAATCACCATGGAGATCAAAGCAAAACTTTTAGAAAAATTCGACACGCAGGATGTCTCAGCTTCTTTCCGCAAGAGGGAGTTTGTAGTAGAATACGCTGAAAACCCTCAATACCCCGAATTTGTCAAGTTTGAATTGATCCAGGACAAATGTGATCAGTTGGACGGCTTCAATGTTGGACAGGAGCTCAACGTGGCCTTCAATCTCAAAGGCCGAAAGTGGACCAACCCCAAAGGCGAAGTGGTCTACTTCAACTCCCTACAGGCATGGAGGATCTCAGCTGCCAATGATGTAGCCGCAGCCCCTGCACAGCCACAAGCTGCAGTAAACGAAAGCACAGAAAACCTTCAGGAGCCTGAGTGGCTTACCAGTAGCAGCGACTCAGAGGTGGATGATTTGCCGTTTTGATCTAGTCGCTTAGAAATGTCCGTTTAAGCTTAGATTTGCATAAAAGTAAGTCGCCAAAAGTTCTGGGCTGATTGCTTTTTGAAAGAACCTCTGACAAGCGAATGATTAGTCAATTCAAGAATTTAAGATTACAGGAAAAGTTGGCTCCGGTAAGTGTGCTTATTTTCTTTATTTTGATCTATAATTTTGATCAAGATTCATATTATCTAGTATTTGGATTTACTGCATCTATTATATGGGTTCTCATTTTGCTAAATAGAGCAGGGAGAAGGCAGAAAATCTATAAACAGTTCAAAGAAAACCTTGCCCAACCCCTGTTTCTTGAAACCTTTGGTTTTACCTATAAGCAAAACACGCTAAGTGGAAAAATAGAAGGAATAAACACCAAATTAAAGTTGAAAATCACCAAGTACAACCAACCCTATCTATTGATTCACTTCAACCCAATTTCAACCCAAACATCGCCAGAGGCTGTTTTAAATACATTTGTTGATTTGGACAGTTTTCGATTGAGTGGAAATAGTCTGCTTATTTCAGGTTGGTTCCCTAATACCTATTCTTATATCAACCCAATTGAAATCGTAAACGAATTAACCAAGAAGGTGAAAGAGTTCAATCATGCCAGGTCATGAGATTCACGATTTCAGTAAGTTGACCTATCCAGCATATCTGCCATCATCACCGCAATACAATCGATAGACTTTCAACAACGTGTCTGAAAATTACGAATGCATTGCGTTACACTAAATACCTTCGAGCCAAGTACGATGATTTATCATTAGATTTGAACAAGTCGTATATATGCTGACTCATTTATTTACAGGAAACTCTGTGAAAATTCAACACTATTTTGGCCTAATCCTAATTCTCGCTAGCTGTGCAAGAAACCCGAGCAGAACGGTTCCCTTAGGGTTCATTTCCGAAACCAACATCCTACAAAAGCCTTTTCAGGTAATACATGCCGAAGGAGTCCGTCGGGTTGGGGATTCTATTCAGTTAGCTCGACTTGAACAACTCTCTGCGTATGACATCATAAAACTGGAAAAATCCGGATATCTGCTAATGACTCATTTCACCGGAAAATTTTTTGAGTTTGAAGGTGACACAATAGTTGATATATCCTTACTTTCTGATCAAACATCCCAGCAACTGAATATTGATTCTAACTTTGTTGAGCATAGAACAGATATACAACTCCTGTTTAGAGATGAGCGCAAGTTTGATTATTATCCGGGTGCCGTATTAAGATGCGTGGCATATCCGATGGCAATAATTACACCTGCAACCAACACAACCGAAAAATCTCAAACTACACCAGAAGTTTGCATTTCTTGGGAGTACTCCATGAAGGATAAACCCGAATCATTTGGAATCCAACTCAAAAATATTTTTGATGAGCCATTGGACACTTTATCCACAACAGAACCGGAGTTTAGTTTGAATTTCTCAAAGTATGAAACCGATGGAGACCTATTCATTATTGAAATATATGATAGTCAAAACCCTGAGATCCGAGCTCCTGAGATCGGCATACTAGTTAGAAAAGAACACTACTATATCCCGCAAACTTGCAATTTGAACACTGCTGGAAAAGCTTTGGAAATGGCATATTATCTAGAAACGAACCGCTATTATTTCGATGCAACCAAATATTTTAAACTCGCAGTTGATCTTTCAGAACGCTCAATATTTAAAGAATTTCTGAATCATTATGAAAATCGAAAGTAAGACTGACTCACCTTCTCGGCTTTTTCCTGAATTGCAGAATAGGCAGCCCGATCGATAGCTGAACCATATTGGAGGTGACCTCCCCGGTGCTGTCACCAAATTCGCTCATACCATTGATAAACCGCAGGGAGGCATTGACGCCCATCGGCATATCGACCCCCAGACCGACAACCAGATAGAGGTTTTCGTGATCGATGATCCCGCCTAGTTCTTCGGTAGCGTTTTGAGACTCCAGGAGCATGTTGTATTGTGGGCCTATCTGAAAGTTGATGTTTTTAGTGAGGTTGAATCTCAAGAGAATGGGAATGTTAACGTATTGGAATTCATAGGGTTGGTCGGCCACTTCTGAGCTCTGCATGGTGTAGAGCACCTCAGTCTGGATGCCCATCCTTGGCAACAGCATCAGTTCTGCAAAGCCTCCTGCCTGGTACCCGGGCCCGAAGGTCGCATGGTCTACATTGAGGCTTGAAAGGTTGCCCCCACCTGTCACTCCAATGGACAGCCCCTGGCCTATTGAATGATAACACCCAAGGGACATCAGTAAAAGAAAACTTATGATTGATAGTCTATTCACCACCCCAAAACGAACCCATGTCAATTAATTGTATCGACGCTATTACAAATTGAGTGCCAGTATTTCCAGAAGACTTTCTGCAACCAATACATTTCTTAATTTTACCCCTTCATGAAACACCCCGGCATCCCCCAATCCCTACTCGATAAAATCAATCAACGAGCCCAACAAGGTAATATCCGCTCACTCAAAACGTCCGATGGGTTGATCGATTTTGTTTCCAATGACTACCTTGGACTCAGCCGCTCAAAAGAGCTCCACCAAAAGATCCAGGAATACAGCTACGAGGGCATCACCAATCTGAACGGCTCTACAGGATCCCGGCTCTTGGCCGGCAATTATGAAACAACTCAAAAACTTGAGGAGAAGCTGGCTGGTATCTTCAATGCGGAAGCTGCACTACTCTTCAACTCCGGCTATGTGGCCAACCTCGCACTTATCTCTAGCGTGCCGCAGAGAGGCGACACCATACTCTACGACTCGTTGTCTCATGTGTGCCTCAAGGAAGGCGCCTGGCTCAGCAAGGCTGAGAGCTTCTCATTCCGGCACAACGACCCTGACGATCTGGAAGCTCGCCTCAAAAGAGCCAAAGGTGAAAAATACGTCATCATTGAATCCATTTATTCCATGGATGGGGATGAGGCGCCCTTTCGGGAAATAGTGGATTTGGCACATAAGCACAATGCCTACCTCATCGTCGACGAAGCGCACGGAACCGGTGTTTTTGGAAAGAACGGCTCAGGAAAAGTTTGTGAGCTCGGATTAGAAAACGACTTTTTTACCCGGGTCTATACATTCGGAAAGGCCATGGGTGTACACGGTGCATGCATTGCCGGCTCGAAGGAGCTGATTGAGTACTTAATCAATTTCGCCCGACCCTTTATATACACCTCTGCCCTGCCTATTCATAGCGTATTTTCGATTGATGCTGCTTTTGAGTATTTGTCAGAAAATCCTCAACTGCAAAAAGATTTATCCAAACGAATCCAGTTTTTCAATGATTACTTCTCAGAAAAAATTGGAAACGATCTTTCGGTCAAACCCGAAAGCCACAGCGCTATCCAGCCAGTGATCGTACCGGGAAATGAAAAGGTAAAGGCGGTTTCCCAGGAACTTCAAAATTCCGGATTTGACGTTCGTCCCATCCTTTCCCCTACCGTGAAAGAAGGAACCGAACGTCTCAGGATTTCACTTCATACGCACAATTCAGAGAAGGAAATCAAAGATTTGATTGATCTGTTATCTTCGCACCTATGATTGAGGGAAAGAGATACTTCGTCACCGGCATACACACCGATGCCGGCAAAACTATTGCAGCGGCCGTTTTAGTTGAGAAGCTCAAAGCTGACTATTGGAAACCTGTGCAGGCTGGCTTTCCGACAGACACCGAAACGGTCGAATCGTTGGTATCAAAAGAAACTAAAATCCATCCCGAAGGAAAAATCCTGCAAGCCCCCATGTCCCCCCATGCGGCCGCCGCCCGGGAGAACTTTGATCTGAAAATCGAAAACCTGGAACTTCCCCAAACCAATAACACCCTCATCATCGAAGGAGCAGGCGGGATCATGGTACCACTCAATGACCTTGAGCTGGTGATTGACCTGGCTAAAAAGTTTGAGGCAGAGGTGATCCTTGTTTCAAGAAACTACCTTGGCAGCATCAACCACACGTTGCTATCCATAGAATACTTAAAAAGCAAAAACCTTCCTATCGCCGGCATCCTCTTCAATGATGACACCCATCCGGAAAGTGAAGAATACATCTTGAATTACTCAGGTCTCAAATATCTCGGACGTATCGAGAGACTGAAAGAAATTACCCCTGAGGCCATTGCTACCCAAACCAAGAATATAGAGCTACCATGACGCACGAAGAACTCAAGCAAAAAGACAAAGACCTTATCTGGCATCCTTTCACCCCCTTACTAACTCCTTTGGAGCTGATTCCCTTGGAGTCTGCTAAAGGAATGTACTTGCATGCCAAAGATGGCAGAAAGATCATCGATGCAGTTTCCTCCTGGTGGGTCAACATCCACGGCCATTCCAATGAAAAATTAGCAAAAGCGATCTACGATCAGGCCCTCAAAATGGAGCATGCCATTTTCGCAGGATTCACGCACGAGCCGGCGGTAAAACTTGCCGAGAACCTCATGACCATTTTGCCGGACAACTACACCAAGGTCTTTTTCTCTGACAATGGCAGCACCACGGTGGAAATCGGTCTAAAGATGGCTTTCCAGTATTGGTTCAACCTGGGACAGAAGGAACGAATCAAGGTAATATCCATGCGAGGCGATTATCATGGTGACACATTCGGCTCTATGGCTGTGGGTGAATGCAGCGGAATGTTTGAGCCTTTCAACCCATTTACGTTTGACGTGGATCTCATAGAATTTCCCGATGGCTCCAATGATCAGGAAGTGATTAAGTCATTTCAGAAGCTAGCCGAATCAGGTCAACATGCGGCGTTTGTTTTTGAGCCATTGGTGCAAGGATCTGGAGGGATGCGGATGTACAAAAGGGAAACATTAAATGCATTGATCAAAATCGGACAGGAAAATGGTGTGATTTGTATTGCGGATGAGGTGATGACCGGTTGGGGACGGACAGGCACCCATTTTGCCACGGATCAGATAGAAGAAACTCCCGACATCATGTGCATCTCAAAGGGAATCACGGGAGGCACGCTTCCATTGGGCATTACCGCCTGCAATAGCAAAATCGAAGAGGCCTTCAGAAGTGACGAGTATTCAAAGACCCTGCTTCATGGCCACTCGTACACCGGCAACCCCCTCTCCTGCGCTGCAGCCAATGCCAGCTTTGAAATTTACACCAGTGATGAGTGCCAAAACAATATCAAAAGAATAGAGGCAAAACATCGTTCGTTCCTCCCACAATTGATCGATCACCCCAAAACGGAAAATCCCAGGGTGACTGGGACTATCCTTGCTTTTGACCTTAAGGGTTTTGGGGATACAGGATACACGAGCGAAGCCCGCAAGCGTATCTATCCCTATTTTCTTGAGAGAGGTATTTTGATCAGACCGTTAGGCAACGTGATCTATTTGCTTCCTCCCTATATCATCACCGACGATGAACTAGACTACATTTATAAAGAGCTGATTGGATTCCTTGACTCAATCGATTCGGAATAGGATCACCTGAGCATCTTCGTCAGGCTTGCCATCCTTTTCCCTAAGTAGCAATACGTCGTCCTCAAACAACCAATACTCATCATCACCATCGCTGTTGTAGGTGTCCGTATCTTCTATTCTTAGCTCGCCTTTTGCATTGATCTCCCATCGGGTGTAATCTACATCTGAGTCCGAGTCAAAGGCCGCTGCATATACTTTGCATACGCCATCAGGGAGAAACTCAAATTTCACATCAATCTCGTCCAGCATCCCTTCGACAAAGCTGCCTACACCCGCCGCAATCATCCGCGCAAACGCATTGTCTTCTTCTTCAATTTCTTCTTCGATCAGGCCTTCTTTGAGTTTGATCTTCATTTGCCAAACACCCATCAATTCTTTTTCCTTGACCTTTCGGGTCTGGGCCTCTGCTGCCCCTATGCTTGTGATCAGAAGGACTGCGATTAGTAACTTTTTCATAGTTCCGGTATTATGTTATACAAGGTACATGTTTTAATACAATACTGATTAGATGACCAAAGGATTCACTTTATTACATTTTTCTTTATAAAAGGGTATTAATACCTATTTTTGCCATCCGATTTTTACATGGGGTCCATGTGACAACTACAGGACAACCTGCTTTTAGTAGATTGAATGCTAGTGTACAACACGGGCTTATGAAAATACTTTAGATAAAATACGCCAAATATGTTTGACAATCTTAGTGTAAAGCTGGATAAGGCCATACAAAACCTCAAAGGCCAGGGGAAGATTTCTGAGATCAACATTGCCACCACTGTAAAAGAGATCCGACGTGCTCTGGTAGATGCTGATGTAAACTACAAGGTCGCTAAGAACGTCACCGACACCATCAAGGAGAAGGCCATGGGTGAAAATGTAATCACCAGCATTTCTCCCGGTCAGTTGCTTACCAAGATCGTATCCGATGAGCTGACCCTTTTGATGGGGGGCAGTCAGGAGGACATCAGCCTTAAAGGCGATCCCAACATCATCCTGATCTCAGGTCTGCAAGGTAGTGGTAAAACCACCTTCTCAGGCAAGCTGGCCAACCGACTCAAAAGCCAGAGAAACGTACTGCTTGTAGCCTGTGATATTTATCGTCCTGCTGCGATAGACCAGTTGAAAGTGCTCGGCGAGCAGATCGATGTAGATGTCTATGCGGAACCGGAAAATAAGGATGCGCTGGCTATTGCCAAAAACGCCCTGAAATTCGCAAAAGAAAACAACAAGAAAACCCTGATCATAGATACGGCGGGTCGTCTGGCTGTCGATGAGCAGATGATGAAGGAAATCGAAGGGTTGAAGAAAAACCTGAATCCTGCTGAAACACTATTCGTGGTAGATTCGATGACGGGTCAGGATGCAGTAAACACCGCCAAAACCTTCAACGAGCGCCTGGATTTTGACGGAGTGGTATTGACCAAATTAGATGGTGATACCCGAGGGGGTGCGGCACTTTCCATCCGAACTGTTGTTGAGAAACCGATCAAATTCATTAGTCACGGGGAAAAAATGGAAGCACTGGATGTCTTCCACCCTGATCGTATGGCTCAGCGAATCCTCGGTATGGGTGATGTGGTTTCCCTTGTAGAAAAGGCCCAACAAAACTTTGATGAGGAAGAAGCGCGCAGGCTCCAAAAGAAAATGCGAACCAACACCTTTGGGTTCGATGATTTCCTTACCCAACTAGAGCAAATCAAGAAAATGGGTAACCTCAAAGACCTCATGGGTATGATCCCCGGTGTTGGTAAAGCGATCAAAGACATTGACATTGATGACGACTCATTGAAACCTATCGAGGCAATCATCAAATCAATGACCCTTAAGGAAAGACAAAACCCTGACGTCATTAATGGCAGTCGAAAGAAACGAATCGCAGCAGGTAGCGGCACCTCAGTGCAGGAAGTCAACCAGCTCATGAAGCAATTCGAACAGATGCGCAAGATGATGAAGGCTATGAACAAAATGGGCGGTGCGAAACGAGCCATGTCTGCCTTCAATATGCTCGGTGGTCGATAGTGGATATCCACGGACAAGCCATTCTTGATTACTATAATGGAGAAACGGATCAATCGTTTGTTCTTCACAATTCTTATGGTGCTCCAGAGGAAATGCCCATTGAGGTTTTCTTTCGAGAGCCTATTGATTTCACCGATTTAGAAAACCAAGCCATTACCGAGTGTCGGGGTAAAATCCTGGACATTGGTGCGGGAGCCGGGGCCATGAGCCTGTTGCTTCAAGGCCTTGAATTTGATGTGACAGCCATTGAAAACTCTAAAGGTTGTGTCGAGGTGACGAAAAAGCTCGGCGTACAGAAAGTGATCGAAGGGGACTATCGAACTCACCAAGAAAAGTATGACACCCTCCTCCTCTCCATGAACGGTATAGGCATCATCGGCAAACTGAAAAACCTACACGACTTTGTTGATCAGGCTAAAAAACTGCTTGAACCTGGCGGACAGATCATATTGGACAGCTCGGATATCTCCTACCTCTACGAGACACAAGACCAAAGACCCGTGCACTACTACGGGGAAGTTTCCTATCAATACGAGTACAAGGGCCAAAAGGGCAATTGGTTTGACTGGGTGTATATCGACCCGGAAACTTTAGAATCTGAAATTAAGAAATTGGGTTTGGAATTTGAGTTGATCCAGAAAAGTGAGACGGATCAGTACCTCGCTCGCATTTCAGGCTTCTAAATCTTCACCACTCGAGTGACGTATTCATCCGTTCCCGATTTTAGCTGAAAAAGGTAAGAGCCATTTTTGAGCATACCTAAATCCAACTCCAGGACATTTCTCAGAGTGTCCATCGCCACAGTCCTGCCGGTCATGTCCAGGATCTTAACTTCAAAGACTTCCGGGCTATCAACAGTAATATGGATCATTCCCTCAGAGGGATTGGGGAAAACATTAAATCCTAGTTTTTTGTCCTTTTGTTTTGGAACACTCAACGGAGGAGCACAGGCATCAGGATCGGTTTCCGGTTCGATCCCGGTATCGCCACCGGCACAATCACCACATACATCAATAATCGCTGTGCCGTCTTTTACTCCATTGCAGTCATAGGTAAGGTCCACAAATTTTGACAGTAGTCGAATATAGCTCACCTGATAGCCGCAGCTATTTTCTGTGACCGACCAGGAGTTTTGAGGCCAACTGGTGTTCCAGTCCTTGTATGACTTCTGATCCGGCTGATCCAAAGGAGGAGAAAGATCGCTCGTATCACATTTGTCGTTGTTGCCTGATCCGCCGCAGTTACCTGGGCAACAGCCATCCACATTGTAGCTCGGATTGGGGCCACCTACCAAAAACCCGGGAGCCGGCCCGTAGGTAGACTCTCCTACTCTATCCCACTTGGCACTCCCATCAGTAAACCACGTATGATAAAATTCATTCACGCAGTTTTCCCCTCCATACTCATACATGTTAGACAGGTATACCATATTGAGTGGGTTGGCGCCATGGAGATAATGAATGTAATTGAGTGCTGCCTCATGGGCATCCTCTTCTTTGGAAGCATCCACATCAAAAGTGATAAGATTGTAAAACATGCTTCCCTGCTTGGATTTGGTGTTGTTGCTGCCCCATGTGTACGAACTCATATGCGAGCGGTAAGGGTCCTGGTCACCATAGTAGGCGGGAAAGTTGTCACCGCTGTTGGCCATGGAGGACTTGTAAATATTCAAAATATCGTTTACCACAACAGGCGTTGCATCACTGATCGTAGTGTAATGAAGTAGCATTTCCTGGTTTTCCGCCTGATAGGGATAGACATAGTTCCAATCGATCATTTGAGACTCGGCATAGTTTGCATCGAAAAAATCCCTGTACTGCGAATCACCGCTAATATCAAAGAGGAAACAAGCCGCCTCTACCTTCGACATCAGGCGCTGGTATTCGCTCTCCTCCTGCTGGCCGGCCCCTATGCCCTGAGTGCCATGCTCTGAGCTATTGTTATAAAAAAGCACTTCTGGATTGGCTACCGCCCAGTCCCAGGCAGCGATGGCCTTTTCTTGCAACAGATCGGCATACTCTTCCATGCCCAGTGACCGGTAGACCTTCGAGCTGATCGCCAATGCCCCAGCAGTGTTGAGCGAAGCAGAGGTGGTGGAAGGTCCGTAGAGGCTTCGGGCAGTCGCGGCAGTTGGTGGACTGGCATGGTCTTCATCGACGATGCACAGCACTCCTCCATCATCCTCTTGCAAGCGGAGCAGGTGATCCACACCCCATTTTGCTTCATCGAGGATGTCAGGTATGCCATTGCCGGACTCAGGAATGTTGTAATCATCTCCCCATGCTTCAGGCTTGTCGAGATAGGCTCCCATGAGTCCTACCACATAGTTGGCTGTCCAGCTAGTGTATTTATTGTAATCACCGGCATCGTACCAGCCGCCGGTGAGATCTCTTTCGCTTTGTGGGTTGGATGTCTCGTTGTATAGTCTGGCATTTGGGTCTTGTCCATTGCCCATATGGCTGGCTCCATCGGCCCATTCAGCCCCTGCATACTGGGCTGCTTTTTCATGACCAACCCGCTGATAGAAGAACGTTCGCATCGCATGTTTCAAGACGTCATTGTACACCGAATGGGAAATTTCAAAGGTGAAAGAGCGCACATTCTGACTCTTGTCCAGTACATAGTATTCCCCAATATCGGTCACTTCGCTGAAGTCAAACCACCAGGCTTTATCTCCGGAGGAGGCGTTGGTACGGCCGCCATTCCATCGGGTGATATCTGCGCTAAAAACCTCTTCTTTGGATGCTGCATCTACAAGGGCATAGGTATTGCCGGGGGCGAAACTCTGACTGGCATCAAAGCCGGTCTGAGGGTCTCTGATGATAGCCACTTTCGTGGAATTGGGCAAATACCCAAACTGATCCACCACGATAAATTGCGAAGTAGTTTGTGCAAATAAAAGGTGGGGAAGAATAATGCCCAGTGACAGGCATACGCGCTTTATCATTCTCATGCTGCTTGTTAATGTTGTCCTCAAAAAAAGGTAATTAGATAGAGACGAGAAAATTCTGTAAACAAACGGGACGTATTTATTAACCAAAAGATGAATCCAGCCCAGCGCAGGATAGTCGCCATGGCTCTTTTTACCACATTTGCATGCCTTGCATTTGTATCCCCAATAACGATCAAACCTGGCAGCATAAGGCGGTGTCTGGAATTGATATTCTAATGAAATTCATGCACTTTTGGGCTCTCTAAATTATGAACAAAAAGTACTTCGATCTATCTGGTAAAACCGCCATCGTCACAGGAGGTGGCAGCGGCATCGGTAAGGCCATCAGTATCACCCTGGCAGACAACGGTGCCAAAGTGATCATCTTCGATCTTAATACGGACAAAGCCCAGGAAACTATCTCTGAAATAGAGTCCAATGGGGGATCGGCATCCGTAGAGTCATGCAATGTAGCCGATCCAACTTCAGTCAAGAAGGCATTCGAAAGTTCTTTAAAAGGAAAAACACTCAACATCCTCGTCAACAACGCAGGGATCGCCCACATAGGTACTGCTTCCTCTACCGAACCAGAAGATTTTGATCGAATCTATGATGTAAACATCAAAGGTGTCTACAACTGCATTCATGAAGGGATCAAATATATGGATAAAGGTGGGTCCATCGTCAATATGTCTTCTATCGCTGCGCATGTGGGCATCCCAGATCGATTTGCCTATTCGGTGAGCAAGGGTGCCATTCATGCCATGACACTATCCGTTGCTAAGGATTATATTGAAAAAGGCATCCGCTGCAACAGCATCGCCCCTGCCAGAATCCACACCCCGTTCGTGGATGGATTCTTATCCAAAACCTACCCGGGACAAGAAAAAGAAATGTTTGACAAACTGTCAAAAACACAGCCCATCGGACGGATGGGATTGCCTGAAGAAGTCGGTGCTCTTGCGCTGTATCTGTGCTCAGACGAGGCTTCTTTTCTCACAGGCACCTGCTTCCCGATTGACGGGGGCTTTATTACTTTAAATGCTTAAACAACTAAAATGAAACTAATTCGCTACGGCCTGCCGGGGCAAGAAAAACCGGGAATCGAACTAGATGGACAGAGATACGATGCCAGCCATCTGGTCAAAGATTATGACGAGGACTTTTTTGCCAATGGTGCATTGGAAAAACTAAAAAAAGATTTTGACCCTGAGACAGCTGATGAAGTGGATGCAGACGTGAGGTTGGGCGCTCCAGTGAAGAGACCCGGGAAGATCATTTGTATTGGGCTCAACTACAGAAAACATGCTGAAGAAAGCGGAATGGCTATCCCTACGGAACCAGTAGTTTTCTTTAAGGCTACGTCTTCTATCACAGGACCCAATGACAAGATCGTTATCCCAAAAAACAGCAAGAAAACAGACTGGGAAGTAGAACTTGCCGTGGTGATTGGCAAACGTGCCAACTACGTATCAAAAGAAGAAGCACTTGACCATGTAGCTGGTTATGTTTTGCACAATGACGTGAGCGAAAGGGAATTTCAACTGGAAAAAGGAGGACAATGGGTCAAAGGAAAGAGCTGCGACACTTTCGCTCCGCTTGGGCCATTTTTGGCGACTGCCGATGAAATCTCTGATCCTAACAATTTGAACCTTTGGCTTAAGCTGAATGGCGAAAAGCTACAAGATGGCAATACTTCTGACTTCATTTTCAACATCCAGGAAGTGATCAGCTACTTATCTCAGTTTATGAGCTTGATGCCGGGTGACATCATTTCTACAGGTACTCCTGAAGGGGTTGGACTTGGATTCGACCCTCCGAGATTCCTCAAGGACGGTGACGAAATCGAGTTGGGTATCGAAGGGCTTGGATCTGCTACACAGAAAGTGGTAGACTACAAACCATGAGAATAGACGCCCACCAGCATTTTTGGAATTACGATCCGGTCGGGCATGACTGGATCAACGAGGACATGAAGGTCATTCAGAAGACATTTCTTCCGAATGACCTTGCACCTATTTTACAGAATGAAGGGATTGACGGAACCGTGCTGGTTCAGGTGGACGAACGAGATGACGAGACTGAGTTTCAACTAGCTTTGGCCAAGGACAATCCTCTGATCAAGGCGGTAGTGGGTTGGGTTGATTTGAAATCAGAGATTCTTGAAGCCAAACTGGATGGGCTGTCAGAATATCCAGTACTTAAAGGATTTCGAGATATCCTTCAAGCCAAGCCTGATGGATACATGACCGATCCCAAATTTGTGGAAGGGCTAAGGACTTTAGGAAACAAAGGCTTTACTTACGACCTCCTCTCCTACGAGCGTCAGTTACCTGAACTTTTGAAATTAATTGATCTTCTGGATGAACAGCCATTGGTCATCGATCATATCAGTAAGCCGGACATTGCCAATACGTCATTCGAGCATTGGGCGAAGTACATGGGTGAGATAAGCGATCGAAAACACATTCATGTAAAACTCTCAGGAATGGTCACTGAGGCTGATTGGAAAAACTGGACGACTAGTGATTTCACTCCTTACATTGATTTTTGTCTCGAGAAATTTGGACCGGAACGATTGATGTACGGATCGGATTGGCCGGTATGTCTGGTCGCAGGGCAGTACAGTGAAGTACACCAGATTATCAAGAACTCCATAGCTTCGCTCAGCCAATCAGAACAAAACCTAATCTTGGGCGAAACCGCCTGTAACTTTTATAAAATTTAATACTTAACCAATAGAAACACGGACACAAGAAAAGTGAACAATATGAGAAAAGATTTTTTGGATTACAACGCTGATGTTTAACTGTCTCAAAAGCCATAGAACCTGTCAGGCTGAGGCACTCGAAGCCTTGCTACGAGAAGCAGCCGGACATTTCGAGAACCTCAATGTGACAGTATTTACAAATGTTAGCTTTTGAGGCCATGCTATTAAAGGCAAATACAGCGAATCACGTTTCAAGCAAAATCTTTTCTCAGACTTAAAATCAAACAATAATGGACTTACAACTAAAGGATAAAGTATACATCGTCACCGGAGGCGCCAAAGGAATTGGTGAGGCCATCACACTAGGTTTGGCTCAGGAAGGTGCCATCCCTGTGATCGTCGGACGATCCAAAGAAGTTGGCGATGCAGTAGTGAAAAAAATTGAAGCCGAAGGTGGCAAAGCCCTCAACATTGGTATCGAGCTAGGCTATAATGATGTATGCAAAGGAATTGTGGATCAGGCTCTGGAAGCGTTCGGTCGTATCGATGGTATCGTCAACAACGCTGGGGTAAACGACGGAGCAGGTTTGATCAACGGCTCTCCTGAGAAATTCCTAAAGTCTGTGACCTTCAACCTGTCGCACTACTACGACCTGGTTCATTATTCTGTACAGGAATTGATCAAGAACAAGGGTTCGGTGGTCAACATCAGCTCTAAGACAGCCCTGACAGGACAAGGAGGTACTTCGGGCTATGCTGCCAGCAAAGGCGCACAGCTTGCCTTGACACGAGAATGGGCAGTAGAATTGGCTCCTCATGGTGTAAGAGTTAATGCTATTGTTCCATCTGAAGTGGCTACCCCGATGTACGACACCTGGATCAACACCTTCGACAATCCTGAAGAAAAACTAGCGGGTATCGTCAGTAAAATACCATTTGAAAAAAGAATGACGACCTCAGAAGAAATCGCCTCGATGGCTATTTTCTTGTTGTCTGGAAAAAGTGCCCATACAACCGGCCAATGGCTGTTTGTGGACGGAGGCTATGTACACCTGGATCGATCCATTACCTAAAACTTAAATTATGACCAATCAAAATCCCGTAGTATCCAAGAAGATACTGCTGCCGTTTATCCTGATTACCTCATTATTTGCGCTCTGGGGGTTTGCGAATGCCGTAACTGACCCGATGGTAGCAGCTTTCAAAAAGGTTCTAGAACTTACTAACACCCAAGCCTCGCTCGTGCAAATGGCTTTTTATGGAGGCTACTTTACCATGGCGCTGCCTGCGGCTTTGTTTATACGAAAGTATTCTTACAAAGCAGGAGTGATCTTAGGTTTGGCACTTTACTCCACAGGCGCACTGCTGTTTTATCCGGCAGCGGTTACTGAGCAGTTCGCCTTCTTTTTGATTGGGCTATACATTTTGACGTTCGGATTGGCATTCCTAGAAACCACAGCAAATCCTTACATTCTTGCGATGGGAAGCCCTGAGACAGCCACCCAAAGATTGAACCTGGCACAAGCTTTCAATCCTGTAGGATTACTTGGTGGTCTTTTGGTAGCACAAAATTTCGTATTAAGTAGAATTCAATCTGATGGAGTTGACTTTTCAGCACTCTCAGAATCAGCCAAGATTGCTATGCGTCAGGCCGATTTGATGACCATCAGAAACCCATATGTGATTCTTGGAATTGCCGTTTTGTTCATCCTGGTTTTGATTGGCATTAACAAAATGCCGGAAAAGAGGGAGAATGGAAACCATCCTCCATTGGGCAAAATCATCAAGTCTCTATTCCAAAATAAGAAATACGCCTGGGGTGTATTTGCCCAAGCTGTGTATGTAGGTGCGCAAATCATGTGCTGGACGTACATCTACCAGTATGCTGAAAACATTGGCATCGATGCTACAGAAGCCGGAAACTATCAGTTCATCGCTTTCGTACTCTTTTTTGCCGGAAGGTTCGTCTGCACGTTCTTATTGAAATATGTGGACTCAGGCAAGCTGCTCTTTTACCTTTCAGTAGCAGCTGCCATTGCTACAGCCTTGACCATCTCCTTTGTAGGTGTCCACGGGCTTTACTGCCTGGTGATCATCTCCTTCTGCATGTCGCTCATGTTCCCTACCATTTACGGGATTGCGCTTGACGGACTCGGGGACGATCAAACCAAGATCGGTGCAGCCGGTCTGGTGATGGCGATTGTAGGCGGTGCCCTCATGCCCACCATGCAAGGTTTGATTTTGGACTTTGGCGGCAATGGATACAATGATTACCCAATCTTAGGAATACCAGAAGTCAATTATTCTTTTACCCTTCCGCTTATATGTTTTGCGATCATCGGGATCTACGGGATCTGGGTCGCCCGACAAAAGGAAGTTAACCCCACAACATCATGAGTTTACCAAAATGGTCCTTTGATTCACGTTACCCATCTATAGACGCGCTTCGAGAAAGAGCCAAGCAAAAGATTCCCAAGTTTGCGTTTGAATACCTCGACGGAGGCTGCAACGAAGATGTGAACCTTCACCGCAACCGTACCGACATCCAAAAGGTCGAGCTGATCCCAAGGTACCTATCGAAGTACTCAGACTCAGATCTGTCCACTACCCTATTCGGGGAAACGTACGATGCGCCATTTGGCATTGCGCCTGTAGGACTACAAGGCCTGATGTGGCCGGGTGCTCCCAAGATTTTGGCCAAGGCAGCCTTTGAGCACAACATTCCCTTTGTACTTAGCACCGTTACTACGGAAAGCATTGAGACAATCGCTGAGATCACGGAAGGTAAGGCGTGGTTTCAACTCTACCACCCAGCCGAAAAAGAAATTCGAAATGATGTAATCAAGCGTGTAGGTGATGCAGGGATGCCGGTATTGGTGATATTATCGGACGTACCTACGTTTGGGTTCCGTCCTCGTGACATCAAGAATGGCTTGGCTATGCCTCCAAGCATGTCCATCAGCAACTTCATACAGATCGCAAAAAAACCAGATTGGGCATTGAGAACATTGTTCTACGGTCAGCCCAACTTCGAGACCATGAAGAAGTACATGCCTAAGGGCTTGAACCTTAAGCAGCTTGGCAAGTACATGGATGACACCTTCTCCGGTCGTTTGGACGAAGACCGAATCAGCCAGATCCGTGACATGTGGAAAGGCAAACTCGTGCTCAAAGGAGTAGCCTCAGAAGAGGACGCAGAGACGAGTGTCAAACTGGGCTTAGACGGCATCATTGTATCCAACCACGGCGGTCGTCAGCTGGACGCGGGACAATCGTCTATTGTACCCATGACATCCATCTCACAAAAATACAAGGACAAAATCACCGTCATGATGGACAGCGGCATCCGTACCGGTCCTGACGTGGCTCGATCTATCGCCAGCGGTGCAGACTTTACCTTCATGGGCAGGAGCTTTATGTACGGTGTAGCGGCCCTGGGTAGCAAAGGTGGTGACCACACCATCTCCATGATCAAGGCGCAGTTTCAGCAGGTGATGGAGCAGCTCTGCTGTGAGCGGGTTGAGGATCTGCCGGGGCATTTGGTGAGGTAGAAGTTGCTGTATTAAACTTGCAAAGTAATAACCATAATCAACCATGAACTACCTTTTTGAAACAGAGCATTTTGGGATATCCGAAAAGTCGTTCCATCTTTTACGAAGTAGATTTAACTATAAAACATATCAGGCAGAAGATCTCAATGAAATAATTATTGGGCATGGTAAGCTGATTAACAATTGGCTCATAATTTTGGGATTTGGAATCGCATTAATCTCCATTTCTTTGTTCTACTCATATAGGCTATTTGAGTTATTGAACTCAGGAGGAATAACGACAATATTTGTTGAGGAAATTGTAGTCCCAGTAATTCCAATCTTGCTTGGAGCCTATTGTCTATATTCGTCTCTTAGATCGGGGACTACCCTAAGACTGATTTTGAGTAATGACAAAAGAAAAAACTTCCCATTAAATAAACTTAGAGACGATCAAAGTATTCAAGATTTGGTCAGAATTTTAAAGAGTTCTCCAGAGTTTAAAAACAAAACAACAGTTAGAGAGTAATCCTTCCTATTTGATGTTCAAAAACTCCTAAAAAGTGAATAGACTGTTTTTAATAACAATATTGCTAGTAACATTTGTGCCCAAGTCATCTGCATGTTCTTGCAATAAAGCTCTTTCTATAAAAAAATCATTCAAGCAATCAGAAGCTGTTTTTATTGGAACTGTAGAGTCAGTCCAATTATATGAAGGTACTAAAGAAGTAATCGGTTCAGATTCACTAGCTGGTTTCTATCATAGAGAGGTCAAATTCAATGTAACCAAATGGTTCAAAGGTACTGAACAAAACGTTCAATTCATTTATACAGGAGTTGGTGGAAGCGACTGTGGTAGGAACTTTCAAACCGGCAAGGAATATCTCGTTTATGCAAAACCTGGAGGCCTTTTCATAGAACTCCAATCTAAATTACAGACAAGCATTTGTGATCGAACTCAAATACTTAATGAATTCTCAAAAGACCTAGATAAGCTTCAGAGGCTGAAATAACCCCTCTAGTCGTAGTTTATAACTACGACTCAATATCCCACGTCCCCAAGTACTGTCATAAAAAACCTTCCAGGTTTATCTTCAGCATGGCAAGAAACCTGGAAGGTTTGGTTTCGAAAGAGATTCGTCTTAAAATTTATTTAGTCTTTGAGGTGACAGTGCCAGCTCTGCCCCGACCCTAAATAAAGGGAGAGCACCTCTGCTAGAAACTCACCCTTTAGGGAATTAAAGGACAGAAGGCTGACTAAATAAATTTTGGGGAAAGTTGTTTAGCTAATTACCCCCAACTATCAATCCCCCAATATCTGCATCCTGGATTCAATGGCACACTGCATTTTCCCCTTTTGCAAAGGGGGAGGCGATGTAGGATGTCTCCTAAAGCTGAATTCCACTTCGCGAGGGGGATTGGAGCCGACTCTCTTCGCCCTTGCTGGTGTTGTCACCAGCAAGCATTTATACCGTCTAAAAATTGTTGGTCACAAGACCAACAATGGCGTAGGTCTTTTAAACCTGTCAGGTCTATTTTAAGAACCACAAGAAACCTGACAGGTTTGGCACCAAGACCAAGACACAAAAAAGCCCTGTCCCGAATTCGGGACAGGGCTTTAACCATTTATTACTTTATAATTATTTGGAGATTTCGAATTCAACCTTTCCTTCGAAAGGATTGCTGGTCAGGTTGTAGCTTTCACCTGATTTAGAAACTTTCACTTCTTTCCAGGTTTCGGTTTCAGGCAAGTAGATCTTACCTACTGCCTCGTCACCGTAAACTTTCAGTGATAGCTTCGTCCAGTCCATTTCTTTGGTACTTTGCGCCAAGGCGATGTTCGGGATTACCGAGCCTTCTCTCACAAGCATCACGATAGGAATCTCTCCTGTCTCGATCTCATGCCAGCCACCAGCATACACTTTTCCGGTTTGGTAGTCATACCAATTGCCTTTTCCAGGAAGGTAAACACTACGCTTGGTGCCGTTTTCAAACATCGGTGCAACCAAGATGTCCGAACCAAACAGATACTGATTATCAACCAACCATGATCCCGGATCATCAGGATACTCTACGAATAGCGCTCGCAACATTGGCAAACCTTTTTCACTGGCATGCTTCGCCTGAGCGTAGATGTAAGGCATCAATTCGTAACGCATGTTGTCTGCTTTGCGGAATCCATTCATGAAATCCTCACCGTATTCCCAAGGCTCTGTCGGAGGGTTACCGTGACTTCTTACGTGAGAAGTCAACATTCCAAACGGAGTCCATCTTCTGTAAACATCCTCAGGAGTAGCCGTCACGAATCCTCCAATGTCATGTGACCAGAACGTAAATCCTGACAAACCAATGGAAAGCCCACCTCTAAGCGTGGAAGCCATCGCGGTGTTGGTCGCAGCAGGATCTCCACCCCAGTGTACAGGGTATCTCTGGCTACCGGCCCAGGTACTTCGTGCCCAGATGAATGGGTATCCCGTCTTTTCTTTTGTGATGTCAGCTACCGCTTTGTTGTATCTCAAAGGATAGATGTTGTGCTCGTAGAAACCAGTTCTACCGTTTTTGTAGATACCGTAGGTTGGAGCAGCCTCACCAAAGTCCACTTTGATTACCGCTACACCCTGATCCAAAAGACCTGCGATTTTGTCCTGGTACCACTTTACAGTTGCAGGGTTGGTGAAGTCCATCACTGCATCTTCGTAAGGAAGGTTTCCTTTTCTATCTCTTACCACAAGGTCATTCTCCACCAATTCGTTGAACAAGGTGTTTCTTGGTGTGAAATACGGCAATTGCCAAAGTGAGATTTCGAATCCATCCTTGCGGAAGTCCTTGATCATCTTCGTGGCGTTAGGAAATCTGTCTGTAGGGAATTTGTAATCACATCTCCAATCTACACCGAACCATCCCGTATCAAAGTGGATTACGTCAGAAGGAATCTTATTCTTTCTCAGGTTCTTGATCACTTTCCTTCCATCCTCTTCTGAGAAGTAAGTGATTCTGCTCATCCAAAAACCAAATGACCATAGCGGAGGCATGGCCGCCTTTCCGGTCAGGTCGGTGTACTCATCCAAAATGTCTTTGGGCTCACCCAGGAAGACAAACAAGTCCAACTCATCGTCACCAATCATCATGCTGTTGAGCGGGCCGTAGTACTTACCGAAATCACAAGTGATCGGTGTAGAATGGTGCATAAATACACCATAGCCT
The DNA here is from genome assembly GCA_965222305.1 of Reichenbachiella sp. Lineage (GTDB taxonomy): Bacteria > Bacteroidota > Bacteroidia > Cytophagales > Cyclobacteriaceae > Reichenbachiella. Next base: position 1,656,325 of record OZ244943.1, read on the forward strand.
CTGCTACTCATATAGAAAGGAATTGGCTTGTAGGTGGTTTCGTTTTGTACCCCGTTGGCGTCATCCGTCCAAAGTACCACTCTTGAGCCTCTTTTGTTGAACTCCGTATACGACTCACCACATCCATAGATTTTTTCGTCAGGAGAAAGTGCAAACACCGCGTCCATGCTTCGAGAGTAATCTTTAGCTCGTCTGATGTAGCTAAAAGGAGTCGCCGGAGTAAAGGTGTTGCTGATGTCAGACTTGTGAATGGTTTGCGTCAAAAGCTTACCGCTGGCATCATACACATAGATGTGCCATGGCTTTTCTTTGATCACGATCTTTCCAAATTCACTAGTGTACACATGGCCTTCTTCAGACTTAGAGTATTTCCATGATTTGGTATCTACTTTGGCTTTGCCGTCTACCAGCATCAATGACTCTTCCAATGGTCGGAACTGAGGTCCAGAAGTCATTTTGATTCTGAAGGTACGATCGGACACAAACTCTATCGAGAACGGATGTTCCGGAGATGCTTCATACTCTGTGCCCGGAAATTCATTGGCCTCTGCAGGCTGCAGAGTTGCCAGCATGTTGTTGAAAGCCTGTCTTGTTTCCAGATTGTGTCTCAGGTACTTCACCTTACCCGCACCTGTAGCCGGATCAAACTCCGTCAGTTCATCTGCCAGGTAAAAAGTATTGGTAAAATCCCTAAAGTCGCTGCTTACATCCAGCGGCTCGTTCAGCATTCCGTTGTACTGCAGCTGTCCAAAAGCCACAACGGATAATGCCATAGTGAAGGCGGTCGCCATCAATTTCCTAAGTCCCATCATTCGTCTATTGTTTGTTTTACGCATTCTGTATTTTCAGTTTTATTAGTTTGTAGCTTGAATGGTCACCGAGGCCTCTGTGAGCCCATCGGAGGTGGCTTTCAGCGCTATGCTTCCGGCCTTTGCGCCTGACTGTATCACAGCCAGACACTTACCATTAAAGATTTTCATTTCGGATCCCTTGAGCGATACATGGCTCGTCGGGTCTCCATTGTCCACGCCTACCAGCTTTCCATTGCCTGAGACGGTAAATTCAATATTGTTGGCTACGTTGGGTACCGGATTGCCATCAGCATCCAATACCTCTACGGTCACGAAGCTCAGGTCTTTTCCATCGGCACTGATGCTCGTACGATCAGGCGTCAGTCGAATAGAGACAGGATCACCCGCTGTATTGATTGTTTTTTCCAGCACCACTACGCCGTTGCTTCGGGAAATAGCTTTCAGCTCACCCGGCTCGTAGGCCACCTGCCACATCACGTGCAGCTCCTCTCCTTCTTTCTTTTTAGAGCCAAGCGATTTCCCATTGAGGAACAGCTCTACTTCTTCGGCATTAAAGTACGCCCAAACATCCACTGTATCCCTGCCCGTCCAGTTCCAGTGCGGGAATATGTGCAATACATTCTCCTCCGTCCATTCGCTTTTGTACATGTAATAGGAATCTTTGGGGAAGCCTGCCAGATCCACCACGCCAAAGTAGGAGCTTCTCGAAGGCCAGGTATAAGGCGTGGGCTCACCGATATAGTCAAATCCCGTCCAAATGAACATTCCGGATAGGAAAGCATTTCTTTTCATCACCTTCCAGGTTTCTTCATGTGTAGAACCCCAGGGAGCGCTCACCTGATCATAAGCTGAAACCGTGTTATCAGGATTACCTTGGGTAAACTCCAAATCCCAGCGGATCGGCCATCTCTTCAAAGTATCTGACTGTTCGTCATAATATCCTCGTGTCGCCAATGCAGAGGTTGTTTCAGTAGCGATGAAAGGCGTATTCGGCCAGTTTTTGTTGTGTTCTTCGTACATCTCGTGATGGTAGTTGTAGCCCATCAGATCCAAGGCTCCTGATCCTGCAATGCTGTTGCCACCTACTGCCGGAGGGTTCATCGCTGCAGTGATAAATCGGGTGGTATCCAATGCGCGAACTTGAGCAGCCAGTTCTCTCGCCAGGGTATCCCCTTTCGGATGCCACTGATCAATAATTTCGTTTCCAATGCTCCATGAGAATACACTGGGGTGGTTTCTATCTCTAAGGATGTGATCGTTCAAATCCCTGGTATGCCAATCTTCCCAGTGAAGGGCATAATCATAAGGAGATTTCTTCATACTCCAGATATCAAAGGTCTCATCCATTACAAGGATTCCCATCTTGTCACATAGGTCGAGTTGCTCAGGAGTAGGCGGGTTGTGTGAAGTACGAATCGCATTCACGCCCATGCCCATCATGATTTCAAGCTGTCTTTCGAGTGCGCGGGTATTCACGGCAGAACCCAGGCAGCCCAGGTCATGGTGCAGGCATACGCCTTTCATTTTCACAGACTCACCGTTTAGGAAAAAGCCTTTTTCCTGATCAAATGCGATGCTGCGTATACCAAACTTAGTTTCGTATTGGTCCAGAACCTTGTCTCCCTGTTTCACTTCTGTTTTGGCTGTGTACAGATAAGGATTATCCAGGCTCCAGAGGTTCGGGTCGGTCACTCGTAGCTGCTGCGACACAACCGTATTTTCATTTTGTTCTAGTGTTTCAGACGATCCCAGGTTTGACACTTGCAATCCTTCTGCATCAAATATCATGGTAACCAATTCAATGCTTTCGTCCGTAGAGCTGGTGTTTCTGATGGTCGTCTCTATGGAAACGGCTGCTTCATTTTCTTTGATTTCCGGGGTGGTCACAAATGTACCCCACTGGGCCACATGGATCGGGTCGACCATCACCAGTCGTGTGTTTCTGTAGATTCCAGAACCGGAATACCACCTGGAATTAGGCTGGGGCGAATTGCTCACCTTTACAGCAATTACGTTTTGCTCAGGCCCGTATTTTAAGTAAGGAGTAATGTCATATTCAAAAGAGATATAGCCAAAGGGCCTCTCTCCTACCACCTGACCATTGATCCAGACCTGGCTATTCATGTAAATACCATCAAACTGCACGTAGACTTTTTTGCCTTTCATGGCAGTATCGACAGTGAAGGATTTTCTATACCAACCAATGCCCCCGGGAAGTGCTCCTCCACCGGCAGTGGCAGGATGATCTGCACTAAACTCTCCCTCTATGCTCCAGTCATGGGGTACATCAAGTTGTCTCCAGGCAGAGTGGTCAAAGTCTATAGCCTCTGCAGCCAGGCTTGAGTCAGCCAATTGGAAATACCAGTCAGCATTGAAATCTGATACCAACCTGGATGGGGATTCCTGGTTGCAGGACATCAAAAATGCGCTATACAGAATAAGGAAAAAATAAAAAATCCTTGAGGTCTTCATTGAGGTAATTAAGTCTTAGTTCTTGTTTTGGATGCTCGGGGTTTCTTTTCTATTACCAGACATAATGAGTACTAGTTTTTAAGCTAATTAAGGTTTGGGTGATGTAAATAGCTCTGTACCAATAATATTAATATCAGTAGGAGATTTTATTAATTTGGATAGGTAGTAGTAACCAGACAGTTTAAATATCTACCCCGGAAATCACTCCGGGGTAGATAAAATTTATGTTAATAAGTGTTTAGCCTTATTGTTTCTGAATGTGGAATGAAGAAGACTCGTTCTTAGCTTCATTTTGATTACCAATCCAGATGTCGCCAGTACCACTTGTACCGGTCACTCCATCAAGAATCTTGATAGAAGTACCTCCAAATGTGAACCAGTGAGCTCCTACTGTCAATCCTACAGAGTCAGCAAATGTGATCACACCTGCATCCAGAGTATAAGTAGTAGCAAGTCCCTGGATAGTACATGAACCGTCGCCTCCAAATACCAACTCGACATTAGCTGCCGCATCCAGGTCAGCCTGAGTAAGACCCAACCAATCTGTTGCAATCATGTCCGCAGGAGTAGCCCAATTGTTCAAAGGCATAGGATCCAGAATAGTTCCCTGATTACCTGTACCAAGCCAAGAAACCCAATCGAATGGCACAGGAGCATATTTCCATGTACCTACCAGGTCAGCACCAGCATAGTCAGTATCCACAGGCTCCGAGTAAGTGAATTCCTCAGGAATTGGATAGTCGTAACCATCAACGATGAAGTTGTAGATCATTGTCCATCTTGACTCAATCTGAGTCACACCATCAGTATCGAATCCTTCATAAGTTCTCTTGATACCGATCTGCATTGCAGAATCAGTCAAAGAGAAGATTCTTACATTCGCCAAATCTTCATCTACAAACTGAGGCTCATTCAATCGAGCAGTATCGATAGGAAGCTTAATTCCACCGGTGAAGCCCATTTTCAAAGTAACAGTATCAAACGTAAATGTCCCATTTACTGTCTCGCCAAATACGCTTGTTGATACTGTTCCATTAGTACCGTCAAAGGTAATGGTACCGTAGTCCTGAGCTGCCATCAACCATGTATTACCTGCATAATCAGGTGACCAGTTGAAGATAGAAGTGAACTCCTTAGTAGATCCATCGTCCAATGTTGCAGTGTAAGGGTTGTCCGCACTTACAGTGTCAGTCACATCCCAAGCCCAGTAAGGACCATTTTCGTCACCACTGTAGAATACAGGGCCAGCAAAGTAGATTGAACCACCATGCTGTTCGCTCATATCCATTTTCCATGTTTTGGTCTGATCAGCACCACCACTTAGGTACTTCCAAAGGCCATGGTTAAGGAAATCATTGTCATTGTCTGTGATTTCCACGTCAAAAGGATCAGAGGTCAAAGTCTCACCGCTACCAATAGAGCTACAAGTAAAAGAGTAAGTTCCCATGTTTGGCAAGTGAACCACTACTTCCTGATCTACCATAGTGTAATCAACACCTGAAGTAGTCACCCACACACCACCTGTCATAGTAGTAGTGAACGTCACATAGTTTCCTTCGATAGAAACAAAGAAATTCACATCCTTCACCGGCTGAAACTCATTTCCCGGTTCCATCGGCTCATCTTCCTCACAGGAAGCAAAAAATAGCATTGGCATTGCGGCTAGCAGTACCAGTATCCACTTAAAGTTTTGTTTTTTCATAATAAAAATTGATTTAGTAATACATTAACAATCATAGTTCTAGTTACTACCCCATCCGGGGTTCTGTTCTAACACTCCATTGGAGAGAGTAATCTCATCCGACGGAACCTTAAAAAGTCCTTTTGTGGTCATCAGCATTTGACCATTAATTTCTTTAGCCACTTCAATACCTCCGTTTTGAACCATGCCACTGTAGGTGATTTGGTCTGCGGCATATTGCAGTGTATTGTCATATCGGAGCAGATCCCAATATCTGTGACCTTCAAAGGCAAATTCCAATCTGCGCTCTTCGAATAGAATGTCCTTGGTAACGCTGGTCGATAGCGTAGCATTCGATCGTGCCTGTACAGCATTGAGATAGGTCAATGCATTGGGGCTGCCCAACTCAGCTGCCATGAGCAGTACATCAGAATACCGGATCGAGAAATAATCCTGAAACTGGCTGATCATGAAGCTCACCCCACCCAGTATATCCTGAGCGATGCTTTGTCCGGCGGCGTTTGCTGTCGGCGTATATTTCTTAGTAAAATATCCGGTGTACTCTCTGACATCATTGATCTGCTGAAAGTCAATACCTTCCTCTGCTATCGCCATGATCGAAGCAGTCTTGCGGTCGTCCGCATCGTCCCAAGTGCTATACACCTCGGGTAGTACAGTACATGCACCCCAGCCATTACCATATCCGTATTGTCCCCAGCTTTGGTTTCTCAAACCATTCATGACCAGCCAATGATTTCCATCGGCATTTCCATTCCAGTCGCTGGTATAAGTATACTTGATGGCAAATACCACTTCAGAGTTCGTTTCTCCTGCATAGGTCGCCGCAGAAATAGAATCACCTCGCTGTGCCGCAGCATAAGTAGAAGCAGCAGGCCATAGGTCGTGAAACGAAGGCACAAGACTAAAGCCTCCATCGGTGATGATGTCCTCCACGTAGCCCAAAGCATCAGCAGAGCTCACCATACCTAATAGATCTGTCTGACCATAGTATCCCGTGTAGTACAAGAAAACCCTAGCCAACAAAGCCTCAGCCGCCCATTTGTGTGCATAGCCGTGATCCGTATCAGCAATCCCTCCATAAGGAGTATCGCTACCGTTTTCAATAGCAAAAAGTAGGTCATTGGCGATCAACTCATACGTTTCATCCGGATCAGATTGCGGAAGGTTTTCGACAGATGGCTCCTCCAACAAGGGAACCCTTCCAAACATCCTGACCAGGTCGAAATACATATAAGCCCGTAAAAATTTCGCCTGAGCTTCAATGTCATTTCGCATTTCCGTATCGTCACCAAAATCAACGTTGTCCAGGTTCATGATGAGCGTATTGCATCTGAATATCCCCCTGTAATAATCTTTCCACGTTTGAGTGAATGGATCCTCACCTGGAGCCACAGACAAATCGTGCTCATCCATCATACGGTAGTTCATGGCATCTGCAGCACCAGTCCCACCAAAGGTCAGATCTGCGGCCACTACTGAAGCCACCGGAAAGGCCACTCCGGCATGCCATACTTTTTGTAATCCGTCGTAGCACCCTACCAATGCGGTCTGGGCGTCTTCAGGAGTTTCAAAGTAATTTGAGTTCGATACACTAACCAACTGTTCCACCTCAAGTGCGTCTTCGCAAGAGTGAAATGTCAGCGTCAGAATAGATATTATATAGATTATCTTTTTCATGATTCCTTTCTTTTAAAATTTGACACTTAACCCCATGAGTAATGTTCTCGGGTTTGGATAGAAACCCAGGTCGATCCCGGAAGAAAACTTATCATCAGCTCCGTTGTCCAAACCAAATCCAATATCCGGATCCATTCCGTCGTATTTGGTAAATGTGTACAGGTTGTTTACTGCAGCATATAATCTTAACTGACTGATGTTCTTGGCATTGATCAGTTTCGCAAAGTCATAACCCAACGTAATGTTTCCAATCCTTAGGTAGCTACCATCCTGAATGAATAGGCTTGAGAAGCGGGTATAGTTGATATTTCCATTGGTTACCCTTGGAACCGTGTTAGATGTTCCCGGTCCTGTCCATCGATTCATGATTGCAGAGGTATAGTTTGCATACTGGCTGCCATGATCACGGTACGACTGTACGATATCATTACCCGCCACACCATAGCACATGAGTGAGAAGTCAAATCCCTTATAGTCCGCACCGAAGTTCAACCCAAAAGTAAACGGAGGGTTAGGGTTACCCAGCTCAATTTTGTCCTCATCGGTAAGCAATCCGTCATCATTTCGGTCAACGAATCTCACGTCTCCGGCAGAAGCACTTGGCTGAATCAAAGTACCATCAGTGCTGCGGTGTGCCTCAACTTCGCCGGTAGACTGAAACAATCCATCCATTTCATATCCCCAGAAATAGCCAATAGGATAACCTGTCCTGGCCTGGTAAAACTCCGGCGAGTTTGCATACAAGGAATTGGTCGCTCCATGAATAATTCCGTCCTCAGTAGGTACATTTTTTACAACATTTTGATTGTATGCACCATTCAGACCAATGTTGTATTCAAAATCACCAAATGACTCCTGGTAGGTGACCTCCAGCTCGATACCGGTGTTTTCGACCCTACCCCCATTGATGAAAGGAGCATCTGCCCCGGCTGTACCCAATATGGGTGCGATCACCAACCAGTCGATGGTTGATTTCTTATACCAATCTAAAGCAACCAGAAACTTGTTGTTTAGGAATCTCACATCGGCTCCTATATTGATCTGCTCTGATGTTTCCCACTTTATGTCAGGGTTTCCCAATCGGCTTTGGTAAGATCCAGGAGTATTTTCTCCCTCCACATTACCAAATGCATAAGTCGCTTGTGAAAAAGAGATCGGGCCAACAAACTGAAAATCATCAATACTCTGGTTTCCGTTTTGTCCCCAGCTTACTCTCAATTTTGCAAAATCAATAAAAGAAGAGTTGCTCAGGAAAGTCTCTTCTGACATAACCCAACCTGCAGATACCGATGGGAAAAAGCCCCATTGATTGCCTTTGGCAAACTTGGACGAACCATCCGCTCTGAACGTCGCACTAAAGAGATATTTCTCGTTGTAGTTGTACTGCAACCTACCGTAATATGAAAGCAATACTTGTTCTACGTCCGGTTTTCCTGTGGCATTCAATTCAGGAAAACTTTGATTAGTAGCATTATCCAACCATGCTCTGTCAAAATCATCAAATACCAGCACTGAGTTAATGCCTTTTACTTCACTTCCCTGGTAATTTCTATAGGAAGTACCGACCATAGCAGTGAACTGATGAACGTCGATCGAAAAGTCATACGTTGCATAATTGTCAAACTGGTAGGTTCGGCTTCTCCTCATTCGTTGCTCCACGTCATCGGTCACGTTGAAATTGAATCGAGACAATTGATATTCAGGTCTGTAGGATCTATAGCCCTCTGAGTAAAACTCAAACCCAAATGACGATCTGATTTTAAGATTCTTTATGGGCGCGATCTCTGCGTATGTATTTCCCACCAATTTGTACTCACTCGTGCGGTTTTGATTTCCATACACCATAGATGCATATGGATTGGACTGCCCATCATCAAAATAAGGCTCACCAAACTGATCCACAAGGCTCTTATCACTGGTGTCGAAGAAGTTGCCATTGTCATCATACATAGGAAGCAATGGGCTTACGCTAAAGGCACTTCTCAGCGTATTGAAGTACTGGTTGCCTACAGCGACCCCTCGTCGGTCTACATTAGTCAAGGTGAGATTTTCTCCAATCGTAAGAAAACCATCGTACAATTTGTGCTCAGAGTTCACCCGACCACCCAGTCTTTTGTAGTCTGAAACGTCAGGCCCTCCTACGATACCCTCCTGCCCCGTATAAGAAACAGAAATCGAATAGGTTGAGTTATCTGATCCGCCTGCAAGGCCTACAGTGTAGTTTTCAGTGACTGCATTGTCCACAAACATCTCGTCCATCCAATCGGTATTGGCAGAGCTACCCCCGGTATAGGCTGGTAGATTTCCTAATGCAAACGGTAGGTTACTTGGCGTACCTCCTGAGTTTACATGCTGCTCGTTCATGATACGGGCATAATCTTGTTCGTTCAACAGATCAACCTTTTTTGCTCTGCTCTGCACACCGTAGTATGAATCAAAAGTCAACTGAGCCTGACCTTTTTTACCCTTTTTGGTAGTGATCAGAACCACACCATTTGCGCCCTGGTTACCATAGATTGCTGCAGAAGCCGCATCTTTTAGTACGTCAATGGACTCAATATCCGCGTTGTTCAGATACTTGATATCCCCTACCTGCAATCCATCAACTATGTATAGTGGACCGCTACCATTCAAAGTACCGACACCCCGGATGACTACCTTCATTCCGTCTCCCGGTTGTCCGGAATTGGATCGGATGTTTACCCCGGCTGCCTGGCCTTGCATCGCCTGAAGCGCAGTAGTCGATAATCTTTTTTCAAGTGCTTCTCCCGTAACCTTTACGGTCGCAGCAGTCACCACCTTTTTCTTCTGTGATCCATATCCAATCACTACTACTTCCTCTAGTGCCGCCACGTCCATTGCCATTTCCACATCAATGGTCGTTCTGCTACCCACAGCAATCTCCTGTGTCTCAAATCCCACAAATGAGTATATCAGCACCGGATCGTCTATTCCCGACACACTGATTGTGTAGTTACCGTCAATATCTGAAACCGTTCCCTTGGTAGTTCCTTTGATCAAAATCGTCGCTCCCGGGATGCTCTCTCCATCCTCAGTAGAAGTGATCCTACCCGAAACGCTACCTGACTGTGCCTGTAGATTGTTGCTCAGAAGCAATAAAAGCCCCAGCACAAGGCACCCATATTTAATAGGGTTTAAATTGTAAAATTTCACCATAGTTTATCATTTATACATAGTTCTCTAGCCCACTTTCTTTCGAAAATGATTTCCAATGTTAAGGAGTAACACAATGAGGCCGGTGGCCCTTTTGGTATAATTGGGTACATGAATGTCATATACCCCTCAAAAGGCCTTCCAACATCATTAGAGGCCGATTTTGGCAAATTAATTGGGGATGGTTTTGTAATGCATCAGGAATAGAATATGACATTCATTATCCCTAACAAAGTGTCATTTTTACACCAAAAACAGGCTAAATCAATAGGAATTGGGTGGTCAATTGACTTTTACAGAGTTCTTGTTCATATACTCTGACGGGTACATCTTATATATAGATTTAAAATAGCGGCTGAACAGCTTGGGGTTGTTGTAGCCCACACTATAGGCCACTTCAGAAACCGTCATCTGACTCTTTTCCAGCAGCTCCGCCGCCCGCTTCATGCGGATATTCCTGATAAAGTCCATGGGCGTCTGGCCTGTGACCTTCACCATGCGCTGATAGAGATGTCCACGGCTGTAACCCAGCTCATGGCTCATTTCTTCTACACTAAAATCAGAGTTGGAAATATTCTTTTCTACAAGAGCAAGAGCATCCTGCACCAGTTTTTCATCTCTGGATACAATCTCCACTTCTGCAGGCTGCACCTCAATTTTCTTCTTGGACTGATTTACCCTTTTCTGGAATTTCAAGGCACTATTGATCGTGCTGACCAGTATTTCAAAATTAAACGGCTTGGTAATGTATTCAATCGCTCCTGCTTCCAGGCCCTGGATTTTGTGCTCATCTGAGGAATGGGCTGTGAGCAAAATGACGGGGATGTCCGCAGTTCGAGGATCGTTTTTGATTTTGGAGCATAGCTCCAATCCATTCATCATAGGCATCATCACATCGCAGATAACAATATCCGGATGTGATTTTACTATCCCTTTCCAGGCTTCCTTACCATTGTAGGACTCTGCTACACTAAAATACTGCTTGAGGTTGTCACTGAGATAAAAGCGAAAATCGGCATTATCCTCTGCCAGGTATACCAGGGGTTTGCTTCGATCTTTGTCAAAGGGTTCTTCAACAGGGAGTACAGGAGCCTCCGGAGACATCTCCTCCTCCATCGGCTTGGACAAGCGCTCAAAGGGAAACTCAACAGAAAAGACACTGCCCTGGTCTACTTCACTCTCCACAGTAATGATGCCGCCATGAAGCTCCACAAATTCCTTGGTAATGGAGAGGCCGATACCTGATCCGCTGTTTATCATGCTGTCTTTGAGATCGCTCTGCATGAATCGATCAAAAATGACTGCCTGCTTATCTTTTGGCAGACCTATTCCGGTATCTTCTACCATAAGCACAATTCCTTTCTCATTAGGAGCCTGCTCTATTTCCACCGTTATTTTGCCGCCCGGCATGGTAAACTTAAAGGCGTTGGACAGAAGATTGAACAGTATCTTGTCCATCTTATCCTTGTCAAACTGAGTAAAATACTGCTGAAGGTGACTTTCAAAGACCACCTCTATCTCTTTCTCCGTAGACCAGTCCTGGAATGACTCCACCGCATGTCTGACAAATTTCACCAGGTCACCGCTTGACTTGTGCAGCTTGTGCTGGTTGGCCTCCATTTTTCTGAAGTCAAGGAGCTGATTGACCAGGGTAAGCAGTCTCTTTGCGTTTCGCTCGATCAGTTGATAATCTGAAACCTTCACACTCTCTGGGCTTTTGATCATCCGCTGAATAGGTGTGAGCACCAGGGAGATAGGAGTCCGAAACTCGTGACTGATGTTCGTAAAGAACTTAATTTTCATCAAATCCAACTCATGAAGGCGCTGGGCATCGAGTCGTTCATTTTCTATTCTTGCTTTCAATCGCTCGCGTGAGACAATTGCGCTACGCGTCAACAGCAATATGACCATCAAAACAACAGCATAGAAGACATAAGCCAAAGGTGTCTTCCATATGGGTGGAGCGATTTCAATTTGCACAGAAATACCTTCATCATTCCAGATGTTATGATTGTTAGAGGCGCGAACCCGAAACGTGTAATTGCCATAGTCAAGGTTGGTGTAGTTGGCCCGGCGAATGTCTGCCGACACGCTCACCCAGTCTTCATCAAAGCCCTCCAATTTGTATTGATACCTGTTCTTGTCTACCTGGTCATAGGTCAGCGCCACAAATTCGAAAGCAATAGAATTTTCGTCATATTTCAGATCGATCTTTTCGGTGGCAGAAAGATTCTTGGCAAGCAGCTTTCTATTGCCAATCAGGTCTCCAGGCTTCACCACTTCGTTGTTGAGGTAAAAACCGGTAAAGGCCATTCGCGGTGCCTGGTCATTGAGCACCACTGACTTAGGGTCAAACATATTCATCCCATTTTCACCGGAGAAAACCAACATACCATCGCTGGTTTTCAAAGCAGCCCCCTCACTAAATGCATCACCCTGCAAACCATCCGAAATGCCAAATGTCTGAATGTCGAGCTCATCATCTATAAGGGTAATCTTAGAAATTCCTTTTGAGGTGCTGGCCCATACATTGCCCTCGTCATCCTCCAAAAGTGCCATAATAATATCTGAGGACAGTCCATCTGACTCGTGGTAGTCAACAAACCCATCTACCTCGGGCTTGTACAAATTGAGTCCTCCCAAGGTACCCACCCAAAGATTTCCTTTGGAGTCGTGCAGCAGGCTCACCACGCTATTGCTACTCAATGGATAATCAGTCGAGTCCTCCACGTGATAGCTATTGGTTTCCCCTGTCTCAAGATTTAGCCGAGACAAACCCCAGGTGGCTATCCAAAGTTGTTTTTTATCGTCCTCCACAAAACGAGTGACATAGTTGTCCGTCAAACCCACAGAATCACTATAGTCAATGAATTGATTGGTTCGAGGATTGTATTTATTCAGTCCACTTTGCAGCGTACCAATCCAAATGTCCTCATTAGAATCCTCATAAATGGACCAGATATTATTTCCGGAAATAGAATTCTCCCCTTTCCTGGCTTGAAATCCCGTAAGCCTTCCGTTTTTGTATCGAAACAGCCCACGTAGATAGGTGCCGATCCATAGCGATCGGTCAGAAGCATATTTGAGGCTTACAATTACATTGGACCCAATACTACTTGGCTCCTGATCCATGATACTCGATTTCACAAACCTCTGTCTCCTTCTGTCGAATTTCAGAATACCTTTTCCATTGGTACCAATCCATAGATCACCATTTTCGTCTTCAGCGATGCTTGACATATCGTTGTAAACAGGGTCCCGGGAGTTGAACCGGTAGGGAATGAACTTGCTCGACCTTGGGTTGTGAAAGCTTATGCCATGCTTGGCCTTCCCTACCCAAACTATGCCATTGCTCGACTTGTAAAGGGTATTGATGCTGTTGTGTCGTAGGCTGGAAGAGTTGTTGGGTTCATTCTTATACGTGCGAATATCCCATGTCTCTTTATCAATAATCGAGATACCTCCATGATCTGTACCTACCCATATCGCACCATAGTCGTCTTCCAGTACATTTCGGACTATTCGACTTGCGATGGCTTTTTCATCAAATTTTCTGAGGTTACCTGTATGCGTATTGAGATAAATAAGGCCTAGCTGATCCAGATTAGAGTAGAACCATAGGCCCAGGTCAGAATCGATATAGATGTAGAAAATCTCCGTACCGTCCATCTGCACAACCTCCGCCGACAGGTCAAATTTTCGAATGACCTTGTTGATCCGTGTATCAATCACTTCTATCAGCCCTGTACTATGTACTATCCAAAGATTGCCGTCTTTGCCGACCTCCATATCGGTCACATCATTGGTATCAATCTGAATGAAACTATCGCGAGAGGCCGATACATTTTTTACTTCACCAGACTTAGCTCCCAGCACCCTCAGGCCATCATTCTCGATAAGAAACCAGGAGTTTCCATTTCCATCTACCGTCACCCCCAACACCTGTGCATAGCCCAATTTGCTCAACCAGGGGTTTGGGTCAATGAACCGATCCTGAATGGGGTCGAATATTGAAATATCACCACCACCGGTACCAACCCACATATTTCTCTCCGGCCCCTCGCCCATCCAGATAATGGTATTGTTGCTGAGCGACAGGCTGTCATCACTTTCGTGAAAATAGGTCCTGCATTCATAGCCATCGTAGCGATTGAGGCCTGAAAGCGTTCCTATCCAAAGGAAACCCAGTTGATCTTCGTAAATGGTATTGATCTGGTTGTGACTGAGCCCCTGCTCCGTAGTGATCTGATCAAAGGAAATATTTCTGGCGAACTGGGCGGACGATGCAATAGAATAAGCCAAACACACCCATACGCTGACCCACAGTTTTATTCTCATTAGCACTATCATAGACTGAAATCCTGCAGAAGCGAATTACATCAATTTCAACTCAACCACCTGACCTTTGGTCGTTGAAATTTCATAAAGATAGTAATTCTTTACCTGCGGGCTTGTCAGGGTAGCACCTTTTTCAATGATAGGACGTGGAGAGACCACAGGATCTATCAGGTAGTTTTTCCCTGATCGTTGCAACTCTTGCAGCCCCTGGCCCGAAAGTGGCCATTCGCTGCGTATGGGGCATTTGCCACCCAATCGGGATTCAATGGTAATCTTTTTGATTTGGCCCTGCTCCCACATTAGGTCCACTTCAAAACCTCCTCTTGCCATCAGACCAGTCACATAGCCTGTATCCCACGTAGAAGGTAATGCAGGTAAAATATGGAGTGCACCACTATGAGACTGCAGCAGCATCTCTGCAATACCGGCCGTAGCCCCAAAGTTGCCATCAATCTGAAAAGGCGGATGCGCATCAAACATATTGCCATAGAGTCCCGGTCGTTCCCATTTTGCCGTATCAGGATCGGCTGTTTTGATCAGATTATTCAGGATCAGCAACGCATGATCTCCGTCGAGCATTCTGGCCCACTGATTCACCTTCCAGCCCATAGACCAGCCGGTGGCCTCATCGCCTCTGCGAAGTAATGAATTTCTGGCCCCAATGAACAGCTCCCTAGTATCCCAGGGATTGATCTGGGTGCCCGGGTGTACCCCGTATAGGTGCGAGATGTGCCGGTGATTGGGATCATTTTCCTGGTAGTCGTCATCCCACTCCATCAAACGGCCGTCCACATTTATTTTCAGAGGTCGCAGTTGGGCCAGATAATTGTCCAGGGTTTTGATCATAGGATCATCAGGTCGAAGCATTTCCAATGTCCATTTGGTGTGCACCAAAATTTCACGTGTGAGTGTCAAATCCATGGCAGTTCCCTTGGTAAGGCTCAGCACTTTTCCGTCGATTACAAACTGATTTTCAGGAGAGGTACCGATAGAGGTCTCTAAATACCCACCACCATTGCGTACGAGCATGCCAATAGCAAATTTTGAAGCACCCACAAACTCCGGCAGGTAAGATTCCAAAAAGGTCGTGTCACCCGTAAACCGAAAATGATCATAAATGTGCGCCATATGCCATAGTCCGCCCATCGTCCAGTTGGACCACATAGGATCGCCGGCTACCGGCCCGGTGTGCGCCCAGATGTCAGAGTTGTGATGTACCACCCACCCGTCAAGTCCGTAGTTGGTTTTGGCTGTCTTTTCACCATTCTTAGCCAGGTCATGGATGAAAGAAAACATCGGCTCAGAGACTTCCGTCAGATTGGTGATTTCTGCAGGCCAGTAGTTCATCTGTGCGTTGATGTTCATGGTGTAATTTGACCTCCAGGGTGGGTAAATGTATTTAGACCACAAACCCTGCAAATTGGCTGGCTGAGATCCGGGTCGTGAAGAGGATAAAAGCAGATAACGACCGTAGTTGAACAATAGCTCGACCATACAACGCTCCTGACTCATAGCATAGCTGTCAATGCGTTCGTCGGTGGGCAACGAACTCTCCTGGCTTCCCAGGTGGAGCTGCACCCGATCATAATACGTGCTAAAATCTTCTAAATGAGATTGCATCAAGCCATCAAAGCTCTTGTCAGAAACTGCCTCCATATTGGCCTCAGCAATGGCTGCAGGATCTTTACCGTCAAAGCCCGGTGATCGAAAGCGGCCATTGAAACTGGTACCACAAGTAAGAAGGAGTGTAGCTCCATCGGCTTCTTTTAGTTGGAGCGAACTATCAGTAGCCACCAGCGTGCCTCCGGAGGGTATTACTTTGAGCCATACTTCGGCTTCCATACCTTCACGCTCCCAGGTGGAGTCGTTCCATGTTTTACAACGGATCTTCAGAAGGTCATCTTCCGCAGACACTTTGTTCAAAACAATGCTTGAAAAAGTCGCCTCAAATGATAGTGCACCCGATTTGCTGGCCGTCAATTCCATAGCAATCACACTATCGGGATAGCTGGCGAGCAGCCGACGGGTATATTCTACACCTCCTTGCGTATAGGCCTGTGAATACAGCGCCCGATCCAGTTCCAGTTTTCTTTTGTATTCGGAGACCTCCCCTTCCGGAAACTTCAGATTTAAATCAGCCAGCGGCTGATAAGGCTCAGTGTCCTTGCCTTGCATATAGCGAACCAGGCTATCGGCCAATGCGTGCTTCTTTTCTTTGAGTGCTTTTTTTACCAGAGGAAAGTATTTCCTGGCCTCAGGATTGTTCCAGTCAGAGGGTCCACCCCGCCAAAAAGTGTCATGGTTTAGTTTGATAAGTTCTTTACCCGGTTGGCCGAATATCATTGCACCGAAG
Organism: Reichenbachiella sp.; assembly: GCA_965222305.1. Classification (GTDB taxonomy): domain Bacteria; phylum Bacteroidota; class Bacteroidia; order Cytophagales; family Cyclobacteriaceae; genus Reichenbachiella. The sequence continues at coordinate 1,672,853 of OZ244943.1, forward strand.
CTACCGTTGCCAATGGGCAGCGCATCTGTCCATTTTTCGGCCGGTTCATCGTACCAAAGCTCGTGAGAGGATCGAGTAGTTTCTTTTGTAGCATCAGAGCAAGCGCCCATAACGATGACTGCCAACAAACAGCCAAAGAGCCTCCTTATCATCATACCTATTCATTCTAGTTTGAACATGCAATATATGCGCATGCATATCAAGAATTGGGGATTCTTTGGTCATTAATATGGTAACAAATGTCAGCAGAGGAGGTTGTTTACGAACCCTATTTTGAATTGATCGCTATTAACCTTCTGAATAAGAATAAGTTGAACAATATCAATGAAAAGGCATAAGCCGTATCCTCTATGGGGATGGTGCCTATTCTGATCCCAAGGTTTTGAACATCATTGTACCAAACCACCTCATCAAGGATGAAACTGCCCGTAAGAACCCCATTGACCAGGAAAAAAGGAACCAACATGGCGAGGAAAGTGAGGTAGTAAGATCGCAGTAGTGGTCTATCAAACCAATAAACAATCATCAGAATAACGAGTGCAAATCCCATATCTACCAGGGTATAGGATCGATCGAGGTTGAACACAGCCATGAATAAAAACACCACAATCAGGAAATACGAGATCCATCGGGTAGTCTGCTCAGAAAGAATGATTTTTGAGTTCAGCTCCAGTAAGGAATAATGTGTAAAAACGCAAGCGAAAGGAATGCAGATGAAAAATAGCCATTCCTCCAGGGGTAGATCAAGAAAGTAAACACCAGATAAATAAGCGTCATTAAACCCCCAATAGCCTGACCGGGTAAAGTACACATCCCAAATGATATAGGGGGTCATGCTCAATACAATGGCTAGAGCCAGCCAATGAAACTTTTGATGCAACGCTATCCTCGGGTGAAAGCTCACCAACAACGGAATAGAAATGGACAGGCAATTGATCCAAAAGTACAGCGACATCAGGATTTAAATTCCTTTTTGAAGTATTTGAGGGGGACCCACAGCATTCCAAAGCACTCTCCATCTTCTTTGTTAATATGCTTGTGATGCATTTTATGGGCTCTGCGGATGGCTAGTAGGTATGGGTTCTTTGTGTTCCGCCATATCTTGATGCGCTGGTGAATAAACAAGTCATGGATCACAAAATACACCAAACCATAAATCGAAATGCCAATCCCAATACCCAGGCTCACGTTCCAGCTAAACAAGCTCCAGAGGGAAAACGCTGTGATGGCCATGACTGAGAAAAAGACAAAAAAGGAATCATTTAACTCAAGGAACGAATCGTGATTGTCACGCACATGATGATCTTCGTGAAGGTTCCAAAACAACCCATGCATCACATACTTGTGCATGCTCCATGCCACGCCCTCCATGAGCACAAATGTGATCAATATGGTCACAGCTAACACCATCAAAGCTTTTCCTTTACTTGAGGCATCAGCAGTTTAAACCACGCAGTGAACTGCTCGGGATTAGTGGCCATTTCTTCTTCTAACCGCCCGGTAGATATGTAGCGATAGTCTTTCACCTCCCTCGAATTGGGCTTGGGCTTGTTGTCTGTAAAACCAATAAAAATATGATCCAATTCATTTTCTATCAATTCGTTTTCCAGCTCAGCCCGATACAAAAAAGTGAACACGGGTGTCAACTCAGCATTCAATCCCATCTCCTCCCAAAGCCGGCGTTTGGCCGCATCTTCATTAGACTCATCCACGAGAGGATGGGTACAGCTCGTATTCGTCCATAGCAAGGCTGAATGATACTTATCCGCAGCACGCTGCTGTAGCAACCATTCACCATTAGAATTGAAAATAAAGACAGAAATCGCCCGGTGCAAAATACCCTTTCGGTGGGCTTCCATCTTGTCGAGATAGTCGATCACCTGATCGTTTTCATCTACCGCTATGACTGTATCGTAGTTCATAAATATTTTCCTAGTGTAATTTAACCAAAACCCGGGATAGACAGCTCCTAAATAAGGTTGAGCTTGTAGCTAATAAAAGACTGTGCTAGCAAGCGAATTTTCAGTGGATTGCTAATTCGCACACGGCTCATTTTTATTTTTTCCACATTTACTTTCTTCAGCTTTTTCAGCAAACTGCGATAGTACACATAGGCTGTGTAAACACCAAACTTAGCTTCCAGGGGCAGTCTCTTAATTCCTTCAAACGCTTCACGAAAATCCTCTTCTATTTCTTCTATTATGACCGCCTTACTTTCGGCATCCAGGCTCTGACCCGCTATGTGCGGAAAGTAGGATCGCTCAAGCCACTGGGTATCATCCTTAAGGTCCCTCAGGAAGTTGACTTTCTGAAATGCACTACCCAGCTTTTGAGCAGAATGCTTCAATTCATCGTATTTCTTTTGATCCCCGCCCACAAAGATCTTCAAGCACATGAGCCCCACTACATCAGCGGACCCGTAGATGTACTCGTTGTACTCCTCTACCGTATTGTACTCCTTTTTGTCCAGGTCTGCTCTCATGCTCTTCATAAATGCTGCAATCAAGTCGTATTCAATATTGTACTGATGCACTACATTTTGAAAGGCATTGAGTATGGGGTTGACGCTGATCTTGCGATGCAGCGACAGCAATAGCTCGTTTTCAAACTCATCGAGGAGTTTTCGCTTGTCATAGTCATGAAAACTATCCACTATCTCGTCGGCCACCCTGACAAATCCATAGACAGCATGTACCGCACTTCGGATTTTAGGAGACAGCATAGTAACCGCCCAGTTGAACGAGGTGCTGTAAGTGGCCGTGACATGTTGGCTACAGCGTAGGGACAATTCATCGTACAATTGTTTCATGATTAATTGGGTTTTGTTTTATCAATAGTTCAGCAGCGATCTTACCAGATATAAGAGATGGAGGCACACCCGGACCCGGCACGGTCAACTGCCCTGTATAGTATAAATTTCTCACCTTTTTACTCTTGATCCCAGGCCTTAAAAAGGCCGTTTGCATCAGTGTATTGGCCAAGCCATAGGCATTGCCTTTAAACGAATTATAGTCCTCAACAAAATCGTTGACACAATAGGATCGTTTGAATAGCTCATGTGATTTTACTTCCTGGTTCGTCATACGCTCCAGCCGCTCTATGATGATCTCAAAGTATTTCTCACGTAACTCTTCGGTATCTTCCAACCCTGGGGCCAGGGGTATCAGGAAAACGGCTGCTTCTTTTCCTTTCGGTGCTACAGAGTCATCTGAAATGCTCGAAAAACTGGAATAAAATAAGGGGTCTTTCGGCCATCCAGGCTTGTCATATATCTCGATGGCATGCTCATCAAATGACGCATCGAAAAATAAGGTGTGGTGGCGTACATTCTCTATTTTCTTATCAAAACCGACATAGAAGAGCAAAGAGGACGGAGCCATCACCTTTTTGTCCCAGTACTTTTCTGTATAGGATCTGTATTCTTTCGGGAGCAGAAGCTCTGAATGATGATAGTCAGCCCCACTAACGACTAGGTCTGTAGAAATCTCCGACTCACCGACACTTAACCCACGGGCAAAGCCTTTGGCATCCACGCTGATTTCATTTACCGGGGCGTTAATATGAAACCTGGCTCCTAAATCTTTGGCAAGAGTGACCATTCCGTCGACCACTGCTTTCATCCCTCCTTTTGGATACCAGGTGCCCAGGCTGAAGTCTGCGTAGTTCATAAAGCTGTAGAACAAGGGTGTCTGGCTGGGCTTGGCACCCAGGAACAATACGGGAAATTCAAGAATCTGTCTGAGCCGTGGGTCTTTGAAGTGCTTGTACACATAGTCGCGAATGGTCAGAACAAACTGCTGCAACTCACGAGCAGTTTTTGTAGTGACCAACTCCAGCGGACTGATTCCCGGCTTGTACACCAGGTCACCCATGGCGATTTCGTAGTTTCGTTTGGCCTTGGAGATAAACTGCATGAGCGCTGATCCGGCACCAGGTTCTATTGATTCAAAGACCTCAACAATATCTTCCAATGAATCTGATATCTCGACAAAGTCGTCCTTACCGAAATACACACGATAGGCGGGGTACAACCTTTCCAATTGATAAAAATCACCTGGTTCGTAACCAAAGTCCGAAAAGAACCGCTCAAACACATCCGGCATCCAGTACCAGCTTGGACCCATATCGAAATTAAATCCATCGTGTGACCATTGCCGGGCCCTGCCTCCTAGCTGATCATTTTTTTCGTACACTTCCACAGCATAGCCTGCCTTAGCCAGATAGCACGCTGCCGATAGCGAAGAAAAACCGGATCCTATGATGTGTACAGTTTTAGACATATTGTTTAACTAATTTATCTTTTTATTAAACAAAATACAAAAAAACTCAACGACATAATTCGAAAAGGGTTTAAAAAATTATCGGGTACTAACTAATTTAATAATTTCTGTAAACACCGACACCCGATATGGTAGGTCTTTTTCAAGCAGGTTGCGAGTGTTACGTCCAATTACCAAGAACTTATCCTCTCTTTTTCTTAAGAGCTTAGCCTCGAAAGAATTCAAATAATCCTTCACCTTATCGACGTTTGGTTTAACTGTAAAGTAGCTAATAAAGGTAATTTTTGGATATTGCTGCTGTAGGTCTTTCAGACTTTCCATCGGAATACTCTGACCAAGATAAATGGATCTTTTGCCTTTGAGCAACAGCTCGAAATGAATGTACATCAACCCTAGTTCATGGATTTCATTTAGAGGTAGAAATAAAACAAACGTGTTTTCCTGATCATTCACAGTGTTTTGTACCCGCTCAATATTGATGAGCAATTTCTGCTTGACTAGGTTAGAAATAAAATGCTCATGTGCAGGAGTAATCGTTTTCGTCTGCCACAGTATACCTATATCATCCAAAAACCGGATCAGGACATTAAGGAAAATCTCCCGAAAGGAATTTTGTGTAAGCAATTGATTGAAAGTGGAATCGAAGAGGGCCTGGTCAAAATTCATCATGGACAATTTGAACGAATTGATAGCCAGCAGAGAATTGTCTTTTTCTACGGAGTTTTCCCTAATCAATTGTGTAAGCTCCATTTCACTCATGGAGGCGATCCTGGAGATTTTGTAACCATACTGAATCATCAGGGCCACATTCAAGAGCCTTGTCAGATTCTCTTGATCGTAGGTGCGGATGTTGGTATCGGATCGCTCAGGCTGTAGCAGGTTGTATCTCTTTTCCCAAATCCTGATTGTGTGGGCCTTGATCCCACTCAGGTTTTCCAGGTCTTTGATAGAAAATGAGGTTTTAATACTCATGTCTTGTTAAATAAATAATTACACAAGTTAAACAAAAATATCGAACGGAATTCTGACCAAAGAGTTGTTACCATCTCAATCGACCGGAAAAGTATGGCGGGTAAGGTATCGAAACCTTAGCATATGAAAAATCGCTGAAAGAGACAGTCCTACCAAAAGACCGATCCATACACCGATGGCCTCTAAATGGAATTGGTTTGCAAGCACATAGGCAAGCGGGATCGCGATACCCCAGTAAGCCACCAGTGTAGCAATGGTAGGCAGCTTCACATCTCTCAGCCCTCTCATGACTCCAAGGCCTACAGCCTGCAGTCCGTCAGACACCTGAAACAATGCTGCGATGATCAAAAGTTGCCCGGCCAGCAACTCCACCTCCAGGTCATCAATATACAGAGAGGGTAGTACATTCCTAAACACAAAGAATACCACAGCGAAAAAAGACATCATAACGGCCACCATAGCAAAGCACCCCCATCCTACGATACGCAGCGTCTCATAGTCCTTCTTCCCAAGTTGATTGCCCATCCGGATCGTGGAGGCAGCAGATATGCCCGTAGCAGCCATATAAGTAATGGCTCCAAGGTTCAAGGCTATCTGATGCGATGCCAGCGGCACAGCCCCAAACCAGCCAATCATTACAGCGGCTGCACTGAAAGCACCCACTTCAAACACATACTGCAGCCCCGATGGCAACCCGATATTCCAGATACTTCTTAACTCGCTCAGGCTCCAATTCACTCGTCTCAAAACCTGTAGATACTTTTTAAAACGTGACGAAAACAGAACGTATGCTCCCAATGCAATCACCATAAGCATCCTGGAAATGAGTGTCGCCCATCCTGCGCCCATCAGGCCCATGGGCTCGAAACCCAGCTTGCCAAATATCAGGGTATAGTTGAAAATGACATTCACGATATTGCCTACCACAGAGATGATCATGGTTTGACGAGTGAGAGAAAGCCCTTCAGTAAACTGACGAAAAGACTGGAAAAACATCAGTGGAATCATGCTGCTTGCGATCACCAAAAAGTAGGGCGCGGCTCCTTCTTGTACCTCAGGCTCCTGGTCCATATATGGAAACAACCCTGACCCCACATACGCAAGCACCACCAAGCCTAAACCTACCAGTCCGTTGAGAAGAAATCCATGCTTAAAGACCGAGGCGACGTGCCTTTTGTCATTGGCTCCATCTGAGCTCGCAACCAGAGGGGTCATTCCATAAGATACGCCAATACCAAATAGAATTATCATCGCAAATATTCCATTGGCCAACGAAACAGAGGCAAGGGGCACAGCCCCCAGACGACCTACCATCATACTGTCTGCAACACCCACCATCATATGCCCTACCTGGCTGAGCATGACAGGATAGGCCAGCTTCCAGGTCACCTTAGCATGATCCCAGGAGGTCATCATATCCTATATTTTGTCCTTATCGACGAGTGCCTTCACCTTGAGTAATCCGGCAATAGATATGGCATCTGTGATTTCCTGATTCATCACCATATCTACAGCTACGGCCAGCGGAACCTTCCTAATTACCAAATCCTCGGTATCCTCAAACTCCGTCTCGCCTTGTGTAAGCTCTCGGGCCACAAAAACAACCCCTTGCTCGTCTGTTACAGAGTTAGATGTGTGGATTCTCATGATGTTTTCCCATTGGCCAGCGGACAGGCCTGTTTCCTCTTTTAGCTCGCGCTTGGCACTTTCCAATATATCATTCTCCAACGGCCCTCCTCCCATTGGGATCTCCCAGGAGTACTCGTCCAGCGTGTACCGGTATTGGCCCACGAGCCATGTGTTCAGTTCTTCGTCGAGAGGCACAATTGCAATGGCTTTGTTTTTGAAATGCACCCGACCGTAAATACCCGGATTGCCCGAGGGATTAATCACCTGATCCTCGTCCACGGAGATCCAGGGATTGTCGTATTTATGTTCCGTGGATAATGTCTTCCAGTTGTTTTCCATAAGTAGTGTAAAGGCAAAAAAAAAGGCACCTCTAGGCACCTTTTATTTCAATTCTAATATTTTTTTCAATCCTCAGAATGCTCCTCTTCATCTGGAGTGTGTGCCTCATGAGCATGAGCATATGAATGGATCGTCTTTTCAGTAAACGAAAGCAATAGGGCAGAAAAGATAAATACCATGTGAATGATGATCTCAATGTATATGGCTTCTTTACCTCCTGATCGTTCAGCTGCTTCTCTAAAGTCTACGAAGGTCTTAAGTAACTGAACCCCGGAAATAGAGGCGAGTGAAGTAGCCAACTTAATCTTCAACATACCAGCATCAAGGCCTTCAAGCCATAGCGGCTTATCCTCGTGCATTTCCACGTCGATCTTACTGGTAAAAATAGAGTATCCACCAATGGCCACCATCACGACCAGGTTCATCACCATAGACATGTCTACAAGGCTCAGTACGCTGAGCATCACTGCAGTCTCCGGCTTGTCCAACAACTCGTGGTACATGTGGGCCAGTTCCTGAAAAAACTTAGCCAAGTATAAAGCTGCGCCCAGGATCAAACCACCATACATAGGTGCCTGAATCCACCGGCTCCAAAAAACGAACCCCTCAAAAAATGTCTCTAACCCTGAAAATCTTTTAGCCATATTCCTTGCTGATTATATCAAATTGTAAAAAATGTTGAACGTCTAAAATTAAGACTAATTTTTTTTTCTGTGCCTACAAATGTTCTTTTTTTCAAAACGGTCTGGCTCAGGCCTCATCCACCTGTAAATCTTACCCTTGTATGACAGATCAGGTCGTGTAACCCCTTGCGGTCAGCCCTCAAATAGATCATAAAGTAGCCACCAAATAAAAGCAGCAAAGATAAGAATTTGAGTAAAATCCTGCACGTTGCCTGCAGTAAAGATAGTCGGTAACCCGACTCACTTTCCACAACCATCCGTCCCTGTCGCTTACCGGGCGTACCTTGCCAGGGCGAACTTTCAAATATTGCATGATACAAGATGATCACGGCTATGCATACAACATACAAAATCCTGTTGCTCTCTATGAATAGCGAAATGGGCAGTATGATCAGCATCAGGGCCGTCAGGTCGATGTTGTAAGCCATGAGCCGCCGCGCGAAAGTTGCTGTTTCTTCTGCCATATGCATTCAAAGGAATTATTCGAACAAATCTATTGAATGGTGAAATCAATTTTCCTTAATTTAACCGAAACAAAGAGAAGATCTGAAATGAAGAAGGTAAACAAATGGCTAACCTGGGGAATGGTAGGAATCATTGTCGTAGCTCTGCTTGGCTGGATGATACCGAGCTATACCTCTATGGAGCGGGCCATTGACATCAACACCCCTGCTGCCCCGATCTATGAAGTTTTGATCAACCCTCAGATGAACCTGCAATGGCACCCCATAGTCCTTGAAGACCAGGAATCTACTGAAATTTCGTTTGAAGGACATCGCAGAGGAGAAGGTGCTACCATGATATGGGATAGCGAAAACTCAAACTTGGGGGCCGGCCGTATGGAACTCACCCAGTGCAAGCACAACAAATCTGTACGTACTCTCATTACCCGAAAGGGCAAGAGCGCAGAGCACACTATGTTTATCCTTGACGAATTTGACGGGTACACTGAGGTTACCTGGCAATATGATACAGATTATGGCATGAACCCTTTCATGCATTACAAGGCGCTATTCACTGAGCAGCTCATGGGACCGACCTATGAAGAAGGCCTAATCAATCTCAAAACGCTTCTTGAATCCATGCATGTAGAAGAAGAAGAATTAGATATTGAGTTGGAAGGTGATCACCTTGTGGATTCGCTCAAGCACTTGCAGGATTGATCTACAACGACTGATAAAACTCCATATTCTTCCGGGCTCTAAAGAGTGGATCGGCGGACTGAAGCAGCTTTCTTTTCAGATGAACATCTAGCTCAGGGTTTTGCTCAAGGAATTCATTCACCAATGATGCCGCCTCAGCAGACTGATAACCTGCAAGCGTTCTATCCATGACTCTTTTCACAAAAAAGATACTACCACTTTCTGCCATTGGCTCAAGCAAATCGAGTGTGGGCATAAGCAGCGATATCGATTGTTCATTTCTATTGGGGTGATGCAGGTATTGCAGCGCCAGCAGTACCCAGGTCTCTTTGTCCCTATTAACAGGGTCTAATAGAGACTCCACAAATTGCTTCCTCTCCTCTTCATTTAGAGAAAAGACAGGTTTTACAAATTCCAACCTCTCTTTCTTTTCCTCATTGGCGGTAGAGTCGATTTGCATTTGCAGATAGCTTAGGCCTTCTTTTGAATCAATAAGGGCAATATTCAGCGCCAAAGATTCTTTTTGTTTCTTGGATAGAACTAAGCCTTCGGGCACGTTTTCACCTTTCCAAAGGGATTTAAGCCTGGTCAACCCCTTGTCCGTGGAAGCAACATCAATATAAGCATTGAGCAACAGGCTTTTTGATTCAGGGGATGACACATTTAGAAGTTTATTCCACAACGTTGTCTCCAGATTTCCTGCATGTTGTTTCCTGAGGGACTCATCAAAATAGCAATAGAAAACCTCCTGAGTTATGTCCAGCAAATACGCCAGTATCTGATCGTTGGCCTCCGCATCGATATACACTTCCAGAAAGTTGTAATAAAGCTGCGGATGAAACCTTTCGTGCAAGAGGAATTCATGGAGATTGACAAAACCCGCTCCTCGCTGAAGGTCATCCTCAATAGCGGAAACATCCACTTTTCCTTTATTAAACAGAAACTCCCCTTTCACATAATCGAGTCCGTGTTGAAACACCCCATACCCCGCCCCGTTGGCGTTGAGCTGAATGAATGAGGCCAGCTCATTTTTGTTGGATCTCTTGATAAGAAACTCCGGTGCATCTAATTGAACCGCATAGTCCACAGGGCCGCCCTCAAAATCCATGCTGAGGGACCATGACTGAGGCCATACCCTTCCCTTGTCTAAAGGATCGGTTTGGTTGATAATCAACTCACTTCTATCCGGTGTCTCTATGCTTACAATGTCCATTCGCGGCATCCCGGCTTCTTTGATCCAAACATCGCTCCATGCCGCCATATCTTTTCCTGATATCCGTGCTAAAACATTCATTAAGTCATCCCAGTCCGCATTGTCATAGGCATTGTTTTCAAGGTATTGGCTCAGCGCGAGCCTCAAACGATTTTCACCCACCAGTAGCTCCAGCTGCTTCATGGCAATAGGCGCCTTGTGATAGATGATACTCCCGTACATGTTTCCGGCATCCTTCAGGTTGTCCAGTGGCTGACGGATGGGATGTGTGCCCTCGGTTCGGTCTACTTTATATGCCGCAGGATAATGAGCAAACAGAAAATTGAGATCGTGATTGACCTCCGGAAATGCCTCTGCTACGATCTTATCAGCCATGAAATTGGCAAAGACTTCTTTCATCCATACATCCTCGAACCACTCCATGGTAACATAGTTGCCAAACCACATGTGGGCTGTCTCATGTGCGATCAGGCTGGCCCGCCTTAGCTTCTGGTTCACCGTCGCACTTCCATCCAAAAAGAGCAACTCGGATCGATACTGTATCGCACCCACATGCTCCATTCCCGCAAAGGGAAATCCCGGCAGGGCAACAAACTCAATTTTTGAAAAGGGATACTTAACACCCGTGTAAGCCTCCATCCAATCGAGCCCTGCGGCATGAAGGTTGAAAATTTCGTCTACGCTTTGATCATAGAGACCTTTGTCGTCTTCCCTGTGATATAAGGTCATTTCCCTGCCACCAACTTGTCGCTGCTCCACCTGGAAATCCCCCGCAACAAAAGCGAACTGATAGGTACTGATCCGTTCTGTCGGCGAGAAGGATACAATCTTTCGTTGCCTGGATAATTGGGAATCTTCTTTTGGTGCATTGCCTATTGCCTGCCAGGCCATCGGGATGTCCATGGTCAGGCTGTACACTGCCTTGAGGTCAGGCTGATCGAAACATGGAAAAGCTGACGAAGCACGGTCAGGCACGAACAGTGAAAACATATAGTCGTCATTTCGGTTGAGCGCTACATCAGAGGCTATCACAGTTATCTCTACTTTGTTCTGACCAGTTTTCAACGATGATTGGTCAAGAATCAGATGCTCGTTGATCAGATTGATTTTTTGGTCGGCACCATTTACGCTAAGCGAATGAATGGCCTGTCCTTTAAAATCCAGCGGCAAATCCTGATCGGCTTTTTTGAGCTTAAAAGTGATGGTGGTACCTATCACGACAGAATCCGCTCGTGATTCAGGGACGGTCACTTTCAGGTCATAGACAATCGAGGACAGTAGCGCCTTTCGCTGAGTGGCCAAATCACGGGAGACTCCTGGCCCCACATTAGAAGGACTATCACAAGAAAAAAGTATTGTTCCCATCAATAAAGGGAGAACGAATGATGTAATTCTGGGTATGTTCATAGCTGTCAGCTAAGATAACAATACCCGAAAACAATTTGTATCAGAACCGATACGAAGCACCCAATCGAAGCATCACACCCCGCTGAGGATAGAACAGATACTCCGTGTAGTTTTGAGAAATGATGTTTTCACCGGAAACGAACGACCCGAGACGATCGGTGATCTGATAGTGCACCATCATGTCCAGTTTAGGTATTGGGTCAAGCTCCACATCCACATCACTCGTCGGATCATATGCCTGTATGCCTGACTGCAAGGCAAACTGCCATTGATAACTCAGCTTCTTAAAAAACAGGTGATTACCCTTTACTTTTAGCTCGGTCGTTGGGCGGTGATAGATTTGAGCCAGTTGATCTGCCTGGTAGTTGTACAAGTCAAAGCCCAAAGAAATATCATGTTGATCGGCAATCTGATATTTTGATGAAAGGCCAAAATTGAAAACACCAACCTCTCCGGTATCGTAGACCACATCCAGGCGGGATTGATCCGTGGCATTGTTGATCAGCACAGGCATATTCACCAGCGAGCGATAATTCACCTTTGCCTGTACGCCAATTTTTGAGGTGAGATTGCCTCGTATTCCTCCTGTCACATTCCATTTATCCTCACTATTGGCAATGGCAAAACCCTCATCGATATAGGGAGCCAATTGCGCCAGCGAATACATCGAATTGTACTGAATGCCGCCATCAAGCGTGGTAAACAATTCGAACTTCGATGTAACTGGATAGGTTGCGTTCAAGTAAGGAAACACCTTCAAGTCGGAAACGGCCGAATTCTGATCATTATGACCGCTAACGCTCACCCCGGCATCTACCGTCAGGTCACCCACTCCCAACCGGTAGTAAGGCAGCACTCGATAATACAAGCGACTCACCGAAGAGTCAGTCTCGTATTTTACAAACTTCACATCGCTTTGCAGGAATATCTTGTTGTCATATTGTGTCTCTCCCAGAATTGAAAAGGTGTTTTCTTTATTGGACCAATTGTCATTGAAATTTTCCAGGCCTACTCTCCAGTCGTAAGACCATTTATCAGTGGTGTTGTTATCCAGCAGGCTCACTCCGAAATCAATGTAATTATTACCCCGTTTGATGTCCTCACGATTAACGACCGTACCTGTCGGATAACCATACCAGTAGTTCTTCTCATGTCTATAGGTGGCCTCCGGCTTCAGCTTTATCTTATCCCAAATGGCTATCCCATACACAGAAAATTCATTGAATGAAGAAGCGCTATTTTCACCATCCACTTCTCCACTGGCAAACGAAAGGTGCTTATAATTTAATCCTGCCACCGTGCGGGTAGCACCGGGCAATACCAGGCTCACATCAGCGATCGGTGAACCGTAGTTGCCAAACCCAAACTTGGCGTACTGATGGTAAATCGATTCTTTGGGCTTACCCACAACCTGGGCCGGAGTAAAAGCAATAGGCTCAAGGGCCAATTCATAGTCAAAGGCCTCAAACTCTTTCTCACCCAACTCAAACTCCTCCCGCTCGGGCTGCCATTTGATGAACTCGTAAAGTTTTACTTCCTTTTTGAGTTTGATCTCCCGATCCTTTTCGATCACAATTTCTGCATCCTCTACCTCACCTTCCACTACCAGGTCGGTTTGCGCCAATAGGGCACCCGGTAAAATGATCATAAACGTGAATGGCAATATAAATTTCATCCTGCTCATCTTATTGACCCTCCTCTTTTTGTTCCTTCGATTCCAACAGCTCCAATCGTGCCGAAGCGAGTGCAACTATCTCCTCGTCCTCTGCATTTTCTACCAATGACGACAAAGTAGCTTTCGCCTGAAATTCCTCATCAGTAGCTATGTATATTTCTGCCATCATCAGAAATCCCCTGGCCGTCCAAATGCCATACTCCTTAAAATTATTGGTAAGTGAGAACAGACTCTCCAAAGCCTCCTCGTTTTTACCCTGGTCGAAATAAATCTGCCCCACCAGGTAATTGGCCTCAGCTCCTTTTTCATCAGGCGAACCGGCCACAAGCGGAAGTAGGTGCAACAAGGCATTGTCGTATTCCTCCTTTTCCTTGTAGGCCTGGCCCAGGCTCAGATTAGCTGCCGCCTCAACCAGAACCCCAATCCGGGCATTATCCAAAAGCAAATTGCCATAGTGAATCACCGAATCATATTCAGACATCAAAAGGTAATTCTCCATCAGGCCCTTCTCTACAAACACCCGATACCTTGCCGAAGGTATCACTGCGGCCAGCTTGTAGTAGTACTTATTGCTGGTTTCAATGTTGTCAAGCACCGCTTCCATCTCCGCTATGCGGTATAGCACCCGTACATGCTTGGAGTAATCCGTATCATCAGCAATAGAATAGAAAACCGGCAGCGCCTTTTCGTATTGGTTGAGTCGATAGTAGCTATCGCCAATAAAGAATTTAGATTCAGTCCTCAGCAAACTGTTTGGATAGGTCTTGTTGAAGTATTCGAAACCACTGATCGCACTCTCGTAGTTTTGGTTGAAAAACGCGACTCGTGCATTTTCGTACTCTATATTTTCCAAGGCCTCGCTGTTTGGATTAGCACTTTTATAAATAGCCAGGAATTGGTCAAACTCATCAAAGCCACCATTAGCGTTCTTTGTTTGCAAGGCCAGCAATGCACTTTTTGCTGTTTCGTGCCGGGGAAAGCGGTTCAGAATTTCCTTGTAATTGGTAATGCTTGATTTGTTATTCTGAAGGTTTTCATAAGCTACCGCCTGGTTGAGCAATGCATGCGGGATCAAGGGGCTATTAGGATACTGGATCATAAATATCCTGTACGCTTCGATCGCATCCTCGGTCTCTCCTTTCTTAAAGTCGATCTCAGCGATCTGAAACTGCGCATGGTCAATCTTGGTAGAGTTAGGCACCTCCTTCACCAGTTTGCTAAAGTACTTCTTGGCCTCATCGTCATTCTCCAGATATCGATTGAGCAACCCTATCTGAAAATAGATCTGTCCCAGCTTTTTATTGCCGGCTTTCAATGCCTTGTTGTAGTAAGTGATACTCTGCTCATAGGATTTGAGCGCAAAGTGACAATCTGCCAAACGAAGAATCGCATCGGACAGGTATTTTTCACTTACTGACTTATCGTAGCCCTTATCAAAATTGGTGAACGCCACTGAGGCGTCCTGGTAGTTTTGAATGTTGAAATACGCATAGCCGAGTCCATACTGCGCCTTGAGATAAAGTTCCTTATCCTGGCTCTTTACACTTTTGTAATAAAACGTAGCGTCTTTTTCTCGCTTGAGCAATGACAGGGCCTCTCCCATCCAGTAAAACGACTGCTGCGTCAAATCAGGATCCGTATTGTAGACCAATGACTTTTCAAACGCCTTGGCCGCTTCGGAGAATTTCTTGCTGTTGAAGAGGCTTTTCCCATGGATAAAGGACACTCGCTGATAGACGTTTTTGACGGTCTGTGTCAGGCTCGGGAGGTCTTCGATGTATTCCATGGCCAATTCATAGTTGTTGGTGTGGAGGTAGGCCATGCTCAACATCTCGTTGACTTCCGTGATGTATTTTCCTTTCGGAAATTTCTCTTTCGACTCGCTGAGCACCTCGATGGCCTGCTGGAAATTGGGTTGCTTGAGCAATGCCCTGGACTGGTTGTAATAGGCGTCCTCCTGCAACCGCGAATCATACTTGGTGGTATTACCAAAGGACGTCACCGCAAACGGCATATTGTCCTGCTCAAAATAGATGATACCCAAATAGTATGAAGCATAGGCACCCACTGTATCCTCCTTCACCGCCGCTCGCTTGAGCTTATCCTCACTGTCTTTAAAGTTGTTGATTTTGAAACTGCTGTAGCCTGCTTTGTAGTAGTTGCGACTATTTCGGAATTTACTGTGCTTGGCAAGCAACTGCCCAAAACTCTCACTTGCCTCCTCGTATCGTCCTAGCGCATAGTATGAGTTCGATAAGTAGTTGAGCGTCGGCCCGCTTTTCGTTTCTATCTCGGCATTCACGAATGTGATCAGCTCCTTGTACTTTTCCGTTTGGTACAGCACCGCTACATTGAGTTCTTTAGCCTGATCTCCATAATTTTCTGATTCAAAGGCCTCACCCAATGCCTTTTGGGATTTAGAAAAATCTTCATTTTCATAGTGAATAAAACCGATGAAATAGGCAGCATCTTTCTCCCATGAGTTGTTCTTTCCTTTCAGCTTCCCAAGCTCTTTCAGGGCTTTATCATATTCCCCGATTTGGAAGTAGCTATAACCCAATTTGAAAGATTGCTCGTCAGACTGAGATTTGCTTTGACTGAAATAATTGACCGCTTGTGCGAAATCCCTCTTTTCGAAATAGTAATTCCCCAATTCTCCATAGGCATTCTGGGCCAGTGGATTGGATGGGTATTCCTCGATAAATTTCTTAATGAGAAACTCACCGTCCCCATGCCCTGCACGTACAGCACTGATGGCCTCCAAGTATTGGGCCTCCTCTCCATAAGCCGAGCCTGACATGGCTGCAAACTCCTCCCGAGCTGCTGAGTACAAGCCTTTTTGGTACAGGATCTTGGCATGATCCATACGGGTATCGTCATTGATCTCCTGCGCCCGGGACACCCCGGAAATCAATACAGCCAAAAGAATGCTTAGAGAAATTACTTTCAGGTCAATCGAAATATAATGGGTCACGTGATATTGTCAGTTTAATGCAGCAAGTTGAAAACCAGTTCTTTTAAAATCTCCCCCTCGGTCTGTCGGGGATAGTCTATGCCTTTGGACTTCATATCGGCGATCTTCAGATGCCGGATGTTGTCTACCACCTTTGCCAGTGGGTAATTTCTCGCTGCCATCAAATATTCCTTTACAAAATACGGGTTCACACCCAATAATGATGCCAAATGCCGATCAGACTTATCAGGGCTCTTGTGCACCAACAACAATTTAGTATAAAACGAAAAAATATTGGCGATGATCGGGATTATCGGATTGGACTTGGGATCAGACTTAAAGTAATTGACTATCTGATTGGCCTTGAGCACATTCTTATACACCAGTGCCTTCTGCAGTTCGAATACGTTGTACTCCTTGCTGATGCCTATGTTTTTATACACCAGATCCTCGTTGATCATCGGGCTATCACTGGCATTGATCAGGAGCTTGTCGATTTCATTGGCGATACGGGTTAGGTTATTACCAATATGCTCCACGATCAGCATCAGGGCTTTTTGGTCTATGGTTTTGCCCTTTTCTTTAATGTAGCCTTCTACCCATGACGGTAGCTGATTATCATAGAATTTAGCAGAGGTGAAGCTAACCGCATGCTTGTCAAATGCCTTGAACAGCTTCTTTCGCTTATCGAAGGTTTTGTACTTATACGCAAAAACCAAAATGGTGGAAGGCTGAGGATTTTCCAGGTAAGGCACCAGCATTTTTTCTCCCGCTTCCTTGTCGAGCCCGGTCAGTTCCTGGGCTTCCTTTACCAGCACGACCTTACGCTCGGACATCATAGGGAAGCCCTTGGCATGATTCATCACCGTGGGCAGGTCGGTCTCTTTGCCGTATACCACCACCTGGTTAAAATCTCTCATCCCCGGATCAATAGCATGGTCTTCTATGTAATCTACCAGGCGATCGATAAAGAAGGGTTCTGCCCCCTGCAAAAGATACACGGGAGCATATTGATTGTTTTTGAGTTGGGATAAGATCGACTGAAAATCTGCGGTCAATTTCTATTGATTAGATGGTAAATACCTGCAAAGCAAAGAAATCAAATAATGGCCTTATGCCATGGCATTTTCAGGAGGATTTTCGGAGGAAACTATGAAACATTATTGAGTGGCAAAAATTCCTGGTCATCATTCTTCATATCCAGGATAAAGCGAAAGTAAAACACAATGCCCAACCCGGCTGCATACGCTATTGGCCTGAGAACGATCAGACCCTCATCGTGTACGATATGGGTAAGGGCCGCTGCGATCATCACAAAAAACAAGACCACACAGGCATAGCCCGCTGTCTTGGGTCCAAAGAGTAGAAAGCCGCAAACCAACTCAACAACCCCGATGATCAGGTAAAAGCCAAAGGGATATCCCCAGTTTTCGAAGTTTTGTACTACCTCAGGGTGTGAGATCACCTTACCAAAGCTCTCAATAATGTAGAGCGTCCCCATTAGTAGCTGAAAAATCCATGCGATGATATTGCCGGCCTTGCTCATGATTAGAAGTTGTTTTTTCTAACCTAGCACAACAAAGGTTGGACTTAAAAAGTTGCAGAAAGAGCTACTGCTTTCGGATGGCGTCGTTGATCACGCGGATCAGCGACTTGTTCAGTTCTTTGATCACATCGTCGCATCCGGAGATGAAGTGCCTTCTTTTATAAAAAATCGGATTGATGTAAGCAAGGTAGATATCATTCTCCTCCTCCCATACGATGATCCTTAGCGGAAACTCCAATGCTGCCGTAGGCTCGCAAGCAATCAGTTGGGCTGCTTCGCTCGCTTCAAAGGTGACAATCTGAATTGTACCCTTAAACTGATCCTTTTCAAAATTGTCCGCCTTTTCCTTGATTGTATTCACATAGGTAAACCCGTTCTTGTCAATACTAAAATAGATATTGGACAGGGTCTTACCCATATCAAACGGGCTCACATACACTGATGCGTCCTGGGCGCTGGCAGAGGATAAAGCTCCTGCCAAAATGAAACATAAAACAATCTTTAAATAGCTGGCCTTGAAAGTGTTAGGCATTAGAAACTGACTCATAATTCGTTAAAGTACTTTGCAAGGTCTTATAATAGGTTTCAAAATTATTTAAATTATTATGCCCACCTTTAGGAATCACTACAATTTTTTTGCTTTTCGATGCAATCGTATCAAATAATACCCTCGAAAATTTCAATGGAACCACCCTGTCGTTAGTCCCATGGAGCACAACGGTATCGCAGGCAACGTTTGGGGCGACGCGCAGGTTGTCAAAAGCAAAGCGGCCCAACATGGCCTTTCTAATCAAACCGTGATACTGATCTATTCCATTGGTGATATGAGCGATGGGTGTTTCCAGAATGAGTTTATCCGGTGGCTGATGAGCCGCCAGGTGCAAAGCAAAAGCCGAGCCCAAAGAGCGACCGAAGTAAACCATACGATCGTATTTGAATCTATTGGTGACAAATTCTCGATATGCTTTTGCATCCCCATGCATGAAGGCTTCAGTTCGCAGGCCCCTACTCTTGCCATAGCCTCTGTAATCCATGACAAACACATCATAGCCATACCGTGTGAGAGGCATTACCGTCTGCCCCCATTTTCTAAGATCAGCCCTGTTTCCATGAAAATACAGAATGGCTCCTACCGGCTCAGGCACTGTAAAATGCAGAACGCTGATCTTTCCTTTTTCCTCGGTATCCAGTAGATATTCTTTGAAGTCCTGAGGAAACGAAAACTCATAATCAGGGTCAATGGAATGTCCCTGAAAAATCAGGCGTTCCTGAAAAAAATAGACAAAAAGGTTGAGCAGGATCAAAAAAAGCAGTGCAGCTACAGGAGCCACCACAATCACCCACCACCAGTCCACACTATCCTATTTGCTCTTTGACCAATGCGGCCAGCAATCTCAGGCTTTCTTTAAGCTCAGGATCCTCATTGAGCTTTTTGGAGTCCTCATCTGTCGTGTTAAACTCCTTGTCGAGCTTGTCGTCTGACTCAGCCAGTTCTTTTCTCTTTTCAGCCTGGCTGTCTGCTTTGTCTCGTTCTGCCAGACGCTCATCCAGATTCAGCGAAATAGACTTTCTATCCTGCTCCTTTTTCATCCGCTCTACGTCCTCATTGCGGTACTTCAGAGACAAGTCTGTTTTCAGATGATGGGCATAAAGCTTGCGCAGATTGTGCACCATCTTGTCAGAAATGTGGTTGGATTCCTTGTAGTCCGCGGCTGGGATACGATCCCATGGCAGGGCATTTGGTCGGGAGCTTTCGCCAAAGTCCTCTGCTGAAAACGGAGACGGAAACTCAATATCTGGAGTCACACCTATGTTTTGCGTGCTACTGCCTGTCACCCGGTAAAACTTCGCCAGTGTCAGTTTCAGTTGGCCCAATTGATCAGCATCGTCGGGAAACATGCGATTGAGGTCGATCAGGTTTTGTACCGTACCCTTACCGAAGGAAGTCTCTCCCAGGATAAGCCCACGATCATAGTCCTGTATCGCTCCGCTAAATATCTCGGAAGCCGAGGCTGAAAAACGATTGATCAATACCGCAAGGGGCCCATTGTACTGCACACGATAGTCAATATCACTTTTCACATCTATGCTTCCCTCAGTGTCTTTTACCTGCACCACCGGGCCTCGCTCTATAAAAAGTCCCGTCAGGTCGATTGCTTCCTTTAAAGAACCTCCCCCATTGAATCTTAGGTCAATGAGAATGCCGTCCACCTCACTGGCTGTCAGCTCATCGATAATTTTCTTAACATCACGGGTTGTGCTTTTATAATCCTTTACTCCCCTCCTTGCCTCATCAAAGTTGATATAGAAGCTGGGAAGCGTAATGACTCCCAATTTGAACGTGGTGTTTCCTTCAGTGATTGGGATGATCTCTGATTTGGCAGAGGCCTCTTCCAGTTTGATTTTATCCCTGATCAGCGTAATGGTCTCGGGTGCAGAACCGGCCGCAGCATCAGCCTTCAATAGCTGAAGCCTCACCACACTGCCCTTTGGCCCACGGATGAGCTGAACTACATCCTGCAATCGCCAGCCGATCACATCCACCATTTCTTCATCGCCTTGCGCCACGCCGACAATTTTATCATCCTTATGTACGAGCTTGCTCTTATAAGCAGGACCTCCCGCAATCACCTCATTGACCACAGTATAGTCGAGGCTCTGAGTGAGTCGGGCGCCGATTCCTTCCAGCGAAAGGCTCATGGAAATGTTGAAGTTCTCAGAGGAAATGGGAGAAAAATAGTTGGTATGCGGATCATACGATTCCGTATAAGAATTCATATAAAACTGGAACACGTCATCAGAGTTGTACTGGTTGATACCTCTGCGATAACGCTCATACCTGTCAACCAGCGACTTGGATACACTTTCCTTCTCCTTTCCGGAAAGGATCAAATTGACGGCCTGGTTCTTTACAATCTTGCGCCATCTCTCATTGACTTCATCTTCATTTACGGCCCAGTCGACCTCCTCATCATTCAGATCTAGCTCTTCCTTCGCCTCAAAATCAAACCCTTTTTCTGCTAGTTGGACTACATAGTCGATCCGTACATTGGCACGATCACGAAAGACCTTGAAAATCTGAAAGGCCACATCTACATCGCCTTGCTTGATCTGGTCGTCCAGCTCAAATTCGTATTTCTTGAAATAATCAATATCAGACTTGAGAAAATAGGTCTTGTTGTAATCCAGCGACTCGAGGTATTTATTGAAGATGACCTGAGAAAGGGAGTCGTTGAGTTCCTGCTTTCTAAAATGATAATGCTTGAGGTTGGTGTTGATCAGATACGTTTCTTTGAGGTACTTGGGAGAGGGCTCAATTACAGCCAGAGAATCTTTACCACCTAGCGCCAAAGCTCCCAGGGAGAGCATCCCCAGCAATCCCACTACCACATATTTCACGAGTCCTTGTCTTATATTATTCATAGTATCCAATCTAAATAAAGAGTAAATATGGATTAATAGAACGGAATATACCTTTAATTGGGTGTAAATTGTTGACCTTTTTTAGCATCGGATCAAGCATATGAACAACCGTCAGTTATTTCTACAACATCTGGGCCAAACCTCTCAATTTCCCCTCTCATTGGAAATAGAAAAGGCCGACGGGATGTACATGTACGACAAAGATGGGAAATCCTACCTCGATCTGATCTCAGGGATCGGGGTGAGCGGGCTTGGTCATGGCCATCCTACCATCCTCAAAGCCATCCGGGATCAAAGCGAAAAATACCTTCACCTGATGGTTTACGGCGAGTTTGTGGAGTCACCACAGGTGCAGCTCGCCAAAGCACTCTCAGATTCCTTGCCGGAGGGCCTGGATAATGCGTTTCTCGTCAACTCAGGCAGCGAGGCGACCGAGGGAGCGATCAAGCTGGCCAAAAGATACACTGGGCGTACAGAGATCATCTCCTGCAAAGATGCCTACCACGGTGCTACATCAGGTGCCCTGTCCATCTGTGGTAATAAAAGTCTCAAGCAATCGTTTCGTCCGCTACTGCCCGGGGTAAGGTTGGTGGAATTTGGTTCGCTTCCGGATTTAGAATCGATTTCTAAAAAAACCGCTGCTGTATTTGTCGAGACCGTACAGGGTGAAGCTGGGGTCAGGATAGCCGATGAGTCCTACTTCAAAGCTTTGCGCAAAAAGTGTGACGAAACGGGCGCATTGCTGGTGCTGGACGAAATTCAATGTGGGATTGGCCGAACCGGGAATTTCTGGGCCTTTGAACAATATGGAATTCAACCCGAGGTGTTGCTCGCAGCAAAGGGAATGGGTGGTGGTATGCCAATCGGGGCTTTCATATCTTCTAAAAAGATCATGCACAGTTTGACACACGATCCTATCCTTGGTCATATCACAACCTTCGGTGGTCATCCGGTAAGCGCTGCGGCAGCTTTAGCTACAATTCAGACCATCCAAAGTGAAAACCTTGTCGCTGATGTAAATGAAAAAGGCCACCTGTTTAAGGAGCTACTCGTCCACCCCAAAATCAAAGAGGTGCGGGGCGCAGGACTCATGCTTGCTGTCGAGTTTGAGTCTTTTGACATCCTTCAAAAAATCATTGAAGAGCTCCTCCACATGGGCATACTTAGTGATTGGTTTCTGTTTTGTGACAACTCTATGAGGATCGCTCCTCCCCTGATCATTACCCCCGAGGAAATAAAAATGGCTTGCAAGAAGATCCTGCAAGCCATCGACAAAGTTTATTCTTGATTTCGTTACAGAAGGGACTTCAGTTTTAGTTTCACAGGTTTTCCGTCGATCACCAGGTCAACTGATTTGCCTTCCTCCGCCAACATATCTCTTAGGTCTGCCAGCCCTACGTCTATTGCTTTCTTGCCATTGATGGAATCCAAAGACGAGTCCACCTTGACACCCGCAGCTTCCGCCGCACTGTTTTCAAATACCTTGTGAATCAGCACTTTTGACTTGTCTTTGCTCAGTTGTAATTCCAGTCCGGAGCTGTTGATCATGAAGGGCGCGTCAAAGCTTGAATTCTTTTCCAAGTACATTTTCTTTCTTGAATAGTCCATGATTACGTTGAACTTCTTCAGCAATGCGCCACCGATGATCCCGGAAATCTTCTTATGGTTTTGGATACCATGCTTAGCGTGACTTAGCCCTACAGGCATTTCATCAATTTTGATAGAACCAATGGAGAAAGACTGCACCTTTCCTTTGTGATGCTCATACTCAGTGGCACCCAGCCCTGCTACCAGGTAGATATAGCTATCACCAACCTTAGAGGCCAGCTTGTTCTTTTCTACATAAGGAGTATTGAAGTCTACGGTCGCCTTTGCCCCGGTATCCACAAAAAACTCCCCCTTGATGGCTTCACCGTTAGCGAATACAGTCGTGCCACTGATGTGTGGGTTTTTAGCAGCAGACAATTTGATGCTGTAGGCAGCCCCCGTACCGGAGTAGCTATAGTCACCGGGCTTATAAAGTTCCATTTGCGACTTGTCATAGTCGAGCTTTACCACATAATTTTTGAGCAGGTCATAGCCAATGATGCCATCGATATTCTTGCCGATACTTATCTCCAAATGGCTCAGGTCGGTTTCGTGCAGTTCCACATCATGGATAGGCGCTCCGCCAATCGAAAACTCGTTGTGCTTCACACGCTTGCCACTGATGCTACCCTCAGCACTCGTGATCGTCTCGTCTGACCCAGAGCTGATTCCGAGCTTAGCGGCATCATTGATATTCAAAATAGCCAAGCCATCCCCGGTATCAAAGATGTAATCCAAATCCTCAGATCCATTGATCTGCACTTTGATAAAGGTATGATCTCCGTAGACTTCAATGGGGATCGTCGCTATGGGAGATTGGGCCAGCAATGCGCTCGCAGAAACCAGCATTGCCAATAGAGGCACATATATTTTTTTCATTTTCATTCTTTGTTTTGAAGTGGTTGAAATTACGCTCAATTACCTAAATATCAAAACTCGATATTGAAATAATTACATTTAGACCACATCACTGCCCGCTATTCAGAGGATAGAACTTTTTGAAGGTGGCTACATTATCCATTTGATCTGTGACCTCCAGGTAGAAGTCACCTGACATCTCTACCTTCTCGTCGGACCACAAGGACTTTGATTTTGGGTCGTAGTTCATCAGGAGCCAGTTTCCGTTGAGCGTGGCGCGGTATTCTTTTATGCCCGACCGATCATCATCGATCCTAAACTTCAGGTATTCCTTCTTTGTCTTTACCGGTGCAATGCTTGGCGCAATCGTATCAATGGCCAAGGTAAACGGTACCAGGTCACGGCACTTAAAGCTAATGGCATCATCTTTCCACTCCCCACCCATGAAGCCCAGGTTTCCGCGTCCATCCAAGGTGTACACCGAGGTTTTTTCCTGATCGTAGGACAAAGCAGGCCTCAGGGTAATCGACACATTTCTGTGAATGGGGTTTGACTGATTGTTGAACGCAAAGACCTCCCTATCCTCTACCATCTTTCGGTCGTACCGAATAAATAGTGTATCAAAAAGGCTATTGGCAGGGAAGTCAATCTCTACCGAATCGCTCTGCCATTTGCCCTTTCGTTTGGACGGAATCACTCCCTTAAAATCAAAAACGAACCGGTCGTTGCAAATCAGGATAGAGTCCGGCAGCCCCTTACGCAAGTCCCACAAATAGTATCCCAGGTCGCCTTGATCATAGGCCATCTGTACCTTATGCTGCTGCCCGGATGTATAGAGCAGACCCTCGCAGTAGCCATAGTCGCTCAGGTCGGTTCGAAACTCCAGTATCCCACGATCTACTTCGTATCCTACCTCGTCCAGGTTGTCATAGATCTTATTCTCAAGGTTCATCTCTCCATTGCCATTAAGGTCAAACTTGTATTGGGAGACATTCTCATAGGAATCCACCAACCGGATGGTCAGCTCGTGCTTGAGCGGATCCGAGATATTGATCGCTCCCTTCGACTCACCCGTCTCATAAAAGGGCAGATCGTTCCCATTGTCGATGTACATTTTGTTGAACCGTCGACCGCCTTCTGACGATCGCTTGTAGTTGGTATGCACCAAAATATTCCGAGCCTTGCCAAAACTCAGATGATCGATAGCCTGGTCAAACACCACTTCATCATCCAGTACCAGGGTCTGGTACAATATGCCGTTTCGGTTGCGAGCCCGGTCGAACCGATCGTACGCATAGACTTCTACACCGATGTTGCCTTTGAGGATCACGGCATTGTCCAGCACGTAGCTCCCTTCGGGTCCCTTCACCACGTCAAATTCAAATCGGCCAAATCCCCCGTTGATGCGGGCATTGACATCCATGGTCACAAAAGCCACCTTGTCCAATACCGGCGGGGTGGTATCGTCAATCTCTTTAAACCCAAACCGAAGCGGGTCCAATGCTTTGTGTTCTTTCGTTCGGATCTCAAAATGCAGGTGAGGTCCAGAGGAGGATCCGGAATTTCCCGACAGGGCGATCACGTCTCCCTGCTTGAAGACAAACTGCTCCTTGTCCGGAAATAGGTTAATCTCAAATGATTGCTTTTCGTACTGCTTTTCACGCACGAAGGCAGCAATAGCTTCATCAAAACTTTTAAGGTGGGCATAGACGGTCACGGTATTGTTGTGCGGATGCACCATATAGAGGGCATTGCCATAGCCGCCGGTCGACACCCTGATCCTCTGGATGTAGCCGTCCGCCGAGGCATAGATGGGCAGACCCGTGATGCCGCTGGTCTTGATGTCGATGCCTGTATGAAAGTGTGTCTTTCGCAACTCCCCCATCGTGCCGGAGAGGTAGTTCTCCTCATTCGGGCGAACAGGGCACATAAAGTCGCCCCTCTTCGGCCCGGGCTCCTGGGCAAAAGCAGTATACACGGTACAAATAAGAATCAGGCTACTTAATCTCAAAATCCATCACTTTTTCGTCTTCCAAAAATGCCTCCAGTCGATCGCCGATCTGTATTGGCCCCACACCCTTTGGCGTACCGGTGAAAATCAGGTCGCCTTTTTTCAGGGTGATGAACCGCGACACGTAGCTGATCAGGTGGTCGATGGTGTACATCATATGCGAAGTGTTTCCATTTTGTACTTTCTTCCCGTTGTGATCAAGGCTAAAGTTCAGGTTTTGTAGGTCGTACCCTTCCTTTGACCTAAATGCAGAGATGGGCGCAGATCCGTCAAACCCCTTGGCGATCACCCATGGCAGTCCTTTTTCTTTTGCCTTGGCTTGCAAGTCCCGTGCGGTAAAATCGATTCCTATAGCAAACTCATCGTAATAGGTATGCGCGAAAGGCACCTCTATCCCCTTGCCAACCTTGCAGATTTTTACGACGACCTCCACCTCGTAGTGGATGTCCTGTGAGTAATCGGGATAGTAAAAAGGGCTGTTGTTTCTCAGGAGTGCGCTATCCGGCTTGGTAAATATCACCGGCTCGTCGGGGATGGCGTTGTTGAGTTCTTTGATGTGCTCGACGTAGTTCCTACCTATCGCGATTATCTTCATTCGGCATTGTTTGGGCTTGCGCCCAAAAATAACAAGGTGTGGTGGGAAAGTGGAAGGGGTTGTTTGTTTTTATCTCGTTTCAGATCTTCTTCCAGTCCTCGTCTTGCTTATCCACAATGCACAGTGTGGTGGGAACGGAAGCGGAGGGTACCTATTTAATTAAGCATTTGTGACGCAAAAAATCAGGCCCAACAATAATGCTTAGATAAAGAAATCAATAATAACGATTACAAACAATACTGTCCCAATACCAAGCAACCTATTGGAAACCGATTTGTTAAATTTTTCCGAGAATTCTGATTCATTCCGACGGTGCCAAACTTCAAAAAAACCGCCCTCTTCGGTTCGCTTCGCTCTATTATGAAACAGCCATCTCATCGAATATCCTATAAACTCAAACATTAATCCTGAAAGTCGCATGAAGTTTATTCGTTTTCCCCCTATGGCGCGAGCTTGCAGCTCGAACCCTGGTCTCCCATTCGGTCAAACTTAGCCAATAATTTAGATTCCAATGTCCTCTTGAAAGGATGCTGAAATGACGTTTCGTATTCAGAGACATCTTGCATGACGTAAAGTCCGAGCTGCAAACTCGAACTAGCCAAAGAGCTTCTGAAAAGCTTACCAGATCAAATGGCACTAAGTTAGAGCTACGAGCTCATTTTACTGATGAAATCAATAAAACTCTTATTATAAAAGAAATACAGTACTGACAGACTTGATAATAGAATTCCAAATATTACAGAAACAAAAAGATAGAAGTTCTTTGTGAGCCTTCCATATTCCTCCACCCTACTCTTGTAAGAAAGATTCCCCAAATTTTTCTCAACGAAGTACTTTTTTGAGAAAAGAGAATAGGTTTTCGGATTCTTAAATTCATTCAACAATATGCGTTTTAATACTTTTTGCCTGCTTTTAGAAAAAACATATTTTTTTAAATCCTCAGATTCCAGGTCTTCATTCATCATTTCTATTTCGGCCAACAGAGCAGCTCGCCGGTTACCAAAATAAATCAGACTACTGAACAACAATATTGCGCAGAGACATAACAAACTCAGAAACAAATAATATATCACCATATTGGATCAATTTAATTGATGTAAAGCCTGAGCTGCAAGCTCGAACTAGCCAAATAAGGACAAATCAAAAATACCTCTCTTTGATCACATTAATATGATGCGCTGCATGTCCTGCCATAATGAACACAAGCGCACGAGCAGAAGCGGGGCAGTCGTTGGCTGAGCCTAAGTATTCCAGACAGTGATCCGGTAGATTTTGGATCATGAGGATGTTGGAACTGCGTAGGGACACAAACTCCCCAATCAGGTACTCGAACTTATTTCCCGAGTCGTTAGCATTGCTTACATAGTCTTTTTCTTCAAACCCCGGAAGGTTTTTCTTTTCACCCCGTGCGATGCTCATCAGCCGATAGGCAAACACCCTTTCTGCATCGATCATATGCCGAACCACCTGCTTGATCGTCCACTTGTCCGGTCCGTAGGCATACTCTATTTTATCAGCCGGTAGGGATTGGAGAAACTGCTCTATCTCTGTCTTTTGCTCTTTCAGGTAAGGGACGATGTCCTTGTCGATCACCTGATCGATATAGCCCTGGTAGAAAGGGTCGTATTCTGTGGTTTGTGGTTTAGGTATTTGTGTCATTGTTAGTTTGTGTTAAGAATATCTGAGAAAAGATTTTGAGCCAAAGATGGACAATCGATGAGTTTGCCCCTAAATCCCCTAAAGGGGACTTTCGATCTCCCCTTTAGGGGCTGGGGGCATTTATTGATTCGAAAAAATCTTTTCTCGGATAAAATCGTTTAGCTATCATGTTTCTCAAATCCATTTAAAAATCCCAATACATCTTTTTTGGTCAGGTAGCCCATCCATTGATCGCCGGTCACAAACCCCATGATGAGCGTCTTCATGATCGCAAGGTTCTCCTCATCGAGCAGCACAATCCTGCCCCGATCCCGGATCACGTAGAGTGGCATCTTGTCCTTTCCATCGACCAGGACGATGTACTTATCGTACACATACCACTTCCCTTTTTTAGAGATCGTCTTACCGTTGGAGGCATGTATCTTCAGCACGTAACTCTTACCTCCGGAGAACTTCAGGAACTTACCTCCCACCGGGTCAAGGGTTTTCCATTGTGTTTTCTGAAAGTCCATCGGGTCAGGTGTCACCTGACTTTCACCAATATAGGCCATGATCAGGGAGTCGATCTTCTCCTGCTGCGGAGAGAGTAGCTGTGCCTGTCCGGTGTAAACCAGGGCAAGCAGTATCCCGATCAGTCCGTATTTATTCATTCTGATACCAGCTGGCGTATTTTGGGTAATTGCCTGCAATGCGTTGGATCTCCTTCAGCCCGAGTTCTCCGCTTTCTTTCACTTTTCTGGCGGGATTTCCAACCATTACGGAGTTGGGCTCTACGATGGTGTTTTGCAATACCACACATCCTGCTCCAATAATCGACCCTGAGCCGATCACGGCATTGTCCATAATGATGGCGCCCATCCCCACCAGAACATTGTCCTCGAGCGTACAGCCATGCACAAGGGCATTGTGACCGATGGACACGTTGCTGCCAATACGGGTGGCGGCCTTTTCATAGGTGCCGTGGATCACAGCATTGTCCTGGATGTTTACATTGTCACCTGTAGTGATCGAGTTTACATCTCCACGCACCACGGCGTTGTACCAGACCGTGCAATTGTCACCCATGCTTACCTCTCCTATCACTACTGCTGTCTCCGCCAGCCAGTGATTTTCCCCAAACTCCGGGGTATGTCCGTTCAGTTCTTTTATCAATGCCATGCAACAAAGCTATACCCTAGATCGCTCATAGGCAACACGCACCGATTCGCTGGTTTCTATTTGGAGTCGCAGCTGTTCATCGGGTACCGGTTCCCCAAAAGTCGTCACCAACGGAAGAACTCCCGCCCAGATATCGAGATCATAATCACTGCTTTCATCAACCGGACCTCCTCCCCTGATCTTGGCCGAAGCACTCTCTATCTCAATGGACAAGATGCCTGTTATGTCCGTTTCTTTTGGGCTGGGTTTTCTCACTTCATCGTATCTGCCTTGTAGTATGTTTTCTGTGATCAGTTTCAAGGCGTGTTCTTTCTTTTCCAGTCCCAGGACTTCACGAGCCGTTCCATAGATAATGGCCGAACGATAATTGAACGAATGATGAAACGCAGACCGTGCCAACACCAGTCCATCAAGGTGGGTCACACACAAACTCATCGGTACGCCCGTAGCAAGGTTTTTAATCATCCGGCTCTTGACCGATCCGTGGATATAGATCACCTCGCCTTCTCGGGCATAGGCCGTCGGGATGATGAAAGGCTTTCCATCCACAGCAAAGCTGATGTGGCAGATATAGCCTGAATCCAGTATGCTATGGACATCGGTTTTATCATAGGTGGCCCGGTTGGCCCCTCGTACTATTTTATTGTCTTTTTGAATGTTGTACTGTTCCATGATTATTTCTGAATTACAGAGCAATATTACGATTCAACCGGATTAGTTTAGCAGTCCATTTTTCATTAAACTGATGGTCCGGAATGCTTCCATGGAAAAGTATCATAAAAATTGAACCCGGCCTGAAAAGGGCGCAGTATCTACAGATAGCCGATGCATTCATCGGAGAAATCACCAGCGCCCGCATCCAACCCGAGCAAAAACTTCCCGGTAGCCGTGAGTTGGCCTCCCTATTGGGCATCAACAGGAAAACCGTCATTCTTGCCTATGATGAGCTGATCGCCCAGGGCTGGATTGACATTTTACCCTCACGAGGTACTTTCGTAAAAAAGAGCCTGCCCATCCCGCAACCCAGGCAGCTATCCACAGGAAGCGCCCAACGCAGTAAGGGGAAAGCCCAGCAAGCTAAACCCTTTATCGGCACCATCAATGATGGCACGCCTGATCCGAGGATAGCCCCTATTGACTCATTGTACAAGCACTGCAGACGGATCAGCCAGGGAGCAATGGGCAAATCTGTTTTATATGGCGAGCACTTCTATGGGGAAATCCATCTGCGGGAAGAACTATGCAATTACCTCCAGGAGACACGAGCGGTGCATAGTGATACAGACAATATCATGATCACCCGTGGCAGCCAGATGGCCTTGTTTCTTGTATTCTCGCATTTGCTGAAAAGCGGTGGAAAGGTGATCGTCGGGGATCTCAACTACCAAACGGCCAACGAAACCATAGAAGCCGTGGGTGGGAAATGCCTGCCTGCGACGGTAGATGAGGACGGGCTTTCTATCGAGCACATCCGGAAACTGGTGGCAGATCAAGGCCCGCAGATCAAGGCGGTGTATGTCACCCCGCACCACCAATACCCGACAACTGTCACCATGCCGATCAATCGCCGATTAGAACTAATGGAGCTGGCCCGCGAGCATGATTTCCTGATAGTAGAAGACGACTATGACTATGATTACCACTACCTCCGATCCCCAATCCTCCCGATCGCCAGCATCGATCAGGACGAAAAGGTGATCTATATTGGTTCCTTCAGCAAGATGCTCTCCCCTAGCATCAGGATTGGGTATATGTCTGGACCGAAAGGGGTAATCAAAGCCTGCATGCTTCATCGCAAACTCATCGACCGACGGGGTGATCCGGTGACAGAGCGTGCCCTGGCCGAAATGCTCAAGTACGGAGAGATCCAACGCCACCTAAAAAAAGCGGTAAACATCTATCACTCCCGCAGGGATCTGCTCGCCGGTCTGCTCCATGCCCATCTGGGTGATCAGATCGAATTTCGTATTCCTGACGGGGGTATGGCCTTTTGGCTAACGTTCAAAAACCACAAGATCAAAGACCTGATCAAAGCAGCAGAACAGAAAGGCCTCCGGTTGGATATTGATACCTATAGCGACGAATACCGATGTAGAATGGGCTTTGCATCCATGAATGAAGTGGAAATGAAGCAGAACATCGAAATACTCTCCGGGTGCACTACGGGGTGATCCAAATTTTTTCTCAACATTCCGGGCATATCTATTTGTTTATTTAACTTTTGATCCGAAAATTATTCTTAGGTTTATTAAGAATTTGTTGAAACCTAAACAATCCCGTGTCATTCAGCAGCGTCTGTCGGGTTGAAGTTATTGCATGAAAGTAGAGCAGAAAATCTGGAGTCAGGCGAAGGGTTGGGAAAAACTCACCGATGGTGACCTATCCGAAAAAGCCCAATGGGTTCTTGCCTTTGGGCCTGAGAAATTCATCAAAGGGAAAGTACGCTACGAAGAATTAAAGGCCCTCTACCCGAACGCAGACATTGTTCTTTCTTCCACAGTGGCGGGTACCATGGGCGCCAACATTTACAGTGACTCGTTGCTACTTTGTGCTTTGTATTTTGAAAAGACCAAGATCCAGGCAGTAGAGATTGACATCAATGACGTAAAGGACAGTTTTGATGCCGGGGCTCACCTATCTGCGAGCCTGGACAAGGACGAGCTCAAATCCCTGGTAGTGCTGTCAGACGGCCTTCCGCTGGTCAATGGATCACACTTACTCACCGGTATTTACTTCAACCTCGCCGAGCATGTAGCAGTCACCGGTGGCCTGAGTAGTAATTTTAAATTCGGCTCAGCGCTACTGGGCCTTAACAAACCACCAGCAAAAGGCAAGATTATAGGTATTGGCTTTTCAGGAGAACATATCCGTATCGGACATGGACTCGACGGTGGCTGGACGCCTTTTGGCACCGAGCGCTTCGTCAACAAGTCCAAGGACAATGTCGTCTACAAGCTGGATCACCTGACACCCTATGATTTTTACCGCCAATACCTCGACGATATCGTTGGTGACCTGGACATGGCCGTAACGAATTTTCCTCTGGGCATCAGACTTGAAAACTCCAACAAGCGACTGATACGTCATGCCCTCAAGATCAATAAGAAAGATGGGTCTATGGTTTTCTCAGGAGACCTACCGGAGGGCAGCTGGGTGCGCATGATGAAAACGAATATCAGCAGCCTAATCGACTCTGCCTCCACGGCTGCCAGGACAAGCCTGAGTGACTATGATATCGACACACCGGATTTTTCCCTGGTGATGAACTGTGTCGGCCGGGACAGCGTGCTCAAGGAATGGGTACCGGAGGAAAATGAGGCCATCATCCATGGTATAGGATCGAACACCCCGGTGATGGGTTGCTACTCTCATGGAGAATTTAGCCCATTGGAAAAAAACCAAAAAAGCGAACTACAAAATCAATCCATTATCATTACCTCTTTCAAAGAAATTTGATGAACAAGGGCTACAACAAAATACTGAATAGGCAGATCAAGAAATACGTAGATGATCCAAAGGCACTCGAAGGACTGGAGCCCTTTCTTGAGAGTGTGAGCAGGGCTTATAACGATTTTGATCGGGATCAGCGACTGGTAGAAAAGGTCATGAACCTTAGCTCAGACGAGCTGCTGGAAGCCAATGTAGAGCTCAAGAAAATCAATACCGAAATGGATCGGTTTGTCTACAGTACGTCCCACGATCTGAGGGCTCCGCTCCTGTCGATACTGGGCTTGCTCAATATCATCGAAAAGGAAAACCAGCAATACGACATCAAAGGCTATCTAAAACTGCTGCGGGATAGCACCGTGAAGCTGGATCGGTTTATCAGCGACATCATCGACTACTCGAGAAACTCCCGGCTGGAGGTGATGGCCGAGGAGCTGGACATCGGAAATGTGATAGAGGAGAGCTTCAAGCACCTCAATTACCTGCCAGGGTGCTCTACCCTACTCAAGCTGATCAACATCGATGCGCCAATCAAGTACTTCGGTGATGAACGGAGGCTGTCGATCATCTTCAACAACCTCATCAGCAATGCCATCAAGTACCAAAATCCGGACATTAGCGACAGCTTCGTAAATATCGAAGCAGAAGTCACCGACAAAGAATTGATCGTGGAGATAGAGGATAACGGACTAGGTATTGACAAACCCTATCTTGACAAGATCTTTGATATGTTCTATCGGGCCAATCCTGACGCGAAAGGTTCCGGCCTGGGTCTTTACATCGTAAGGGAGACGATCGACAAGCTGGAGGGCCACATCACCGTCAACTCCGTATTTGGAGAAGGAACCAAATTTGTGGTTCGGGTTCCCAATCTTTCAGAGCGACACAAGCAAAAGACTCAGAAGTCTGCGTAGCGTACTTTTTGAATCGAAATCCCTGACTCAGTGATCATCCGTACCAAATAGATTCCTGATCGGACACCCTTTGGTTGCCACGAAAGTTCTGTAGCGCCGGAGGAAACATATCCCTGAAACACTTCAGCCACGACACGCCCTTGTAGGTCGAGTACATCAATGTACACGACTCCACTGGTCCTCTGGTCAAAACGAATATTCAATTGACTATTGAACGGATTGGGGAAGATCTGCAGGTCACTTGTATCAAAATCCTCGGCTACATTGGCGATCAGTGTCTCATTGGCTGCGCCTGGATTGCCATTCTCTACCTGAATGTGCCAGTTTTCACCGACGTTGTTGTTGAATAGTGGGTTGCTTAAGGCAATAGCGGCTCCTGTCACCTCTGGAATTTGAGGCCAGGGGGCACCAGGTTCATAGCAGACTTCATCAGCGGTCACACCCTCAGCGGAAATCAAACGCACACAATCCCCATTCCCGGATAATCCAAAATCTATATCCCCAACTGTAGGTATTGTACTTGGATAGAATTGCCAGAAGTTCAACTGATCCCGGCACACTACCAAATAGCCATTAGCAGCAACTTCCGTACCTTCAGGAAACTCAAACACATGAGTCGGGTTGTCATCGGTCATGGTCCATCCAGAGATATCATAAGGGGTTGTGCCGGGGTTGTGCAGTTCCACCCAGTCATTGATCCCTTCCAGCGAAAAGTTAATTTCATTGATCACCACCGGTGCACTGAAATTGCTGATCCGCTCAAAAACCGCATTTACCTGGAGATCAATATTACTATCTACTTCTGCACTGGCAGATGTAGATGAAATTCCTTCCCATCTGACGAACTCATAGCCCGGTGCGGGGATGGCTTCCAGCGAGATCGGAACGTCATTGAAATAAGTACCCTCCCATGGAAAGTCTTCCAGAACCAAAGAGTTGAGTCGAACCTGCCCCAGCCCTGTGGCATCCACGGTCAGGTCGTAATCACCGGTCAGTCCAAAGGTCGATCTAATATGATCGGAAACACGGTCCGGTCGATTCTCTGCGTAGTTGGAATAGGACTCAATTTGGCCATACCAGTACCCAAGGTCACCGTACCACCTGTTCATATGATTTTCGATCTCCGACTGGATCGCTCCTGACTTTTGGTCAATCTGTGCTTTTACGTACTCCTCGCTAAACGTGGTATTGAGTTGATCTGCGAAAAGATTAATGAAACGGTTCTTAAATTGCTCGTTATCCATCAAACTTCGTAGAAGTAAGGTAGCCCATGGAGGATTGGGCCAGTCGGGACCAAAACGTTCCAGCGCAAAAGCCAGGGTATTGTTGGTGTAATTTCCCGGATCCCATATACCAAACCCAAAGTCCGTATCATAGGTAATCCATCGCCACTTTCCGGTCTCTGTATCTTCCCGCCAAAACTTGATGTTATTACCCGGCCAGTCCTGGTTGTCCACGAAAATATTTCCGGTCATATAGAAGATAAAATTGTCAATATCCATCTGGGAAGCGACATGCCTATAGTTGTCGTCGTTGCTCAGATCATTGTTTTCTACAAATGAAATCATCGCGTGGTAGTGCTCCTCGTTTCCGAAAACCGGAGCTCCCCGCCCCTCGAGCAAAGCAACGGTCTGCCGATCAATCCCATGGTTATTGGCCAGGAAATGTTCATTGACCTTTTCTCTAATATTTTGAATACCCCAATATTCCCCATTGATGTACACCACCGCCGGTCTGAATGCTTGCCGGTCTACACTTTCGTGAAAGAGGGAAGTGAGTAGACCATCACGCATCATCGTGTTGTTCCAGTCGTTTCCAGAGTTTCTGAGCACCAGGCTTGAAAACTCTGTCAATTCCTTACCCGGGAAAACCGGGTAATCAATAGGTCCGTCTCCGTAGCCCTTTCTGAAAAACAGGCTGAGGGACTTTTGAGCTTGTCCTCGACTCCATCCGCCAAATATTTTGGCACCCGCTCGAACGGAAAAACCCAATTCACCATCCGGCTCAAAGAACTCTACAAACACAGGCCGCTCCCAATCCTGCCAAAAATTCGCATCAAAGTGAGGAAAGTCAGGAGAGGCATTCGGCCCTCTTTCGTACATACCATATTCATAATCAAAGAAATCATAAGGATCCACAGTCAACGACACGATAGGCAGATCATGGTTGCTATTGATCAAATATGTAGCGGTAGTCACAGGCCCATTGATCTTGTCGGGCTCAATGGCCCGTGCACGTAAAGAAGTGCTGCTACTGATCAAAACAGGGCTCACATAGGACGTGCTCTCCACCGTGGGCACACTGCCGTCCGTGGTGTAGTGAATGTCGGAATTTGCCGCATCAGCCATCAGCTCAACTACGATGGAAGTTGAATAGTGACCCGGAGCAATGGAAAAGGTCACTTCACCGCTGAAATTCTGGTAAGCCGTAGTGTTGTTTTCTGATCCGGGCGTTGGCTCCTGGAAGTAGCCCCAATCAGCCGCACCATCAGTGGCCCGGCCATAGGATATATCCCCTGCCAAGGCTCCAATCACTACAAGGTCAACTACCTCCTGGTTGGAGTTTCTGAGAATAATCGAGTCCCCATCAGAGGATACTTTGAAATTAGTATGAAAGCTGGATTGTACTTGAACGACGTAATCTGAAAGATCCCCACCCATATCTTCGGTGCTGGCCAGCGAAAGTATTGGAATGGCCGTCATATCAGAAGACGTAGAAGACGTGTTGTGCACCTGGACACAGAGCACATTAGTCCCTTCTTGCAAGAGGGAGGCCAAGTCCTGGATTTCAAACGACTCGGGTACCCCGCCACTAAAAATGACCGCTTCGTGTCCGTTGGCCGTAGCATCAAAGGGAGGAATAGCGTCTGAAAGACCGCTTCGGGCGATTTCCACACCATTCAGATAAGCGATGAAGCCATCGTCATAATCCATATGAAGTAGTCCTTCATGGAAACTTCCTGCCCCGGTGACCTCAAAAGTTTT
Organism: Reichenbachiella sp.; assembly: GCA_965222305.1. Taxonomy (GTDB): domain Bacteria; phylum Bacteroidota; class Bacteroidia; order Cytophagales; family Cyclobacteriaceae; genus Reichenbachiella. The sequence continues at coordinate 1,709,328 of OZ244943.1, forward strand.
TCTCATGAAAACCGATAGTGCTCCATGCACAACCGTGCTATCATCTCCATCCCCGTATCCGATACTTGTTTTGCCACTTTCCCAAGATGAATCATCAAATCCTGCAGTTCGCCAGGCGGCGTCCGGCTCTGAGCTTGGCACGACGTAGCTCCATTCATCGCCGGCATCAATCAAGGTCGTCCAGTGAAGCGGGCTGTCTGATCGGTCTTTGTCTGAGGCAAACACCAATAGGTGACCGCCTGCTGCAATTCTATAAGGAGGGAAAACCCATGGTGTCGCAGGGGTCATTTTATCCGAAAGCTCATAACCTTCCAGATCGATCTCATCGGGTCCCGCATTGTACAATTCTATCCAGTCGGGTGTATCTCCGTCTTCGTCCAGGCGGTTTTGCACATTGGACGATATGACTTCATTGATTACAATTCCCTGCCCGATTGCCGAATAGGCAATCAAAAGCATAATGCTAAGTGTTTGAGCAATTGGCCAAAATATTCTGGTCATAATTATTCAGATTCTAATGTTTTAAGATCGGGTGACAGGTAGTTGATCATAGGTCTTTGCGAAAGCAGACCCTGCATATCGAGGTATTCTATATACAACAATCGTACCCTTGCTTCTACCCTCATACGACGCTGATGCAGATCAAACCGATAGAAGGTCAGCTTTTCCAATCCCCCCAAATCGACGTTTCCTCCTTGCACCTTCACTCTATTCGCTGTTTCAATGCGGCCGGTCAATAATTGATAACGTGCAACCAAAGAGTTCATTTCCAACAGCAACTGTTCTTTTTCTGTGGATACCTCACGCTTTACCTCCTCCACTTTCTTTTCTCTTTCGATCAATTCCACTCGGTCACGATTGATTTTGGGTTTATCGGGGTTGACGATCGGTATCCGTACTCCTACCTGGAACCCCAGATGCTCGTTGATTTCATTGCCCCGCTCGGTATCGAAGTTGGCTTGTATGTAGCCGATGTTACTCCTTGCCTCGGCTTTGTCTATTTTGAGCATTTGCTTTCTAAGATCCAGATCTTCTTCAGCCCGGGTAATATAGAGACTTTGAGTGCTCTCAATATTTTCACGGTTTCGAATGTAAGCATAGATTTGATCAATGCTCATCCAGTTGACACCCGTCCAGTCAACATTGGCCATATCAGGATGATCCAGGGACATTTGGTAGTCCAGCTGGCTCTTTTGATGGCGGTATTCTTCCCGGTTCAACAGGAGCCTTGTCTCATCAGATTGTATGTCTACTATGTCACCCAAGTCCACATTTTGCAGATCATTTGCTGCAGCCCGATTCAGCCCTCTCAGGGACTCAATTTGTTGTTCAATCAGAGTGATCATCTGCACCGTACCATAGGTCTCGATGATAGTCTCATACCGCCTTTTCATGGCCCTGCTCAAGGCAATCTCATAACCAGTATTCAAGGATTGGACGTGCTTCTCGTAGTACTGTTTATTGGCTTTAATTTCATATGGATTGGTCGGTGTGACACGCACCCGGTATTCGTTGAGGGAGGCGTTGGCGTCTTCACTCCCAATCCTAAACTCCAGCCTGCTCAGCCAGGGAGAATTGTAATTGTTATCGGCCAGAAAATTTCGCTGGGCATCGTAGCTGTCAAGCTCAGGATCCAACAGCGCGGACTTAAGGTACTGATCGATCGGATTCTGTGCCATCAGGCCTGCCGATACATTCAATAAAGCCAATATTAATAATCCACTACACCTACTCATGGAATGCTCACGAATACTTTCTCGCCGTTTAGAAACTCACTATCCTCAGGGATCTGAATAAATAACTCCCTGCCATACATCTGCAACTCGCGAAATGTTTTCAGTCGATCGGGGTACTCGACGATCCTTGCCCCTATCTCCTTTACCTCACCGGTCACTTTGTATTTTCTGTTGGTCGACTCTACAATCACCTGATCGCCGATCTTCACTTCATTGCTCTGGTTTTCGTGCATCAGGGCCTTGATCACAGTGGGGTTCAGCGCATAGAGCGAAAGCAACACGGTATAAGGTGATACGAGCTCCTCGGTCTCCACATAAATATTACCGACTGTACCGTCCTCATGTGCGTACTGGATCAGTTCTTTTTCCTCTTCCTTGAGCTGATCGATCTCCTTTTGCAGAAACTCAATTTGTTTTTGCGTCGCAGACGTCTCCAAAGCGTACACTTTGTTGACCTCATCCATTTTTAGCCTATACTGTCGTGTCAGGCTTTTCTTTTCGCCTTCCAGTAGCTTCGCCTTGATTTCCAGATAATTTTGATCTCCTCCATAAATGGAATCATTCCAGATATTCATGGCCTGGAGGTTTTCAGATACGTTTTTATTGCTAGAAATCAGGAGGTTGATTCGCTCGAGCTCCGCATTGAGCTCTTCATTCCTCCAGTCATAGGACATTTTTTCCCTGGCCCGATTATTTTCCTTTTCTACTTCCAGTACTTCAAGTCTGCTACTAAGGGCTCCGAGCCGGGTCATTTTACTCTCCACATCTAGTACCAGATCGGGTCGCTCCACTTTCACCAGCCTATCCCCTTTTTTCACCTGCTGACCGGGGATTACAAAAAACTCCTTGACGCGAACGGCCCTTTGGTAACTCACCGCAAATTTCTGAGGCTCTACCTGGGCCAGAATGGACGAATCCGGATCATTGTACCCAATGGAAAGAAATATCAAAAAACCGGTCGCCAGTGCCCAGAATATATAGATCAGATATTTTTTCAATTCACTCATAGTCTGGACAAATTGTCGTTGCGCTCCATACGGATGTTTTCAATCCCTTCGAATTCCACCAGCATTTGATAAAAGTCTTCTTTTTTCACCTCCGGCTTGAGCGTCACAAAGAACTCATACCGATTGCCCCTCGTTCTGCTTCCTACCCCCAGCATTCTGCGATCGGTACAGTAGGTATCCAAAAAATCGTATATGACCTGAAGCGGAACTTCTGTCAACAGCAAAAATTCAATGCTGAACTCCTGAGAAAGTCTCTTGCTGCCATAGGGAGATACATACAGAACCAATGCCGCCGCACAAAAAACCGTCGTACCCGCTATCGCGATGGCATAGCCGTAAACACCCGCAGCGATGCCCACCGACAATGAAGAAAATATGAATATGATATTTCTTGGGTTTTCGATCCGCATCCGAAAACGGATGATGGCGATGGCTCCCATGATCCCAAATCCTGCCGCCAGATTGTTGCCTACAGCCATGATCACCATACAGGTCACGATGGAACTCATGATCAGCGCCTGTATGAAATTTCGGGAAAGCGCCGCAGCCTGACTGGTGAAGTGATAGACAAAGGCAATCACACTACTCAGCACAAAGGAAAGTAAAATAGAAAATAGGGCTAATTCAAATGAAGGAAACTCATAGTACCCCCCCTCAGTCAAGGCATCAAGCATGTTAGTCTTTATTATTTCCAGTTCGCCTCCTGCAAATGAGGCAGGGCAATATTACGTAATTGTTAACACATACTTAATGTATAATTTGTTGAAATGTATGTATATAGGTGTTATACCTATTTTTAGTTTCGAGGCCCCGCAAGGCATGATTATTTCATCACCCTGAGGTAAACGAAATAATCATGAATATTGTAGAAATAGTATCGGTAGGTTGGGCTTTTGCTTCACTGGTGCTCGTGGTGGTTTTTCTGAATCACGAGCGTTTGGTTCGCAGGATAGGAAGAGGTTCGGTCAAATCAGGGCGCTTCAAGATCAAGCACTAGTGCCAGTTTTCACTTTTGATACTTTGCACAGCGCGCATGATGTCTTTTTGGCTGATCTGGCCAATGAGCCGCATGTGCTCGTCTAGTACAGGAAACCTTCTGATTTTTAGATTGAGAAACATCTTGGCCGCCTCGAAGATGTTTACATCCGGCATGATGTACTTTACGTTCGTTGCCATGTGATCCTTTACCTTACCATCCATTCTTGGGTAATTGAGGTACTTGCCTTTGACGATTTCCTTGAGGCAGTCACCTTCTGATATCACCCCTACCAACTCCTTTCGGTCGTTTATGACCGGCCCTCCTGAGATCTTCTTCTTAAGCAATACAGATACTACCTCGTTGATCGATTGCTCAGGATGAAAGGTGATCAACGTAGTAGACATGTAATCGCCTACAGAAACCGGCTGCTCCAATACAGCCACATCAGATCTCAGATGAAACTCTCCTTGAAAACTTTTTACCATAATAATTTACTTTTCGGGTTTAAGAATATGATAGTGAAAATTTACCATAATTCCAAGCAATCATTGCTGTATTATTTTCAATACGGAATTATATTTTGATAATTATGTAATCACAAAATAATCAATCAATGGATTTCACAAAGAGTTGAGACTCACAACCGTGAAGCCAACACCTGCCTCATCTCCTGTTCGGTCAGTTCTATTGGATTGTTTTTGTTGCCCGATGCGGCCACAATCTTATCAAAGTTTGATTCTGTCAGCCCAAACTTCGAGAATCCTGGAATCTCAAATTCCTCCGTCCATCGGTCAATTTGCTTGAGCAAAAACTCAACGTGGTAGTTGTCCGGCTTGTGGGCCTTTTGTGAAAACATCCTGCCTACTTTGGCATATTTCTGCAAAGCCCAGTGTCCATCAGGGAACTGCTTCTTAAGATTGAAAACCGTAATCTTATTCGCCTCTGACATCAGCGATCCACAAATCGCTCCATGCGGCATATCGAAGTACCCTCCAATCGCACTGGCCATGCCGTGCACGGTCCCGAGCCCCGCATTGGCAAGGGTGAGCCCCGAGGCAAAAGCAGCATAGGCCATCCCCTTTCTGGCCTCAAGATCAGAACCATCGATGACTGCCCGCTCCAGGAAATCACGTACGCACGACAATCCCTTTATCGCCAAAGAATCGGTCATGATGTTGGCTTTCGTTGATAGATACGACTCCAGGAGTTGCGTAAAAGCATCCATACCGCTGTTTGCCGTTAATTGCTTTGGCGTAGTGATGGTCAGCTCAGGGTCGAGCAATGCAATATTGGGAACGAATTGGTCATGACGCAGGGACTTCTTGAAGCCCTCCTGCCCAACTTCTGAGATTACCGCATTCTTGGTCCCCTCGCTGCCCGTACCTGAGGTGGTGGGTACAGCGATGAATGGCACTTTGATCCCCGAGTGTACTTTTGTTCCGACTCCTTCAAGGTAATCTTTGACCGGTTCGTTGAGTGGCAGCATCGCTGAAATGGCCTTTCCTGCATCCAGCACACTACCTCCACCTATGCCCACCACACAATCGATATTTTTATCATGGTATTGCCCAACCACCTTGTCAATATCTCCCGGAGATGGCTCCCTGCTTATAGATACAATATCAACAGAAAGGCCTCCCCTTTTGAGCGAATCTAAAATTTGACTCCAGACCGGGCTGCTTTGTAGTGAACTCCCACCTGTCACTAACAACATTTTTTTGCCAAAAGGTTTGACCAAGATGGGAAGTTGATCAATCTTACCTTCTCCAAAAATCACCCGTGGAGTAGCTGCAAACGAAAAGGATTCAAGCATTCTTGACAGGTCTGATGATGTGGTGTTTTATTCCCTGTCGAGGCTGAGCCATCCAGTCTGCCACGGTGTCCCGCCACTTTTGATAGTGGGCCGTTTCTTTATGAGCTGCTGCAGCAGATTCACTTTCATAGGCCTCATAGAGTATGAACTTGGATTCGTCATTGCTATCCTGAAGGAAATCGAATCTTAAATTCCCGTGTTCCTTTACAGATGCCTCGGAGTTTTCTATAGTAGCCTCGATAAAATCATTTATTTTTTCGGACTTGACCCAGACATGGACGGTGGTTGCGATCATCTTTATATTTCAAATTTCAAAAATCATCATAGGCTAAACGTAATTGGCAATATCATCCTGCAATAAGAAGGTTGATTTCGATGTACAGGAGGATTCCAATTACCACTCAATTTAACCAATCGAATCGCCTCAGCATCTAACTCAGGACTTAATCCTTTAATTACTTTTATATCAACTAATTCCCCTGAATTGGAAACAATAAATTGAAGAAAAACTCTTCCATCTATCTTACTACGTCGAGCACTTTTTGGATAAACCATGTTTTCCTTTATCATTTCATAAAATCTTCCGATTCCTCCCTTGGGTTCCGGGTATTGATCGACTTTATCGTAAATGAGGTAACCGTAGGCATTTTCCATCAAATATTCACCACTTATTGCTAATCCCTGATTATATAACTTTTGTGAGGACACCATATATTCGTCCGAATTAATGGAATCCAACCTGGAAAGCTCCTCGTAGCTTCTAGATAGGGCTATGAAATAACTGTGGTCAAGGTAAACTTCTACATTTCCTGAAACCACTTCATCTTCATACAAATTAATGACATCCAACCAACGTCCTTTTTGGTAATAACTTTGAATCGAATCGTAAACAGACCATTCCAGACCCTTCTGTGATGAAGTATTATTGCTCTGAGAATACGCCATAAAGCTTGTCACAAAAAGTATATTGATCACCAATGTGGATTTCAGACTCATAGGAATTATTTTCTATTATGCGGTAAGTTAAACAACCCTGCCATTTCTTCTTGGATTAGGCTTTTTACATTCTCATAATTTTAGATAGTTTTGGCCTACACCTAGCAGCCAAAGAATTGATATGAAAGTAAGAGGATCTGTCCCAAAAAGCATCGATGATTTTGTCAAATCCAATCATGCTGGACAATACGATGAATGGAAGAATTCACTGTCAGAGAAAACCGCAGGTATCATAGACAAAGCGAGTACCTCAGCATGGTACCCGGTGAACGAAGGAGTGGTAGAACCAACCCTAGCCATGTGCAAATTGTTTTATCCAGACAAGAGAAAGGGTGCCTGGGAATCGGGCCGATTCAGTGCTGAATATGCTCTTTCGGGCATTTATAAGGTCTTTGTATTGGTCAGCACCCCATCGTTTTTGCTGAAACGGGCCAGCCGGGTAATCACCACATTTTATGAACCGACAAGCATTGAAGTGATTAGTTCGACGGACAAATCCATGGAGCTGCGACTGACCGAACTCCCCATAGACAATGAGCTGATCGAGTACAGGATCGGCGGCTGGATGGAAAAGGCTCTGGAAATGTGCGGGTGTAAAAACCTCACGGTCAACATTCCTGATTCTATCTCAAAAGGGGCTGCTTATACTACCTATGACATTAAGTGGAGCTGATGGTTTTCTGATTAGACGAAAAAGTTATCAGAACCCAATATCAATATCAAACCGAATTCTGTCCCCTGTTTCTCTAAAGTCTCCGTAGGACAAAATCTGGTGCACCTTGTAGTACTTCACCGTAAAGGTGAATTTCTTGTTGATCATGTACTTGCCGACAAGCTCCAGTCCCTGATAGTTCGTCAACCTGCCATCAGGGGAGCCATAAGATGAATAGTCCCATCGAGCCCAGTCATTTTGGGCGAGAAAGTCTACCGCTGAGTATTGCTCCTGGTAGTTATAGGTAGCAGAGGCACACCAATCACCTTCTTTTTGAAGCCTGCCCAAAGTCAGGCCTACATTGAAACCCTGGCGCTGATCTCTGAATCGACCGGGTATGGAATCGTTAGAAGTGTAGTTTTCGAGGTTTTGATAATAATCAGCACCAATTTTCAAATAAGGATCCTCCAGGATCAAGAAACTTGCCCCCATATGAAAAATGGTGTAATCGAAAACATATGATTCAAAGCCGTCGGGAATGTTGGGGGTATTCCTGAAAAGATAAAGGGATGGAAACAGGTCTATTCGATCAAGCAAGCCAGCATGCACCTGGAATCCCTGCATGTAGTTGTCATTTCCCAAGGTGGTGCCCCCATGACTAATGATAAAATGCCCAGCAGACAATTTGAGAGAATTGAAAAAACCGGACTCCACTGAAAAGGCCTTGTTCACCGATACCCCCTCGGGATAGACATTGTCACTCCAGAAGAGTTCGTTTTGCTTTTTAAACGGGAAGTCATTTTTGCCCAGCCAAAATTCAAAACCACTGAACTCTCCCTTCAGGTATATCTTTTCAAACCCGAGGGGCAATGTCCCAAATTCCCCATCCGTATTTCCCAGGGTTAGCTGCGGATCTTGTTGTTTGATAGGATTACCTGTTCGGATGCGGATGCCCAATGAAAAGTGCTCATTGTACTCATAGGCAGCTCCAAACCTTACCCGATACCTCAGCCTCATTCTATTCTCTCGATAGGTTCCATCGGCTTTTCTGGAATTCCAATCCGGTTCGGCCCGAAACCGGAAATCACCGGTAAAAGTGAGCTTAGAATCATTATCCTCGGTTTGAGCCGTGAGTCCATGACCGGAGGCAATGGAAATAGCTAAGAGGAATACTAATTTAATTTTGGACATTCAGGTCTTTAATTAAGCCTGCAATCTGCGATTTTTTCTTCAAATCAAATCAAAATTCCACTTCTTTTTCCCATCACTACAACCAGATGCTCTGATGCATTTTGACCATACTATCCTCCTTGTCACACGCTTTGATCCATGTTTTAATCCAATTCGTCTAATAAAAATGAATTAAATTCATAACCTGAAGCAGCTTTGAGGGTTTAATTCGAAAGAACTTTTTGAGTGATAATGAGAAAAATATTCACATTCCTCTGCTTCATCGTTTTTGTCCAGCACCTCGCATTTGGACAAGAAAGCGAAACTCCGCACTCATTCGTCAATATCAAGGCTGTAGCCAACGCATCGATCAGTGTCGATTACCTTGGGGTGAAAGAAGGGGTTTTGAACGTATCATCAAACTTTCAAACGCCCGGGTTTATCCTGGAGCTCATAGAAGAAGAATTCCACAAATACGACATCACTGAAGATCTCACAGTATCCATAGAAGCAGGGACATCCCTGGTAAAAATAGATGGAGAATACTTCGTGCCTGCTGATGTGCTAGTGTCCATCTTCGCGGCAGATGGAAGGGTTCGCTTCTCACCGGTTTCAAAAGGAAATGAACTCAGCATCAACTTTAGCGCAGAGCCCGATGGAGTTTATTACCTTATCTTGGAAAACCTGAAGAAAAAGAGGATCGCCAAATTCAAAATCACAAAGAATGTTGAGGTAAGTGCTCAGACGAAGGATTGATCAACTCAAGGTGAGCTTTTGAATGGCTTTATCTGCTTTTTCAAATCCAAAAGAACCCAGCACACCCTTTAGCTTTTGTTCTATTTCATCATTAGCAGGATTGCCGATGCTACCCAGGTGTGTATGGTTCACCTCTCGGCTTAGAGAATCGCTCCCCTCCTCAATGGCCCGACCTACCTGAATGTACGCGTCACGAAACGGTACGCCTTGCAGAACCAAACGATTGACTTCCTCCACACTAAAAAGGTCTTTGTATTTATCATCTTCCAGGATTCCCTCTTTCACTTCAATATTTTTCATAGCAAACGTGCAAACCTCCAGAGTCGATTTCAATTCATCAAATGCCGGAAGGAAAGTCTCCTTGATCGTCTGCATGTCACGGTGGTAGCCGGAAGGAAGGTTGGTCGTGATCATTCCTACTTCTGTCGTCAAAGCCTGTAGCTTGTTCATCTTGGCTCGGATCAATTCAAACACATCCGGGTTTTTCTTGTGAGGCATGATGCTCGATCCGGTGGTCATTTCGGCCGGCAGCTTCAGGAATCCAAAATTCTGAGAATTGTACAAGCAGATATCCATACTCATACGCGATAGCGTAGCAGCAATGCTGTTCATGGCAAAGGCAACGGTCTTCTCCACTTTGCCACGGCTCATCTGGGCATACACCACGTTGTAACTCAAATCATCAAATCCAAGCAGCTCAGTAGTCATCTTTCGATCCAAAGGAAACGAAGAGCCATAGCCTGCACCGGAACCAAGAGGATTCTGATTGGCCACTTTATAGGCCGCACTCAAAAGCTGAAGATCATCTGTCAAGCTCTCGGCATACGCCCCAAACCACAGACCAAAAGAAGAAGGCATCGCCACCTGAAGGTGCGTATATCCGGGAATCAGTACTTCCTTGTGTTTCTTGCTCAGATCATTGAGGGTATGAAATAGCTCTTCGACCAACCCTGCTATCTCTTTGATTTCATTTCGAATAAACAAACGAAGATCTACCAGCACCTGATCGTTTCTAGAACGGCCACTATGGATTTTCTTACCTGTATCACCGAGCTTTCGGGTCAACATCAATTCCACCTGAGAGTGTACGTCTTCTATCCCATCTTCAATGACAAAATCTCCTGCTTCTACGACTTTGAGGATTTCTCTGAGTTCGCTCAGCAAATCATTCAGTTCGGGCTTTTCCAGCAACCCAATGCTCTCCAGCATGGTCGCATGCGCCATGGATCCATAGACGTCATAGCTAGCGAGCAATAAATCGAGCTCACGATCTTTTCCTACCGTGTACTTTTCGATTTCCTTCGATACTTCCGATGTTCCTTTATCCCAGAGTTTCATATCTAAAACTTTAAGCCGTCCAACAATTTTATATACTTCTCAATTCCTTCTTCAATCTCATCCAAAAAAATATACTCATCTGCGCTATGCGAGCGAGCTGAATCCCCAGGACCAATCTTGATGGTCGGGAAGTTCATCAATGCCTGATCAGACAATGTCGGTGAACCATATTTTTTCATTCCTAGTTCTTCGCCCCGCTTGACGATGGGGTGATCCTGTGGAATACCGGATGAATTTAACCGCAACGAGCGAGGCTTAATTTCCAATTCCAAATTCTCTTTTAGAATATCAACAGTTTCCTTATTGGAATATGCATCCGTAGTTCTCACGTCCACTACAAATTTACATCGATCAGGCACTACGTTATGTTGTGTTCCCGCCTCGATGAGTGTCACAGAAAGTTTAATCGGTCCGAGATACTGAGACTCTTTGTCGAATTTGAAACTTTTTATTTTTTCGATTTCAGCGAGTGCATTGTAGATCGCATTTTCACCTTCATCTCTTGCAGCATGACCGCTCACTCCCTTGGCTTCACAATCCAAAACGATCAGCCCTTTTTCAGCAATCGCCATGTCCATTAGTGTGGGTTCGCCAACAATTCCCAGATCAATTTTTTCAAGCTCAGAAAGAATGGACGTCACTCCATTCACACCGGATATTTCCTCTTCGGCAGTGGCCGCCAAAACCAAATTAAATGCTAAGTCCTCACGGTCGTAATAATGCAAAAATGTCATGATCAAACTCACCAATGGACCTCCTGCATCATTGCTTCCCAAGCCGTACAATTTACCCTCTTCGACATGAGGCTCGAATGGGTCTTTAGTATACGAACTGGCAGGCTTCACCGTGTCGTGATGAGAGTTCAAAAGTATCGTCGGTTTGGTACTCGTAAAGTACTTTGATTTAGCCCAGACATTATTGCCCGATCGTTCGACAGTCACTCCTTTTGCAATCAAAAAATCCTGGATCAAATCGGCCGTCTCATCTTCGTCTTTACTAAAAGATTCAAGGGAGATCAGACCTGCCAAAAGTTCGACAGCCACTTGGGTTTCCGGTCGATATTTAGAATCAATTTCTAGCATAGCACTGTGCCTGTGTATTCATCAGATTGTAGTGTATCCACAGAATCGAAATGGCAAATTTTCACGGTCGTCACTCCGTCATTGATGGCTGCAAAAGCATTGTCAAGTTTTGGAATCATCCCATCGCTGATGATTCCTTCAGCCTTAAACTTTGCATACCCTTCCTGATCAATTTTAGAGATGACCACTTTGTTTTCAAAGTCACTCAGTACGCCGGGCTGCTCAAAGCAATAGACCAAATCCACCTCGTATTCGTTGCTAAGCGCTCTAGCCAATTCTGAGGCAATCGTATCAGCATTGGTATTCAACAAATGACCGTTTCCGTCATGCGTCAAAGCACATACCACAGGAGTGATTTTAGCATCAAACAATAACTTTACGCAACTAAAATCAATTGACTGAATATCACCAACATATCCATAGTCAATGGGCGTCTTTTCACGCATTTTACTGCCAATAAGACCGAAATCTGCACCCGAAAGGCCAACTGACTGTAAACCAATACCTTGAAGCTTTGCAGTTATTTTCTTATTTAAACCAGCGAACACCATGGTCACAATTTCAATGGCCTCCTTATCGGTCACTCTCCTACCCTCGATCATCTGCACTGGCACACCCAGTTTCTCCTGCAACTTAGTAGCAATGTTCCCACCTCCATGCACGAGTAGCTTAAGCCCTTCGAGCTTGGCAAACTTCTCGAGAAAGGCATCCAACTGATCCTCTTCGTTGATGACCTTACCTCCTATTTTGACTATGGTTAGTTTTTCCATTTCTTTGATTTGTCATTCTGAGCACAATGCAATGGAGCGAAGAATCTCATCAAATCATAAGACTCTTCGTTGCACTCAGAGTAGCGTTATATTGTTCTCATCAGCTTCTTCAACACCAACTGAGCAGACGTCAATCGGTGCCCTGCCTGTGGAATTACAATCGAGCTGTCGCTGTCCAATACTTCGTCCGCAACGATCACATTTCGACGTACCGGAAGGCAGTGCATAAACTTGCCGTCGTTGGTCAAATCCATCTTCGCTTTGGTGATCGTCCAGCTCGGGTCCTGGCTCAATATTTTTCCGTAATCCTGATACGATGACCAGTTCTTGACATAGACAAAATCCGCTCCTTCCAACGCCTTGTTTTGGTCGTATTCCAGGGTGGCATTCGATGCAAATTCATCCGCCAATTCATAGCCCTCTGGATGGGTCAAAACAAGGTCATAATCCATCTGTCCGGCCCATTGAAGAAAGGAGTTCGTCACTGCCTGTGGAAGAGCCTTTGGATGCGGTGCCCACGACACCACCACCTTAGGTTTTACTACCTTTGAAAACTCCTTGATGGTGATCAAATCGGCAAACGACTGAAGTGGGTGAAGTGTGGCCGACTCCATATTGATCACCGGGATCGTGCAGTGCTTGATGAACTGCGATAAGATCAGTTCACTGTAGTCTTCTTCTTTATTTTCCAATCCAGGAAATGAACGAATACCAATCGCATCGAAGTAGCTACTGATCACTCCGGCTGCCTCGATGATGTGCTCACTCTTATTGCCATTCATGACCACTCCGTCACCGAACTCAAGCTGCCATCCGTCACTGGCCAGGTTAAACACCACTGACTCGATCCCCAAATTAAATGCTGCCTTCTGCATACTCAGACGGGTTCTCAAACTTGGGTTAAAGAATAGCAGACAGATAGACTTTCCGTCTTTCGCCATGGGGCCGTTTTCTTCAACTTGTTTTTTCAAGGCGATTGCCTCGTCGACCCATTTCTTGGGATCGTCTACATCATCTATGGAAAAGAAATTTTTCATAATCATCAATTGTTTCGAACCTGTCTCCTGAGTCATCCTGAAGCTCTCGAAGGATTATCAATAGGGCCTGATGAGATTTCTCGCTACACTCGAAATGACAATACTGTTCGATTCTATTTAATTCACAATAGTCTTCAATGCATCAATAAATTGATCCGCTACCTCCTTCGTAATGCCCATTGGAGGCAACAATCGAAGGACATTCGGATTGCTGGCTGCACCGGTGAACATCTTGAATTCATTCAGGAGTTTCCCTCTGATTTCCTTCACAGGGTAATCAAACTCTACGCCGATCAAAAGGCCTTTACCACGGACTTCTTTGATTCCTTGTATTTTGGACAATTCGGAAATTAGGTACTCTCCTAATTCTTTGGCATTTGCTACAAGTCTCTCCTCTTCGATCACATCCAGCACCGCATTGGCAGCAGAGCATGCTAGGTGATTCCCACCAAATGTAGTTCCCAACTGTCCGTAACTAGCCTCAAAATCCGGGCTAATCAACACCCCTCCGATTGGGAAACCATTCCCCATTCCTTTGGCTACTGTGATCAGGTCAGGTTTGATATTTGAATATTGAAATGCAAAGAACTTTCCGGTTCGGCCATAGCCTGACTGGATTTCATCCAGAATAAGGATTGTTCCTGTTTTCTTACAAACCTTCTCCAGATCCTCCAGAAACTCAGCTCCAGGCTCATTGATGCCTCCGATCCCCTGGATTCCTTCGATGATCACCGCAGCTATTTCCATTCCCGAAAGGGCCATGGAAACACCCTCGATATCGCCCAACTCGAACAGCTTTACGTATTCGGTAGAATTGACAGGTGCCTGGATCTTTGGATTGTCCGTGGCAGCCACAGCTAACGAAGTTCGGCCATGAAATCCATTCTTGAAGGCCACGATTTTCTTTCTTCCGGTTTTGAAGGACGCCAGCTTTAACGCATTTTCATTGGCTTCAGCTCCAGAGTTGCACAAGAACAGATGATAATCCGGGAAACCGGAAAGGTTCCCTAATTTCTCTGCCAGCTTGTATTGCAATGGCATCTTGATGGAATTGGAGTAGAACCCTATATTCGACACCTGTTCTGAAATTGCTTTGACATACTTGGGATGTGAATGACCGATAGAGATCACCGCATGCCCTCCATAGAGATCAAGGTACTCCTGATCCTTATCATCATAGACATGATGGCCCTTCGCCTTTTCTATCGTTATGTCAAATACGGGGTACACGTTGTAGTTGTCCATTGTTATATCATTTGTCATTTCGAGGGAAGCGTAGCGACGAGAAATCTCATTGATGATTATAAGATTTCTCCCCTTCGTACCTCAGGGTCGAAATGACACCAAACTTTACTTCTTATTACTTATATCACTAATCTTATCATAAGACTTCACCAGGCCTTTGATCAAAGCCGAGCTTAAGCCTTCATGCTCCATCTCGTTCAAGCCGGCAATCGTGCATCCCTGAGGGGTCGTCACACGATCGATTTCCGTCTCGGGGTGGCTATCAGATTCCTTAAGGAGACTCGCCGCACCCATACAGGCCTGTTTGGCCATATGCAATGCGTCAGGAGCATCAAACCCCAATTGGATCGCTCCCTGGGTAGTAGCCCGGATCAACCTCATCCAAAATGCGATGCCGCTCGCACAAATCACCGTAGCTGCCTGCATAAGCTCCTCTTCAATCACAAGGGTCTGTCCCATGGCGTTGAAGATCTTCTCTGCCAGCTCTATCTTCTCATGTCCGGAACCATTCGTACACAGACAGGTCATCGACTGCCCAACGGAAATAGCCGTATTGGGCATACTGCGGATGATGGCTACATCTTTGCCAGCTGCCGCTGACAATTCATGAAGTTTCCGACCGGTAATCGTAGAGATCAACACATGCCTGTCTTCATCCAGTTCGTCACGAATTTCATCCAAGATTCCATTCACCTGCCCCGGCTGGACGCAGAGAATGATGACATCAGAAGCCCGCACGGCATCTACATTACTGGGCGTCACTAGCACATTCTCATGCTTCTTCCATTCATCCAGGTGAGAAACGTTTCTTTTGGTCAAAACCAATTGTTCAACCTCAAAATCCGTCTGGTTCACCAAGCCATTAGCGATGGACAATCCTAAGTTTCCGACTCCTATTAGTGCTATTTTCATGTCTTTTTTTAGTTATTAGGTTAATGGTTAAAAGTTATTGGGTTATTCCTGGGCTCGTTTGTTCAAATAATTAATATAACCGTTTAGGACTTTGTTGCAGTGAAAAATCTTTTCTCTAAAACCGTCCAAGCATTCATCGTCAATGTATCCCTCATCCAGTGCATCAATCAGATGGTTTAAGGTCTCCATAAGACTACCTCTTGCATTTCTGCAGAACTTGGTATTCTCCTTGTAATGAAATCTACCAAAGCCCTCAGCAATATTAGCCCCTACGGATAGCGTACACCGAATCAGTTGGTCAACGAGCCTGTACTTTTCATCACTAGGAAAAGTTTTCACCAACTCTCGAATTTCATTTTTAAAGTTTCTGGCCAGTTTCCAAGCCTCCAGTTCCTCGAAAGACGTAAATGATGACATAACCAATAACTCAATAACCAACTAACTTTTTAACTATTCATCTAGAATCCCAAACTCTTCAATTTCAATCCAGTCTCCTGATCCAATCCAAACATCAGGTTCATATTTTGTACTGCCTGACCGCTAGCTCCTTTGATCAAATTGTCGAGGCAGGAAGTGATCAATACAGTTTCTGCGTGCTTACCAACATGCAACAAGCATTTGTTGGTGTTGATCACCTGCTTCATGTCCGGCGCATTGTCCAGCACATGAACGAAAGGAGCATCTTTATAAAACCCCTTGTACCATCCAATGACCTCATCCTCCTTTACATCCGGAAGATCCAAATACAAACTGGCGAAAATCCCCTTTGTGAAGTTTCCCCGTACGGGAAGGAATTTGATCTTGCCCTTGTACTCCGGTTGCAACTGATGTACTGACTCCCCGATCTCATCCATGTGCTGATGAGCAAAAGCCTTGTAGATCGAAATGTTGTTATTTCTCCAGCTATAGTGACTGGTTGATGTAGGTTGCTGCCCTGCACCGGTAGACCCTGTAATAGCATTCACATGGACATTGCCGGTCAGTGATCCATTCGCTGCCAAAGGCAAAAGTCCTAACTGGATAGCCGTCGCAAAACACCCGGGATTCGCTAATCTCTTAGTAGTTTTAATGGCCTCTAGGTTCAGCTCCGGCAAACCGTAAACAAACCCATCAGCATCATCCTTCAAACGATAATCGTTACTGAGGTCAATAATCTTGACTGATTCAGGAATATTGTTTGCTTCTACAAACTTCCGTGAATTGCCATGCCCCGAGCAAATAAACAGGGCATCTACATCAAAGTGATACTCAGAAGCAAAATCTATGTCCAGATCACCTACCAGATCCTTGTGAACTGAATACACAGGATTTCCTGCGTTGCTCGTACTGTGTACGAAGCTTATGTCCGTTTCAGGGTGACCTACTAGTATCCGAAGCAATTCACCTGCAGTGTAGCCGGCACCTCCTATAATTCCTACTTTAATCATCATTCAAAGAGTAATAGATTTTCGATTGATTGGCCAATATCTTGGTGAAGCCTTTTACATCTTCACCAGACCAACCGTTGTTCATTTCACCGTACTGCCCAAACTCAGACTGCATGAGGTCTTTTTCAGACTCAATACCGATCACAAAGAATCGATAGACACCCAAGCTCACCTTCACGGTTCCGGTTACGTTTCTCTGGGTACTCTCAAGGAACTTCTCCACGTCCCGCATCACAGGATCTAAAAATTGTCCCTCGTGCAGCAGCATACCGTACCAATTGGCCAACTGCTCTTTCCAGTGCTGCTGCCACTTGGTCAAAATATGTTTCTCCAAAGTGTGGTGCGCTTTCAGAATGATCACAGGGGCTGCCGCCTCAAATCCCACACGGCCTTTGATACCGATGATGGTATCTCCCACGTGGATATCACGTCCAATTCCATACTTAGAAGCAATGTCGTTAAGCTTTTCAATGGCTTCTACTGAACCCATTCTCTCACCATTGAGCCCAACCAGTTCTCCTTTTTCGAACATCAGGTCAACCTCCTCAGACCCTTGCTTTTCCACTTGAGAGGGAAATGCCTCTTCCGGCAAAGTCTGATCAGAGGTCAAAGTCTCTGCACCACCTACCGAGGTTCCCCAGAGGCCTTTATTGATAGAGTACTTGGCTTTTTCCCAAGGCAGATCCACGCCTTTGGTTTTCAGGTATTCGATTTCTTCCTGACGAGAAAGCTTGTTGTCACGGATCGGCGTGATGATCTCAATATCCGGACAGATGATTTGGAAAATCAGATCAAAACGAACCTGGTCGTTACCTGCTCCGGTGCTACCATGGGCAATGTACTCAGCATCTATTTTCTTAGCGTATTTGGCGATGGCCAATGCTTGAAACGCACGCTCCGCACTTACAGACAGTGGGTAGGTATTGTTTTTCAGGACGTTTCCGTAGATCAGATACTTAAGGCATTCATCGTAGAATTCCTGTGTCACTTCCAGGTTTTCATGACTGACCACTCCGTAGGAAGCCGCCTTTTTTGATGTTTCTTCCAACTCCTCTTTTGAGAAGCCACCGGTATTCACCAGTACGGTGTACACATCAAGGTCCAAATCTTCTTTCAGGTGGAAGGCACAGTAGGTAGTATCCAGGCCTCCGCTAAACGCCAATACAACTTTCTTCTTACTCATTTCTTTTGTTTTCGCTTGTTCTTAAAATCCGCCAGTTTGTCCAATCCTTTTTGGACGAAATTCTTTTCTTTCAGTACAAAGTTATTCTTTGCAGGATCCAAAAGCATACCCGTACACAAACAGTTTCGGTGATTGTTGCGCTCCAGGATGTCGTGGTTTACGCAGCTTTTGCAGCCATTCCAAAATGCCTCATCGGTGGTCAGCTCCGAGAAAGTCACCGGCTGGTACCCCAGCTCGTAATTGATCTTCATCACTGCCAAACTAGTCGTGATCCCGAATATCTTTACTCCAGGGTATTTCTCTTTTGATAACTTATAAACCTTCTTCTTGATCATCTTGGCCAGGCCAAGGTTTCGGTAGTCAGGATGGACTACCAGACCGGAGTTGGCCAGGTATTCTTTGTTTTGCCATACTTCGATATAGCAAAAGCCCGCCAGCTTGTCCCCATCGAGGGCAATCACGGCGTTTTCGTTGCGGAGCTTGGTACGGACGTACTCGGGCTCGCGCTTCGCAATACCCGTCCCACGGGCCTTGGCAGCCGTCTCAATCAGCTCGCAAATCTCCTCCGCATAGCCGATATGCTCAGCGGTCGCATAATGCACTTTAACGTTCATGGTTGATGAACTTTGAAACTAATGGTATGATTGAATAATGAATTTGAGCGGCTTGCTCCGGCTTCCCCATAGGACACCATAGAAATGTCAGACCCAAAAGGGTCTCCTGCTCCTCCTCCTGAGAGTAGCGCTGAATGAAACGATATATGGGGTGTTGTTCTTCATTCTTTTTAGGAGGTGCAAAGAAAAGGGAAATTTTGGGATTTGCAATAGACTTAATGTTCTTTCTGCCAGGGTCTGTATACTAAAAATGCGAAAAGCCTGCAGCGAAATCACCCGTCATTTTGCATCATCACTTTTGGATTCTTTTTCCTTTTTTACAGCCTGTTGATGTCTAAACCATTGATTATACCTTTTGACCAATTGGGGCCAGGTCTTGGGTTTATCATACATGCCAGCATTGATGTCCCTTACTATAACAGGTGAATCAAAAAAGAAATTAGTAGCCCTATTTCTGAACCCTCCAGTATATGCAGATTTCACTAGTGACTCTGAGGGTGATCGTAAACTTGTAAGAAATAGCTCGTGCCTTCTTTTTACGGCCCAGTCTTGACTATTCGATGTATTAACATCTCCAGAAGCGGTAATGGTTGTATTCTTGTTCTTTTTCATGAACAACTGTACTTGACCATCAACTTCAAGCGAATAGAATTCACCATTGAACTGATAATATTCCGCTCGAGCGCATCTGTGATGCGTTCGAAATCTACCTTGGCACTTGAAGTGCCAAATATAAACGGGCACGCATTACAAATGCGCGCCAGCATGGAACTACAGCAAGCATCCACTTGAGTCTAAATTCCATAAAAACCAATCCCCCAATACCAACCTCCTGCAAATCAAAGCACCCTGCATTTCCCCTTTGCAAAGGGAGAAGCGACCCCTGCTGTTTCTAAAAGCAGGACGATGCTTCACAAGGGGGATTGACCACTGCCTGGGAATCAGCATTAGACATTCCCAATTACTTACAAAGTCCGAACGCGTTGCATCCCGATAACTATCGGGAGTGCCCGAGGGTGTTCCACACCAGTGGGTAACTTGTTGATAACATAGAACTTACATCTTTGATGATTTTGAATTGATAGTATATTTTGCTAGGGTGAAAGTGAAGTATTCATACAACCCTACCTCCGAAAACTTCAGCCTTAAGGTCTTGCCCGAGACCAAGGAAGAATACTTCGAACTCTTGGAAGCAGATGTGCAATCGATGTTTGACCTGGTCATCGATCAAGCCAAGACCGAGCTTCAAAACAGTTGTATCATCACAGAAATCGAACCGCTTGAGGAGCGGTTTAGCTTTAGGATCAAGACGCAGCCGCTACCCGAGGAAATAAAGCAACCCTAACAGCCTAACTACTCTGCGTCATTCCCTTCCGTTTCCTTAATTGCCTGCTGCAGTTTCAACCATTGATTGTACCTTTTCACCAGACTGGTGATGCTTGCCTCGTCATTGTACTGCCCCACCCTGATTGCATCCACGATCTCCGGAGCATCCTGAAAATAATAGCTGGCCTTTTCACGAAAGTATCCTTTGTCGTACCCTATGGACCCGGTCACCCGCAGCAGCGTCAGCTCAGGTTCGTTCTCTCGCTTCACTGCCCAGTACCTGGTCTTGACCTGCTGGTGATAGTTGGTGGTTGCGTCATAGTAGCTGCTGGTTTCTATCTTTCTAAACAGCCGCACCTCGCCGTCCGCCATCAGCCGATAAAACCCATCCCTGAATTGATAATACCAGGTGTTATCGTAAGCAAAAGAATACGCCTTTACCTCCAGCTTAGGAATCTTGCGGGGCCTCGACTCTCCCAAAACGGATATCTTGAACGAAAAGCTTTTCATTTTAAAGGAACCCATCAGGGTATCCAGATCATTGGTCACAAGGGTGCCTCTTTGGAAATGCGGGATCTGGGTGGTAATACCAAATTGCCCATGGCAACGCCAGCCTACCGAAACCAACAGTACAAATAACCAATACTTCATAGCCAAAGATGTCAAAATTATTCCGATTACTGACAAGTGCAGATCAGGAGCCTGTAATGACTATTCGATTAGCTGGTATAAATTTTGCTACGATTTGTCTTTCTTACTATCTAAACCAATAACCATGAACCGAAAGAAGTTTATCCAAAAAATGGGACTTGCCACACTGGTATCCCCCGCCCTCATATCCTCATGCGAGGAAAAAGACACGCCTGAAATCGACCCAGCGGATGATTGCAAAATCACCGGCTCTGATGCACTGGGACCCTTCTTTGTAGAAAACTCACCCAATGTGGTCAACATCAATACCCAAAACCTGCCGGGAACACCCATGATGATGGAAGGGGTGGTATACGGTGGTGAAGGTCAATCCAACCCACTCCAAAATGCCAAGATAGAAATCTGGCATGCTGATGACAATGGAGCGTACCATCCTGAAGGATCAGGAGATATAAGCGATTACCCTCCTGAGGAAGTGACACTCAGAGGATTTGTGCTAGCTGATGGCGAAGGAAAGTATGCTTTTGCCAGCATTAGGCCTGGATTGTATGGCAGCAGGGCCAGGCATATTCATTTCAAAATCACTGCCGAAGGATACAGGACCCTGGTCACCCAAAGCTATTTTCTAGGGGATGAGAGGATCGAACATGACACCCTGGCCCGAACAGCTGAATCATGCAGAATCGTGGACTATCAATCCGACACGGATGGAATCTTCGGTGTGATGGACTTCAATCTGGAAATACTCTAATTTCCGTCCAACGAATTTTATCTAAATCATAATCTTGTGTGATAGCCACAGTATCGTCCTGAGGTTTACATTTGTGTAACAACCCAATACATCAATGAAAACCAAAGAAGAAATTGTCAAAGACTGGCTGCCCCGCTATACCGGCCGTAGATTAGAGGAATTTGAAGACTACATCCTTCTGACCAATTTTGGCAACTACATCAACATGTTTGCTGAACGTTTCGGTGCAGAAATTTACGGCAAGGACAAACCCATGCAGTCCGTATCCTCCAACGGAATCACCCTGATCAATTTTGGGATGGGGTCGGCCATGGCAGCCACTGTCATGGACCTCTTATCGGCCATTGAGCCTAAGGCTGTCCTCCTCCTGGGAAAATGTGGAGGGTTAAAGCATAAGACCAAAATCGGCGATTTTGTATTGCCCATAGCAGGTATTCGCGGAGAGGGTACCAGCAACGACTACATTCCGCCGGAAGTACCGGCCCTCCCCTCCTTTCGCCTCCAGAGAGCCGTTTCCTCCATGATCCAAAAACATGCCATGGACTACTGGACGGGCACGGTGTACACCACCAACCGCCGGGTTTGGGAGCATGACGAAAAATTCAAAGAGTATCTGCGCACCATCCGGGCCATGGGTATTGATATGGAAACAGCCACCGTCTTCACCGTAGGGTTTATCAATGAAATTCCCCGTGGAGCATTGCTATTGGTATCCGACAATCCTATGATCCCAGAAGGTGTCAAGACCTCTCAAAGCGATGATGAAGTGACCATCAACTATGTCGAGAAGCACTTGTCTATCGGTATTGATGCGTTGATCGAACTGAAAAACTCCGGGGATTCTGTCAAGCACCTGCAGTTTACCGAGTGGGCGAATTGATAGGTATTTAATATTCAGTCAGACAAATGCTTCGAACACTTTGCTTATAACTGAAAAATGAATATTTTGGCTCAGAGATAAACCACCCGAGCTTGTATGGATATTAATCTTGGAAATTGGTGGGATACGCTGTCCACCATCCAACAAATCTACTGGGGATTTGCCATCCCGTTTACCATCATCTTTTTACTCCAAATGATCCTGACCTTCGTTGGCGGAGAGCTGCATTCTGATGGCTCCGTTGATGTCGAAATTGACCATGATCATGGTGTTGGTTTCCAGTTCTTCACCATCAAAAATTTTGTCGGCTTTTTTACCATTTTTTCCTGGACAGGAATAGCCGGATTAAACGCAGGGTTCAGCAACGAATTCACCATTTTGATCTCTATCGTCTCCGGCATTCTGATGATGGCGCTTATGGGTGCCATATTCTATTATTTCAGCCAGCTGACGGATAGTGGCACGATGGACATCAAAAATGCCATTGGAGGTGTAGGCGAAGTATACCTTACGATCAAGGCCAAACGAGGCAACATAGGCAAGGTTCACATCAAGGTGCAAAGTTCGCTACGCGAGCTGGAGGCCATCACTGATGATGATGAAGACCTGTCTACAGGAATGGTTATTTCTGTCAAAGAGGTCATCAACGACGATATTCTATTAGTTTCTAAATCAATCTAATCATGGGAAGTTTTGTTTTCATTTTTGCAGTAGTCGTAGTCTTCATATTCGTCCTGCTCATAGGACTTTTTCAACGCTACAAAAGATGTCCATCCGACCGCATACTGGTCGTGTATGGAAAGGTCGGCCGGGGTGCTGACGATCAGGGCCTTTCGGCTAAATGTATTCATGGCGGAGCAGCGTTTATCTGGCCCATTATACAAGACTATGAATTCCTGGATCTCACTCCAATATCCATTGAAGTAGGTCTGACCAATGCACTGAGCCGTCAAAACATCCGTGTAGATGTGCCTTCCCGGTTTACCGTGGGTATCTCCACTGAGCAGGGAATCATGAACAACGCTGCCGAACGACTTTTGGGCCTGACCCAGGAAAATATCCATGATTTGGCTAAAGACATCATATTTGGTCAGCTGCGTTTGGTGGTGGCTACGATGGACATCGAAGAAATCAACAGCAACCGGGACAAGTTTTTGGCGAATGTCGCCTCCAACGTGGAAGCGGAACTGAAGAAAATCGGTCTTAAGCTGATCAACGTGAACGTGACGGACATAAAGGACGAGTCCGGGTATATCGAGGCGCTGGGTAAGGAAGCTGCTGCCAAGGCCATCAACGATGCCAGGAAGAGTGTGGCAGAAAAAGACCGGGATGGATCAATCGGTGAGGCCAACGCCCACCAGGAGCAACGCGTACAGGTGGCGTCTGCAAATGCATCGGCTGTGGAGGGAGAAAACACTGCCCAAATCACCATAGCAAAATCCGATGCCTACAGGCGTGAGAAGGAAGCAGAAGCTCAAAGAGTCGCCATCGCTGCCGAAAAAGTACAGAGCGCCAAAGCGCTGGAAGAGGCTTATGCTGCTGAGCAAGAAGCCGAGGCTGCCCGAGCCAACAGAGACAAAGCCTCTCAAACTGCCGACATAGTAGTCCCCGCGGAAATAGACAAACAAAAAGTGGAAATTGCTGCAGAAGCTGAAGCGGAAATGATCCGAAGAAAGGCCAAAGGGGAAGCCGATGCCATTCTATTCAAGAAGGAGGCCGAGGCGAAAGGTATTTTTGAAGTATTGACCAAGCAGGCGGAAGGATTCAAGCGAATTGTGGAAGCCGCTGGTAAGAATTCGCAAGACGCAGTACTGTTGATAGTCGCTGACAAACTCTCCGAGCTCGTGAGACTGCAGACAGAAGCTATCCAAAACATCAAGATCGACAAGGTGACCGTCTGGGAAGGTGGCGGCAATGGCGACAAATCGTCGACTGCCAACTTCATTTCGGGTCTTTACAAGTCAGTACCGCC
Organism: Reichenbachiella sp.; assembly: GCA_965222305.1. GTDB lineage: Bacteria > Bacteroidota > Bacteroidia > Cytophagales > Cyclobacteriaceae > Reichenbachiella. The sequence continues at coordinate 1,733,625 of OZ244943.1, forward strand.
GCTTGAGGAAATGTTCCAAATGGCTGGAATGAACCTTCCCGATTATCTTAAAGGCAAATCAGTTGAGGAAATTCAGGCTTTGGCAGAGAGCAAAAAGAAGAAACCCGCTACTAAGGCTAAATCGCAAAAAACTGACACTTCAGAGCCTGGCGAGGCTAAACCTAAGGATACGGGAGGATCAGAAGAGTCGTGATGACTCATATTTCGACAAGAACTAAATTAGAAAAAAGGAGCGGTTTGCTCCTTTTTTTGTTTGCCTGACTACTGCTTGTACAGGTGTAGCCGTCATCTTCCCAGGCGGTCACTGAGCACAAAGCTCCCAGTCCCGGAGGACAATCTTCTTCGCAGAACTCAGTCGATCCGGAGGAAGATCCATTGTTATATTCACAAATGTAGCAGGCGGATTCCTCATCCTCGCATGAGGAAATCGCGAGAACTCCAAGCGCCAAAAACGGCCAAAGTAAGTCATGTTTTTTCCATGTCAATTTGGTTTTGGTTAGCATATAATCTACTTAGAATCTCCCGAACGCAACCTATACGGGAACTCCATGAAAGTTTAACTTGTTGATATTTCCTTATCTTACAGTAGTCCACCCGTTTATTTTGATTATGACTGCCAAACAAATCATCATTCGCGTCCTCATTGTTTTATTGATCATCGTTCTTTCCTTCATTGGTATTGTTTACCCATTTTTAATGGCGTATGGAGACAATCCGGGGATTGCAGTTCTTTTAAGCTTTCTGCTCACAGCAGTGCTCATTTTTATGTTTCTCCGTTTTTTTAAGACCAAGGTAGGGCTTTGGGGGATAATCATCCCTCCATTGGCCGTTTTGACATTCCTGTTTGTCTCCGCTCCCAGCGCCAAGTTCCTCCTCAAAATGAGCCCCACATACATTTCGGTCATCCTTGGGATGATCGCAGCTTTCTTGCTACACAGGGACAACTTGAAAAAGTTTATTGTCCCAGCCGTTTTAGCCATTTTCCCAATTCTCATGGGTATCAAGGGCTATGAGCTTTGGATCCACAAGGTAGAGTTTGGCAACTGGTCAGGCCAGGTTACCGAAGCAAAAGTGGTCAACTTTGCACTGCCCAATGAACAGGGAGAAATCATTGATAACGAAGCGCTCAAAGGCAAGGTCGTGATGCTGGATTTTTGGTTTATAGGATGTGGTCCATGTTATACCAAATTCCCTGAGGTGCAGCGTCTTTACGACAAATACAAAGATGACGATCAGGTGGAACTCTATGCTATAAATCGATATATGAAGGGCAACAAGGAAGGCGAAGCTTTTTCAGATCTCAAGGAAGAATATTCATTCCCTGTTCTTGCAGGGAAGCAATCGGACATGGATGCCTTTGGTGTTTATGTTTATCCTACGGTTGTGTTGCTAAATCAATCCGGAGAAGTGGTTTTTATGGGCAACATCGATGGCATTGAACAAGAAATAGAGAAACTCAGAGCTGTCCTTTAACCCAATAGTTTTTCGAATCGGGTTGTTTCACTCGACACATCGCATAGGGTGGACAGTTCCTTAAGCTTATCCAATTGCCGCTTAATGAAGCGCTGATGCTCATCGGACTGCGGGTTGAAAGGCCGGTGCTCCAGGGCCGAAAGGATGGCCTTCCATTCCTTCGCAAACTCAAGGGTCGCTTTGTCAAAGTAAGTTTCCTGAAACCGCTCCCAGATGTAGTTTTCAGCAAAAGCCGTGGGATGTATGAGATCATCTTTGTAAAACCGATAGTCTCTCAGGTCATCCATCATGATTTCGTACGAGGGGAAATACTGCACATGATCATATGACGAAACTGCAAAATCACAAATCACCCGAAGTATGGACTTGCTCAGCTGGTTTTCCTGAATCCCATCCTTGATGTGCCTGACCGGACTTACTGTTAGGAGTATTTTCAATTCGGAATTGACCTTCTTCAGATGCTCGACCAATTGATCAAAGGCCTTGATGATTTCCTTCAGTCCGAGCAGTCGTTTGCTGAATTCCTTTTGGGGAACTTTGTGGCAGTTGGCGACTATGGCCTCCGTGGATTTCAATTCATAAATCCAGGAGGTGCCGAAGGTGATGATTAGATAGGTCGCTGATCGCAAGTCGCTGATCGCCGATCGCTTGGATTCTGCCAGCGATTTCAATAATTCATCTTCTTTGGAACTTCGGAATGCCGAATGAAAATCATAGTGAAGGTACATTCCCTGGCTTTTCACCACCCTGCCTGGGTCAACTTCCTCATCTTGCAACAGGTTGAAAATAGAGATGGGGTTGTAGACCGTGCCAAACGGATTGACACTGATCTTAAATTTATACTGCCGCAGCTTCTCTCCTATCGTGTCCGAAAAGCAGGAACCGATCGTCACCACAGAGTCCTTCAACCCAATATTCCAATCAGATCTGGGGATTTTGATTTCGGTGCGCAGGGAGTCCGAACTCATTCTTTCGTCCAGTTGATTTTCAAGGCAGATACGCCATTCTGTTCGTAGCGAGTATCCGGGTACACATCAAACTCATTCTTCAAATAAAAGCTCAGTGGTGAATAGTAAGGATCGCCATCCACCTTTTTATCCCGGTTGTGATCCAGCACCCAGCCGTTCAGCGAATCTTCAATTTTCTTCGCCTCATCAAGCAGCATTTTTCCCAGTCCTTTACCTTGATGCTCCGAGTCCACCAGGATGCTAAACCAGCGCTCGTCTTCACGGGTAAACAATCCCATCCAGGCCATCAGCACTCCATTATCATCAACACACAGCAGGTACTCCTTGTCCAGCAGCACGTCCATAAAATCATCCATATCCTTTATGGTTCTGAACGATAGCGTAACAGGGTACTCTGTTTTCCATAGTTTGAAAACAGAGACTTTTTGTTCAGGAGCCAGTTCTGTAAGACGAATCAAGTTCATGTAGTAAAGTTTAGGCAAAAAAAATCCCGTTCCGAAAGCATCGAAACGGGATCAAATTTATCTTATGATCGCTTATTCAGCAACTACATTGACTTTGATGTCATGCTGCACTTCTTTGTGCAAGTCCAAAGAAACGGTGTACTCACCTAGTTCTTTGATGTTGCTACCGAAAGAGATTTTCTTTCTGTCGATCTCAAAACCTTGTGCTTTCAAAGCGTCAGAAACCTGTAGTGCCGTAATAGCACCAAAGATTTTGCCAGTCTCTCCAGCTTTGGTTTTGATTTCCAATACCAATTCGCCCATTTTCTCCGCAATGTCAGTCGCATCCTGCTTGATCTTCTCAGCTTTGTGCGCTGCCTGACGGATGTTTTCGGCGATCATTTTCTTGTTAGAGTCACTTCCAATGATGGCAAATCCCTGAGGGATGAGGTAGTTTCTACCATATCCGGGCTTTACACTCACGGTATCATTCTTGTACCCAAGGCCCTTGATGTCTTCCTTCAATATTACTTCCATGTCCTTGAATTATTTAAGTGAATCAGTCACATAAGGTAGAAGCGCAAGGTGTCTTGCTCTCTTTACCGCCTGTGTTACTTTTCTCTGAAACTTCTGGCTGTTACCAGTCAATCTTCTTGGCAAAAGTTTTCCTTGCTCATTGACAAACTTCAAAAGGAAATCAGGATCCTTGTAATCAATGTACTTGATGCCATTTTTCTTGAATCGACAATACTTCTTCTGCTCGTCAACTCTGTTGATCTTTTCGTTTACTAATGTCATGATGCTGCAGCCTCCTCTTTTTTCTTGTTAAAAGCACCGCTCTTTCTCTTCTCGTTGTAGGCCACTGCGTGCTTGTCCAGTGATGTAGTCAAGAACCTCATGATTTTCTCATCTCGTCTGTACTCTGTCTCCAAAGCATCTACGAGTGTTGGCTCTGCCTCAAACTCAAACAACTGATAGAATCCTGTTTTCTTGTGCTGTATAGGATAAGCCAACTTCTTAAGGCCCCAGTTTTCTTCGTTGACGATTTTCGCGCCATTGTCCACTAGTACCTTCTTAAACTTACCTACAGCATCCTTCATCTGATCGTCAGACAAAACGGGAGTCAAAATGAATACTGTTTCGTAATTTTTCATTGAAAATTATTGTTTTTAAAAATCGAGGTGCAAAAGTAGGGGTTTTAGTTGAAAGTAAAAAGTGGAGAGTTGAAAGTTTCTTGGTGGGAGTTTGGAGTGGAAATTTGTACTGTCAAAGCTTAGCAAACAACCGATACAGATGCGCACAATTAAATGGACACAGAAATGGGGACCTCATAATTCTTTATCACAAGACTATCATAATAAGAAGTGCCAGGATGAAGAATAACTGAATTATCCTTCACTGTGATCTTCTTAACGAGGCTATAAATATCTTCATGCCTATGTAGTCTCACCCAAGTGTTATTTTGAGAGTTTGTCCTTTTATCACTGTAATCAACAAGGATTTTGGAATAACCATCCTCAGACATAATCTGATATGATACATCCACCTTGTATGATTTGGTTTCTTTAGTTTTATAATGAATTAATAAATCTCTACCATTCTCTCGAAGCAATTCCATTGAGCATTCTATGACCTTAAGTTTATTTGAATCTTTCGTATTAGCGAAACGTAAAACTTCAAAAGTCACTTCGGTTATTTTTTCATCCTTTTCACTTTCAGTTAGATGATTAAAGCACTCTTGGTTTAAACCGTATTTAAAACTGACAATTCCGTCATCGGAAAATTGATTTGAAAGTTCAACTGCACCTGCCTTCATTTCTGTTGACAGATAAATATAAAGGTGATCAAATGAGCCAGAAACTAATTCCAATTCATTCAATTTTCTAGCAATCCGCTTGCCGATAAAAACAGTATCTAAGGTTCCTTTATATACATTACCAAAGGAGCCATCATAGGTTCCAGAATAATCCTTGGGTTTTTCCTCATAATATCGAATATCCCTGATAATACGGCTTTTCATATCTCCCACTCCTCATTCAAATCATTAATCGCATGATATGCGGTCAGATCAAACTGGCAGGGCACTACTGAGACGTAGTTATTGGCGATCGCCCATTCGTCGTTGTCCTCGCCTTTGTCATGGTTGATGAAGTTGCCGACCATCCAGTAGTAGTCCCGTCCGTGCGGATCCCTCCTTTTGTCAAACTCCTCCTCCCAACGGGCATTGGCCTGGCGACATATCTTGATGCCTTTGAGCGGTTCGTTTTGTTTGGTGGGAATGTTTACGTTGAGCGCAATTCCTTTGGGCAGACCATGCTCCAGCACCTGCTTGGTAATTTTCAAGATCGGTTCGTCCACATGCGAGAAATCCGCTCCCCAATCAAAATCACATAATGAGAACCCAATCGCCGGCCCTCCTTCGATGGCCCCTTCGATGGCTGCGGACATCGTACCAGAGTACAACACGCTGATGCTCGTATTCGATCCGTGATTGATCCCGCTGACGACCAGGTCCACTTTTCTTCCCTTGAGTACTTCGTGTTTGGCCAGTTTGATGCAGTCTGCCGGAGTACCTGAGCATTTATAGGCCAGGATGTCTCCGAAAATGTCGGTCTTCACCAAACGAAGCGTATCTCCTACCGTGATGGCGTGCCCCATACCGGACTGAGGACTATCGGGGGCTACTACCACCACTTCACCAAGCTGAGACATGAGTTGCACCAATTTTCGGATCCCGGTAGAGGTGATCCCATCGTCATTGGCTATAAGAATAAGGGGTTTTGACATGTTGCTTTCTCTGCGTTTTGAATGAGGTTTAAAACTAGGAGATTTATTTAAATGATGAATGGTTCATAATAATAAATGATCCCTGAAAGATCGACTTCCATCACCCGCCAGATTAGTTTCAACCTCTTTCACCTCCTCCAATGCTATTAAGTCAAGCGTGTTTTTGATTGACCTCTCCCTACACCCTCTCCGAAGAGGGATATTAGGTGGCTTAACTTAATAGCATTATCGCCTCACTCAAGGAGGACATTATATCACCTTGAGGACAAGTAAGAGCCACAAGCTCGAAGCTTGAGAGTACGGCTAATAGGGGTGAAAAACGTAATAGCTTTAACAAAAAAAGTCTGCCGCTTGCGCGACAGACTTTCCATCAAACTTGAATTACAACTTCTTAATTATCCTTTGACACACGACCACTGCTGGAGGTATCAGCGATTACTTTATCGGGGTTGCCTCGGTATGAGATTCGTCCACTGCTGCTTGCATCGGCATAGATCTCCTTGCTTACACTCACCTCTACCCTGCCCGAGCTGCTCACGTCTGCTTTTACACCATCACTCTCTAGAGAAAATCCTGAATAGCGACCCGAGCTACTGGCCTTCACCACCTGGGTGGTGGCACTGCCATTCAGCTCAATCCGTCCACTGCTCGATACTTCTACTTTGAGTTTTTCGACATCCAAATCCAACGTCACTCGTCCTGAGCTGCTCACATCCACGTAAAATTCATCGGACTTGATCGTTCCTTTACTTTCTACTCTCGAAGACGAGCTAGCCTTTACCCCTTTCAGTTTTTTGAAAGTTACATACACCTCAGCCCGGTAGTTTCGCCATGAACCGTTCGCCATTCCGATCATCAGTCGATCTCCATTGACATCCGTCTCTACGGCATCTACTTCTATACCATCGGTCTCTACGACCACTTCGTTTTTATCACCAGGGATCAAGTAAACACGCACAGACTCTCCGGCTTTGATTTCGCTGAAAGACCCTACATTTCGAGTTTCCTTATTTTGGGCATGAACCAATACGGTGGTAGCCACGATCACCCCAATAAATATGATGAGCTTTTTCATTTTTGTTTTGTTTTTTGTTTCAATGACATCACTTGTATATAAAGGGTTGCATCTGTGCCGTCATTATTACAAAAAACTTTACTCAACTTTCTCTATCGTACCTGAGCTGGTGCCATTGAATTTAGTGGAAGCAGGATTTCCTTTGTAGTAGACCTTGCCCTCACTCACGACATTTACGATGATGGATTCAGATGCATGAACCTCTGCCCGACCAGAACTATGTGCCTGCACGGTCAGATCCTTAGAGGTCATACCATGCCCCATGTATTTTCCGGAGTTGTTGGCGGTCACCTTGAGGGTTGTAGAAGAACCTGTAATGTCCAGACGGGATTTCGCACTGACCTTGACTTCTAATGTTGTAGCCTCCACTTCAGCGGTTGCCTTTGAAGAAGTACTTATACCCACAAAGGCGGTTTCTGCTTTGGCTTTTAAAGTGATCTTACTCCGACTGTTGACCCGGACGTCCACTTTGCTGGCACTTGCATCAATATCTAATGTACTCTCCCCAGTCACGACAACTTTCAAATCACTTCCCCACGAAAGTCCTTTGGCTTTTGCCGAAGTGCCGGTGCTTAACTCGAGTTTGTCCAACGAACCTGAAGTATAGATTTTGGCCTTCAGGGTGGCTCCCTCCGGTTTTTTGTCTCCTTTATAGCCTATGGAGAGTGTGCCTGCCTCCACCTCAGAAATGATTTGTTTTTCTTTAGCCCCGGTAAAGGTCAGCACGACCTTATTTGAGGAGCCTTTTATCAATTCTGCTTCGTCGACTTGCGTCAAAAGAACTCCTGAAAAACTACCGAGTGCTCGTTCGACTTCTGATTGACCATATGAACTCATGCCAATCGATAAGATCAGCGCGGATAATACAAGTTGGATTTTTTTCATAACTATTTAGATTATTTCCTTAAATCTAATGTGAATTATCGACAATCAATAAAGCACAATTTCCCTAATTTTGCGACCTGATTAAAAAAATGAAGAAAGTCGCTTTTTATACGCTGGGGTGCAAACTCAATTTTTCGGAAACATCGACCATCGGTCGGATGTTTGAGGAAGAGGGTTATGAAAAGGTGGCTTTCGAGGATCAGCCGGACATCTTCGTGATCAATACCTGCTCGGTCACTGAAAATGCCGACAAGAAGTGTAAGCAAATCGTAAAGAGCGCCAAGAAGATCTCTCCAAGCTCCTTTGTGGTGATCATTGGCTGCTTTGCCCAACTCAAGCCCAAAGAGATTTCAGAAATTCCTGGAGTAGATGCTGTGCTGGGTGCTGCAGAAAAATTCAAATTACTCGAGCACCTCAAGGGTTTTGAAAAGAGACAGGAAACAATTGTATGCGCTTCGGAGATTTCCAACGCCACGGAGTTCAACAACGCCTACTCGATCGCAGATAGGACCAGGACTTTTCTTAAGGTTCAGGACGGGTGCAACTATGGATGTGCCTTTTGCACTATTCCGCTGGCCCGTGGTAAGAGCCGAAGTGACAGTATAGACAACATTATTACTTCTGCACGGGAGATAGCCCAAACGGAAGTACGTGAGGTCGTCCTTACCGGAGTGAACATTGGAGACTTTGGCATACAGAATGGAAGACGAAAAGAAAACTTCCTCCACCTGATCAAAGAACTGGATGAGGTAGAAGGAATCGACCGCTATAGAATTTCGTCTATTGAGCCCAACCTCCTGAGTAATCCAATCATAGAATTTGTAGCGCAAAGCAAGAGGTTTGTTCCGCATTTTCACATCCCGCTGCAATCGGGGAGCAACAAGATCCTTAAGCTCATGAACCGTCGCTATCTGCGAGAACTATATGTGGAACGAGTCGCCAAGATCAAGAAAGTAATGCCCAATGCCTGCATAGGCGTTGATGTGATTGTTGGCTTTCCGGGCGAGGGAGAAGACGAGTTTTTGGACACGTACAACTTCCTCAACGAACTGGATATCTCCTACCTCCATGTATTCACTTACTCGGAGCGGCCCAATACGGCAGCCATCGAAATGGCCGACCCGGTTCCAATGAACATTCGCCAGAAGCGATCGAAAATGCTCAGAATCCTCTCCGATAAAAAGAGACGGGCATTCTACGACACACAGCTAGGCACCGAACATGAAGTCCTTTTCGAAAATGAAGAGAAAGACGGAATGATGTTTGGATTTACAGAGAACTACGTGAAAGTGGAAATACCTCACAACGCTGATAACGTCAACGAATTGATCCGAATAAAACTTGATTCAATCAATGATCAACAGAATGTAAAGGGATTGATCGTTTCAGAAGCTTTGGCTGGCTAATGACCCTAGCATTTACCCTCAGGCACACAAATGGATTCGCCGCTGTTTAGCTGACAATCTTCCATTCCCTCAGGGCATTCTTTTTCCTCGCAAGAGCAGACAAACAACACGGCTGCAAACAATAGGTACATTAGGTTTTTCATGGTAATAGGTGTTTTAGTTATAAAGGTTTCACCTCAAAACTAAACCCTAAATTTTCCCAAGCAAATCTCACCACACCGGATTTATCAATATTGAAGGCCATTCGCTCAACCTGCTTGGGCAGCTTGCTGGGCGTCACCTGAAATCTCAAGACATCCTTTTCGATCTCATAATCATACGCACCCCACACATCGTATTTGGTGTTTAGAATGATCGTCCAATTATCTTCTGTCGGAATAGTGTACAAGGCATAGTTGCCGGCCTTGACGGTATCTCCATTCACCAGCACATCTCCAAGAGTCGAGAATACAGTAGCCTCATTGGCACCGGTTCGCCAGATCTCGTCATAGTCCACCAGGTCGCCCCAGATGTCCCGGTCTTTTACGCCCGGCTGGCTATAGGTGATGAATACTTTGGTTCCTTCCAGCATGGTGGAGGTACGGTTAGGTGGTGAGGGCCTGTTGCTCGCTTCTTTCTTGTAGCGGGCAAAATCTTCCTCGTTGGGGGAAATGTAATTTTGAGAATACTCAGGGGTGAAACAGGACGAAAGACCACACATTGTCATCACGACCACCCCTCCTAAAATACCTTTGATCTTCATAGCTGCTGTATCATTCAATTTGCCAATATATGTTTAATTGACGGAGATAACGAATATTTGTTAGCATTGTTTCCCTCAAAAACATGATATGTCTGATGACTTGTGTCACCTATTTCGGACACTGATTGTTTCATTTTCGATCAACTCCAATAATGCATTATTCACTCAAAAACTTACTAATCAGAGAGTTACACAAAAAGGTACGTTTTTTGTAATCCCCGATTTGATAACTTGAATTACTAAATATGGGAATCATCGGAATAGAAATCCCCGAACTGGTGGGGGAAGACCAGGAAATCAGCGTAGATGTCAAGGTCAATGGCATCAAAAAACAGTATAGCTACCGCGTAGAGATTTTTCACTGGGACGAATGCCCATACCCTACGGAGGATCGGGCGGAATGCATCAAACAGCTCGTCGCTAACTACGACCAGGCATGGGAGCTTGCACACATCGGCCTGCCTACCGAGGAGTACATACCCATTACCTTCAGGAAGAAGAGGGATTAAAAAAAGCACCCCAATCTCTGGAGTGCTCAAATATCATCCAAGACCTTCAAGGTTTCAAAAAACCTTGAAGGTCTGATTATTTACGCCCTTGCTGGAGTTGTCTCCAACAAGATTGTGATAATAGTTGTTGGTCACAAGACCAACAACGGCGAGAAGTCAATGGACAATAAAAAACCCGTCAGGTTTCGAAAACCTGACGGGTTTGATTTTTATGATCGTTATTTCTTACTTATTCCCTTTGGCGTAATCCGCAAGGAATTGAGCCAAACCTTTGTCAGTCAATGGGTGGTTCAACAACCCAAGGATCGCTGACAATGGGCATGTCACTACGTCCGCTCCTACCTCAGCACACTTGATCAGGTGAAGAGGGTTTCTCACAGATGCAGCAAGGATTTCTGTATCAAAACCGTAGTTGTCATAGATGTCCACGATCTGCTCGATCAGCTCCATTCCGTCAAACCCAATATCATCGAGTCTACCGATGAATGGAGAGATATAGCTTGCTCCGGCCTTAGCCGCCAAAATCGCCTGTCCAGCGCTGAAGATCAAAGTACAGTTAGTTCTAATTCCCTCATCGCTCAATGCTTTGATGGTCTTGATACCATCTTTGATCATAGGTACTTTCACCACAATCTTAGGATCGATTGCCGCCAGCTCCCTACCTTCTTTGAGCATTGCATCAAACTCTGTGGAGATCACTTCAGCACTTACTTTGTCATCCACGATATCACAGATGGCCTTGTAGTGCGCTCTGATGTTAGCCTCTCCTGTGATCCCTTCCTTCGCCATCAAAGATGGGTTGGTGGTCACACCGTCCAATACTCCTAGATCGTATGCCTCCTTAATCTGGTCAAGGTTCGCTGTGTCTATAAAAAATTTCATGTCTTATTCTTAATTAATTATGTCTTTTAATAATGTCTGCTTCAAAAACGAACCGTCATTGCGAGGAGCCAAAAAGCGACGAAGCAATCTTGTGATCTACAAGACTGCTTCTCCTCCCGATCCCGATTGCATCGGGACGGAAGAATCGCAGTGACGTAAAATGTTTTACCCAAGCATCTCTACTACCTGGTTGTACACGTTTTCTCCGGTGAAGCCGAACTTCTCATCCAATACTCCTGCGGGAGCGCTGTATCCGAAGTGACCTAATCCAAATACTTTTCCTTTAGGGCCTACCAAACCTTCGAGGTTCGCAGGCAACCCGGCAGTCATACCGAAAATTGGCTTATCCGAAGGAATCACGCTTTCCTGGTACTCAGCAGATTGACTTCTGAATACACCCTCGGAGATCACCGAAGCAATGCTCACTTTCAATCCCTTCTTCTCTTCTAGCAACGCAGCGCCGGCTACCAAAGTCGACACTTCAGAACCGTTTGCCACCAACACGACATCAGGGTTGTCAGCTTTCTTCACCAGGTACCCACCTTTTTCTGCTTGTAGTGCTTCCTGGTATCTGTCACCAGATTCAGCAGGCACATCTTTGATTCCTTGTCTCGAAAGAATCAAACCGGAAGGAGTCTTTGTATTCTCCAAAGCCATTTTCCATGCGACTGTAGTTTCAGCAGCATCTGCAGGTCTTAACGCAAGGAAGCTGTTGTCACCAGAATGGTTCTTGATTTTTTCCATCAATCGGATTTGCGCCTCCTGCTCGATCGGCTGGTGCGTAGGTCCATCCTCTCCCACTCTAAATGCATCGTGCGTCCATACGTACTTCACAGGCAATTCCTGAATAGCCCCGAGTCGTACCGCAGGCTTCATATAGTCTGAGAATACAAAGAAAGTACCTACAACCGGGATTACCCCACCGTGTAGTGCCATACCATTGGCGACAGCCGCCATAGTCAGCTCTGCTACACCAGCCTGAAGGAATGAACCACCAAAATCACCTCTCTGGAGCGATCGTGTCTTTTTCAAGAAGCCGTCAGTCTTGTCACTGTTTGACAAGTCAGCAGAAGAAACAATCATGTTCTCCACTTTGTCTGCCAAATACGCTAGTACCGCAGACCCCGCAGCCCTTGAAGCAATATTTTCTTTTTGCGCTACTTCACTGAAGTCGATACCTGCAGGAAGCTCACCTGATAAGAACTGATCAAGCTTAGCCGCCAATTCAGCATTAGCTGATCTCCAATCATTTTCTTTAGTTTTTTCTTCTTTAGCGGCAGCTCTCTTTGCATCCAAAACTTTAGCGTAGTGATCTTGTACCTCAGAAAAGATTTGGAATGGGTCTTCTGGGTTTGCTCCAAGGTTTGCCAAAGTCTTAGCATAATCCGCTCCGGTAGCACCAATTGGCTGACCGTGAAGTTCCGTATGTCCCTCATACATGTTGCCATCAGCATCTACACAGCCTTTACCCATGATCGTCTTACCGATGATCAAAGTAGGCTTTGCAGTTTCAGCATTTGCCTCAGTCAGCGCTTTTCTGATTTCATCGTGGTTGTGTGCATCGATGGTGATGACTTTCCAGCCCCATGCTTCGTATTTCTTCGCAGTGTCCTCAGTAGTCACCTGATCGGTCTTGGTAGACAACTGGACATCATTACTATCAAAGAACATAATGAAGTTGCTCAACCCAAGGTGACCCGCGATACGGCCCGCTCCTTGCGAAATTTCTTCCTGGATACCTCCGTCAGAGATAAACCCGTAAATCTTTTGATCCATCCAATTGCCGAATCGCGCCTGGAGGAATTTAGCAGCGATTGCCGCTCCTACGCCCATCGTGTGGCCTTGGCCCAGAGGACCGGAAGTATTTTCCACACCTCTTTCTACATCTACCTCAGGGTGACCGGGTGTCACTGACTGCCACTGACGGAAGTTGGCTACATCCTCCATAGAATACTTTCCTATCAAGCTGTACTGGGCGTACATCAAAGAAGAAAGGTGTCCGGCATCCATAAAGAATCTGTCTCTCTTGTGCCAGCTCATATCGTCCGGATCGAACCGAAGAAACTCAGAATAGAGTATGTGCATGAAATCGGCTCCACCCATTGGGCCTCCGGGGTGTCCTGAATTTGCCTTTTCTACCATGGCCACTGCGAGGGCCCTTATGTTGTCTGCTGCTTGTAGGTCTAAACTTTTCATTCTTATTAGTAATACTTTGAATTAAAAAATGCCCTGAACTACTCAAGGCATTTAATCGAACTCAAAACTAGTTTAATTTTATGCAATTACGTAGGTACAAAACTGATTAATGAGTACCGAATATGTGCACATATGTTTACTACATGGATTCGCCAATCCAATTTCATTGGTACTTCACTTTTTAGTCAGTGTAAAGTTGATCAAGCTCACTTCGAGGTTATTGACTTATCGCAACACCGGTAATTGCAATATATTACTGGGCCTGCTTCAATATTTCCTCCCGGATCATACGCCAGTCGTACAGCTCAAAGGTCTTATTGTCTGACATGGCTACAAAGAGTCCCTCTGGGAAGTCCTCATTAAACTTTACTGCAGACACTTCAGATCCGTCGCTTTCATTTACCAGCATTTTCACCACTGCGTGCAGGTCATGAGTATGTGGGCTTCCATCACTCCCCTCTCTTGGGAACACCCGAAACTGTCGTGCCTGCTGATCCGACACCAGCACATAACCTGTGCTATCCGAGGTATGATAGATTGATATTCCTTCGCGGTCCTCTGTGAATCCGTCGGTTCCAAACACTGCCAATTCCTCATTACCCATGGCAGGGTCAGCATAGTACTTTCTAATTCCATACAGTTCATCGGAATAGTAGATATAGCCCATCTGATGGTCTACAGCGATCGCCTCGATCTCTCCATTTCCGCTAAACTTCCCAAACTTGCGCACCAGTCGTGATTGCACTTTGCCGTCTTCGCTGAATAGGGCATATTGATAGAGATAATCTTCAGTCGGCGCATTGTCTCCTTTTCGGCTGACTATCGCAAAAAGGGAATCATCTGCCGGCCTTTTATATAGGGCCAATCCCATCACTGCACGGTTTTCGCTATCTTCAAATACTGGTAGTCCTCCTTCATCAAGTGGCTTCATGTCCGGCACGGAATACATTCTCATTTGCTGTTTACCGCGTTCGGAAAACATCACTACATCTGTGGTAGTAACGCTATCCAACTTAAAGCCATAGGACACATCAATATTGTTGGGACGATCTATTCCGGTTATTCTCTTTTCTTTCACTTCTTTACCCGTAAGGTCAAAGGCGAAAATCCCCCCTTCTTCCATTTCTCTCTTGTCGGTACCGAAAATGAGTGATTGAGTGGCATCCTCAGGATGTACCCAAATGGCAGGATCGTCACTGTCGAAATTAACCGTATCGGTGACGTAGATTGGTATGAGTCGCGATTCTGAAGCTGTTTGATCTTCCGCAGACGGATTGCAGGAAACCAGGAGTCCGGCAGCGACACTTAACAGGGAGATAACTTTATAATTAATGGTTTTCATAGTGATGATTTTCTTGGCTGCATAATATTTACGTGTGCGAAATAGTCATAAAAAAATGACCTCTCCAATGGTCAAATGATCTGTTAACAACAACTTCATTTTGCCCTTCATTCAATAACCCAACCTTAAACTGCTTAATCAAATCATAATCGCCCAAGGACGATTGCCTAATGAATAGGTAAAGTGTCGCGTCTACACTTGCGTAAAATTTAAAATTCCGCATCATTATGAAAAAATTTTCCTATTTACTTATTCTATTATCTATGGCTTTTAGTCAGCTCGCTATGGCAGCAGGGGGCGTGATCAAAGGCAAGATTGTTGACGAAAACGGACTCGCCATGCCGGGTGCTACTGTGGTTCTTACCGACCTGAACAACGTAGGCGCTGTAACTGACGTATCCGGGGAGTTCGTCATTCTCGATGTACCGGAGGGTAGCCATACGGTACAAATTACCTATATCGGGTACAAAGACATATCACAGGACGTAAACGTGGCCGTCGGTGCCTCCGAGCGACTTACTATCAACCTGGAGCCGGGTGTACTGCTGGACGGTGACATATTGGTACTGGGTGACAGACTGAAAGGCCAGGCCAAAGCCATCAACCAGCAGCGCACCAATGACAACATCACCAATGTGGTGGCGGCAGATCAAATCGGCCGATTCCCTGATGCTAACGTCGGTGACGCCATGAAAAGAATTCCCGGCATCACCATGCAAGGCGACCAGGGCGAAGCTAGAAACATCATCATAAGAGGTCTTGCTCCTCAGCTGAACTCTGTAACGCTCAACGGAAACAGAATTCCATCTGCAGAAGGTGACAACCGAAACATCCAAATGGACCTTATCCCTGCCGACATGATCCAGACCATACAGGTAAACAAAGCAATCCTACCTGAGATGGATGGAGACGCGATAGGTGGATCTGTCAACCTTGTCACAAGAGGAGCCTCAGAAGGATTGAGGGTTTCCGGTTCGCTCGCAGGAAGCTACAATGTAGTAGGTGAAACCCCGGGCTACAATGCCGGTATCGTCGTGAGCAACAGATTCCTTGGCGGGAAACTCGGAGCTGTACTTTCTGGGTCAATCAGAAAAGATGTAATCGGTTCTGACAATGTAGAAGCTGAGTGGGAATTCGAAGTTGAAGACTTTGACTCTGAAGAGGACATTGAAGTAGATCCATTCTTGGCGGTCAATGAGATCCGAACCTATGAGGTCACAAGAACCAGAAGAAGTCTTTCATTAAACCTGGATTACAAATTCAATGAAAACCACACCCTGTATGTTAAGAGCATGTACAATTGGAGGGATGATTGGGAGAACAGATTCAGACTCACTACTGAGGTAGATGGTGCTGAATTTGCCAATGGTATTGACCAGGCTCCTACTACGTGGATCGGTGTTGGAGAAAGACAAACCAAAGGCGGACTGGATAGTGACAGAATCAAGAATGCGAGACTAGAAGACCAGAGGGTTCAGGCGTACTCGCTCAATGGTGTTCACTGGTTCAACAATGTACAGCTGACCTGGAACGCTGCTTATTCTAAAGCCTCTGAAGAAAGATTGAATGAGCGATATGCCAATTTCGAAACAGACGAAGACTATACGCTCAATATGAACGCCTCCATGATGGACACGCGCAAACCTTTGCTCATCGTCAATGAACCAGCCTATCTGGAAGCTTCCAACTTCGTACTGGACAAATTCGAAGAAGAGAATCAGTACACAGAAGAAGAAAATTATACCGGTCAAATTGATTTGAAATTGCCTCTTTCTGTTCTGTCCGGCCAGGAAGGCTTCCTGAAGTTTGGAGGAAAATACAACACAAAGAGCAAAATGAGGGACAATAACTTTGCAGAATATGGATTGGCTGATGGAGTAGATGATCTGTACCTCAGCGATACTGAAACCGTAAACAAGACAAACGGCGACTTTCTAGGCGGAAGTAAATATACAGCCGGTGACTACTATTCAGAAGTTGCACTTGGAAACGTCGATTTTAGCGACCCTTCATTGGATGGCGGAGACGAACCTTTTGAGTATCTGCCCGGAAACTACAAAGCTGATGAGAGCATAACTGCAGGGTACCTGCAGTGGACACAAGCTTTGACTTCCCAATGGAAAGTGATCCTTGGCGCTCGCTTTGAGCATACTGATTTTGAGTATACCGGAAACGCCCTGGATCTTGATGAAGAACTCATTGGTACGATCAGTGATTCCAGGTCTTATGACAATTTCCTTCCGGCTGTTCACTTGAGATATGCACTTAATGATGACATGATCTTCAGAGCCGCCTGGACCAATTCTCTGGCGAGACCAAACTACTATGACTTGGTCCCCTATGTGTACATCGAGGATGAAGAAGATGTATTTACCGGCAACCCTGATTTGGACCCTACCACTTCTATGAATTTTGATTTGATGGCTGAGTACTACTTCCAGTCTGTAGGACTCGTTTCTATTGGAGCGTTCTACAAAGACATAGATGATTTTATCTATTTCTCGTCTACCGATAACGATTTGGGCGGCAGCACCCTTACCCCTCAAAACTCTGGTAGCGGAAGCATCACTGGTTTTGAAGTAGCGGCACAGCGTCAGTTGGACTTCCTTCCCGGTGCATTGAAGGGAATCGGAGTGTACGTAAACTATACCTACAACAGCTCCAATGTAAATGGCGTAGCCAACGAAGACGGAGATGTAAGAGAAGGATTGGATCTACCGGGTACGGCTGACCATTTGTTTAACGCATCCCTTTCTTTCGAAAATGCAAAATTCATTATCAGAGCTTCTGTAAACTACTCTTCTGATTACATAGATGAAGTAGGCGATGATGCTTTCTTTGACAGATACTACGACGAGCAACTTTTTATAGACGTCAATGCATCCTATGCAATCACTAAAAACTGGAGAATCTTTGCTGAGGCCAACAACCTAACGAATCAGCCTTTGAGATACTACCAGGGAGTGGAAAGCAGAACCATGCAAATGGAATACTACGGGCCGAGATACAACCTTGGGGTGAAATTCGATCTGTTCCAAAAATAAAAACACAACCTTACTGTATAAAAGGGATCACCAGCTGGTGATCCCTTTTTTTGTTTATGACATGAGCAAGATTCAACTCTGACATCCCAATCCTTTCATTTTGTGTTCGCCTTTCTTTTTAGGATATTCGAGGCCTACGTAAATCAAGATTGAATAACACGATCCAAATATCAGAAACCCAAATCGGTAGCAATGACTGGAAAGAAGCCAGAGAATTAAGATTTCAACTGTTTTTCGAGAAGCATGGGTTGAAGCCAGAAATCATGGATGATGAATATGAGAAACTCTCAACTCATTACGTACTGAAAATCAAAGAAAATGTCATTGCGTACTTGAGACTCACTGAGCTTGACTCTGGCCATTTCTCAATCTCACAAATGGTCGTTAGATCAGGATATCAAGGCAAAGGGTTTGGATTTGAAATTATGAATTATGCGCTCGAAGAAAAGATTGGATCGAATTTCCAATCTATTGTTTTGAATGCCCGTTTAACAGCCGTACCCTTTTACAAAAGATTTGGATTTGTAGAGGAAGGAGATGTTTTTAAATCTGCTTCTACTCAAGTTCCACACATAAAAATGATCAAAACCCATGGGTAAAAGACTTGACTCACTTACTCCGCAACTCACCGAGTTCATTCAAAATCAAAAAATGTTTTTCGTTGGTACGGCTATGGCCGAAGGCCGGGTCAACATTTCGCCCAAAGGCATGGACACCTTAAGAGTCCTTGGCCCTAACAAATTGATTTGGCTCAACTTGACCGGTAGTGGCAATGAAACTGCCACGCACATCCAGGAAACCGACCGGATGACGATTATGTTTTGTGCCTTTGAAGGAAAGCCTCTGATCCTACGGCTCTACGGCCATGCCAAAACCTATCACGTCAATGATCAGGAGTTCAAAGAGTACATCGGCCATTTCCCAACCCTTTCAGGATCGCGGCAGATTTTCGAATTGGACTTTGACCTGGTGCAAACCTCATGCGGTTTTGCCGTGCCATTTATGGACTACAAAGAAGACCGCATGATCCTCAAGGACTGGGCAGATAAAAAAGGCGAAGATGGTATCAAAGACTACTGGCAGGAGAAAAACACTGTGAGTCTGGATGGACATGAGACGGGGATGATTATTTAATCCTCTCCCTAATCCCCTCAAAATCAAAGTCTTAACTATCCATAAGTGTGCTATCCAAAAGGACAAAACACTCTTCAAATTCAGATTTTTTAAGCCCACTGTACAGCAAGGGGTCGTAATAAACCTTTAGAAGCTTAAGGTGTTGTTCATTTGATTGAATAGTGTCGTTTTCCCTAAAAAATGTCCAATCCCTCAAGTCGGTAAAGCTTATTTGTCGATAGATTGTATTTATTATTACCTGTTCCATGACGCTATTGAGATTGGGATGATTTTTGTAAGTAATATCGACACTCGCCCTGCCACGATGGCGAAATTGCCCAGATTCTAATACCTGGGTCTCATTATGATCAACTCTGACAAATTCCGTGTTTTCGTCATGAATGAAATTTAGATAAAGACCTTCATAATGAGTAGATTCTCTAATGCCAACAAGTTGAAATCTAATGTTGTCTGATACCGATCCCAGCCTTTCTATTGCATTTTGAGTTTTTTCGATAAACTCATCCCTTACTTCTCCATCAAGGAAAATATTAATTGGTGAGGCGTATTTCATTAAGTATGCTCCATCAGATTCATTAATACCAACAAATGCATATTGATGCAGGAATCTGAGGTCATCATTTGATAAATCATGCTTTTCAGCAACCAACTCCATTTTTTGAGAAATACTGCAGTGATACAATAAATCGGAAAATTCTTTCTCAAATCTTTCCTTTGTCAGGCCAGGCTCAATACTTGGCTCATACAACATCCGGACAACATTTTTATCAATCTCAGCTATCAGATTTGGATAGTTAATGTTTTGATAGAACAGGCTTTCGGGATGACTGAAACTATCCGTCGCTGCCCCCAATCCTTGAATTATTTCTTCATAGATTCTTTTACGCCGATCCGTTCTTCTTAATGTCCTCTTGATACTGGAATCCTTTGGAATCATTACCTCAGCTTTTTGTATTTCATATTCATCATTTCGTATAGTCATAACCATGCCCTGGTTCACCTTATCTATGCCAAGGTATTCGTAACTTCCAAATTTTATAAGCATGTTGACACTGTCAGCTTCTTCGGCTTTGTAAAATCCTATTGGGAGGTTCATTGTTTCTAAAGAATCGAATACTGCATGAACATCTTTAATATCCTCCCTGGAAAGATTTCCTTCTATTCTCCAGAAAATATTATCATTCCATTTTCTAGCCGGAGTAGCTTTCACACCAAATTCTTCAAAAAAGACAGTTTGATAAAAATAATTGATTGTCTCGGTTGTGTACTTATCTCGAAGATCCTTCAACTGATTTCCGGATTGTGTACAGCTACTGAGTAGCGCACACCACAATATTGAAATAACTAAGAAATTTCTATGCATTTTAGGTTGGTAATATGATGGCGATAACTACTACTTTTTCTCTGACCTACTTACCTCCCTAATCGCTTTAAACTCACTTCCCTCCTTCCACTTAGGGAAGTAGTCTTCATTGGCCAAGGCAGCCCCTACCTCGAAAAGCAACTGCGCATCAAAGGTCATTCCCTCCATGTTGTCTTTGATTAGCTCAAATCCGTCAGAGGGTTGATGGTAGTGATCCGAGCGATAGGCATCCTTGATCTTCTTGACCTCTTCAGCAGACAGAGTAAATCCTTCATAAGAACCATCCGCGTACAGCGCCGGGATACCGATCTTAGCAAAGTTGAAATGGTCCGAGCGAAAGAAATATCCTTTTTCTGACTCAGTATCGGGGATGATGTACCGGCCATACTTTTCGGCTACTTTCGTTGCATAGTCGTCCAATTCGGACTGACCATACCCGATGATCGTCAAATCCTTCATCTTGTCAGGACAATAGAGCGCATCCACATTGATGTTGGCCACCGTTTTTGCAGGATCAACAATAGGATTTTCAGAATAATAGGCCGACCCTAACAATCCTTGCTCCTCGGCCGTCACCGCCAAAAACATCACAGATCTGCGCTGTGTTTCTCCTTTTTTCATGGCTTCTGCAATAGCCAGCAGCAAGGCAGTGCCTGTGGCATTGTCCACAGCCCCGTTGTAGATAGAGTCTCCGTTGATGGCCTTGCCCACTCCGAAGTGATCCCAATGGGCCGAATAGATAATGTGTTCGTCTTTCAGGTCCGTACCCGGCAGCACAGCCACCACGTTGTTGGACACATCTTTTTTGATTGTATTCTTTATCGACACAGAAGCAGTGAGTCCCATAGGTATCGGTGTAAAACCTTCCGACAAGGCCAACTCTTGGTAATTCTTATTTTCCAGTGTGGAAGCTTCGAATAGCTTTTGAGCGGCATCAGTTGACACCCATCCCTGGATGTCAGCCCGCGGCGTATTGCTTTCCAGGTTCATCTGAGCCCCTACAAAACCAGCTTGGATTACATTCCAGCCATATCCTGCCGGTGCCGTTTCGTGTATGATGATTAAGCCAGCAGCTCCCTGTCGCCCAGCCTCCTCGTATTTGTAGGTCCAGCGTCCATAGTAGGTCATTGTGTTGCCTTTAAACAAACTGGAATCTTGCGTGGCAAAGCCGGGATCGTTGACCAGCACTACGGCAGTCTTGCCTGTCCAGTCGATCCCTTCATAGTCGTTCCATCCATATTCCGGGGCAACAATTCCATACCCTGCAAAGACCATCTCCGATTCCTCAAGAGCCACTTCCTCAACAGGTTTTTGTGTATACGCCACAAAATCCTCCAATAGGGTGAAATCCATTTCTGCACCCGCTGCCTTGACGGTCATGGTTTCTGATGCCTGACCATTGATTTCTATAAGTGGAACCTGCTGATAATAGCTGTCTCCATTCCCGGGTTCCAGGCCAAGTTTCTCAAACTCTTCTTTTAGGTAGTTGATGGTGATTTCCTCTCCCTGGCTAAACGGCATTCGGCCTAAAAACTCATCTGAGGACAGACGCTCAATATGACGGGACAAGGTGGACTGATCCACCAGGGCCGTTGAAGTTTTTTCTGACGTTTGGCAAGCAGCCAATAGTAACAATACAGGTAATAGCTTTTTCATGGTTTTGGGTAGTGTAGGTAAAACAAAGGTTTTAACTTCAGGCCAGCCAGCCTTTTTGTTTTGCTTTTTGAGTCATCCAAAGGAGGCCAACCGCGATAATGATGATCATCACAGGCATAGTTGCACCTCCGGGTCCGTAGACCGCCATCATATCACTCATAAACAAGTTGTGATACATCTGAGGGATGATGCCCACCAGGGAAATAATAAATAGATAATAGGCAAAGGCTTTTTTCCACAGCAAAGCCATGCACCCAAAGGTTCCGCCGAAAACGGCTAATCCCATCGCAATCGTTACCCAGGTGGGCACATCAGCATAAAGGGATTGCTCTGCCTCCGGTAAAGCAGCAATGGCCTCAGGGGTAATCGTGACAATTGAATAGAATTGAAAAACACCCATGAGGTTCCAGATCAGGGCAAAAATGGAAAACATCCAATAATAGGTGTTGGGTAGATTTGAGTCGGGCATGATACAGAGATTTTGTTTGAATAATGTTATTCAAAAATTGGGTGATTACCAAAAATGAGCAAACATGTAGGAAACCGAAACTGTCCTCGACTCACTTGACCTCTACATAAGGTTCACTTTTAAATCCTCCCTACATCCGTTCCGAAGAGGGATAGTAGGTCGCTTAGCTAATAGCATTGTTCCCCCGTCAGCGGGGGAAACTTATTCGACCAGCACCCAGAAAGCCTACCTCTTCACAAACTCCAGACTGAGGGTCACCTTAACATCCTCACCAACCACAAGGCTGCCGGTGTCCAGGGTGTCGTCCCATTTGAGATTATAATCGAACCGGTTGATGCTAAAGGCCGCCTTAAAAACTGTGATCGTTTTATCATCTAGCTCGATGGTGCCGCTGTACTCTACGGGAAAGGTGATCTCCTTCGTCACGTCGCGGATGGTAAGGTTACCGGTCATCTGAAAACGATTAGCGCTGGCACGGTTGAACTTCGTACTTTCAAAAGTCATCTCAGGGAATTTTGTGCTGTTGAAAAAATCGTCCTCTTTGAGGTGCTTATCCCGCATGACATTGCCGGTATTGATGTCATTGACTTTCACAGTCGCTTTGATGGAACCTCCGTCAAAGTCCTCCCCGTCGGTGGTAAGGGTGCATTCTACGGCCGTAAACTTACCGGTGACAGAGGAGATCGCCAGGTGGGTCACCTCAAACTGCACATTGGAATTGGCCGGATCGGCCTTCCATACGGTTTGGCTATGCGCAGTGAAACTGAATACAATAAGGCAGAAGACGGATGTGAGGATTCTAATCATGATTGGGTGCTTTTTGTTTCTAATAATTTACAAAAAAACGGCGACAATCTCGACGCAATCTGGGAGTATCTTGTATTTGGTGTATTTTGCAAAAAATCTAAGATTTCATGAACGAATACGGATTCTGGTCGCTACTTCCTCCCTTGATCGCCATCGCTCTGGCGCTGAGAACCAAACAAGTTTTTCTCTCTTTAGTGACAGGAATCTGGATCGGCTGGCTGATCATCAACGGTGGCAATCCGATCACCGGGACTTTCGACACCCTGGCCGCATTTGTCAATGTCTTCTCCGATCCCGGAAATACAAGAACAGTCATCTTCACGTTGTTGGTCGGCTCACTGATCGCCTTGATCCAAAGGTCAGGTGGCGTGCAAGGCTTCATCAACAGGGTCAGCGCTTCGCTAGACAAGAGTGAAGGCAATCAACGTAAAAAAGTACAGTTCTATGCCTCGCTGACCGGATTGCTGATTTTTGTCGAATCCAACATTTCTATCCTAACGGTTGGTACACTATTTCGTCCGATCTTCGACAAGCTCAAAATCTCAAGAGAAAAACTGGCTTACCTGGCAGACTCCAGCTCTGCTCCCTCCTGCATCATCTTCCCCTTCAACGCCTGGGGTGCGTTCATCATGGGTTTGCTGATGGCACAGGGATTCGAACAGCCATTTTCCGTTTTGATGGGGTCGCTGATGTACAACTTCTACCCCTTCATCGCGATTGCGGTCGTGCTGTACACCATCTTTTCTGGGAAAGACCTTGGTTCGATGGCTAAGGCCGAAAAGCGAGCTTTAGAGGAAGGCAAGGTGATCGCCGATGGAGCCACTCCCATGATCTCAGACGAAATCTCCATGCTCGAAGCAAAGGAAGGGATCAAAGCCCAATCAAGGAATATGATTCTTCCGATAGTGACTATGATCGTGATGATGCCGGTGATGCTCGTCTACACCGGGTGGAGTGAAGAACTCTCCGGTTCGTTCTTTTCAAAAGCCTTTGAAGCCATTGGTCAAGGTTCGGGTTCTACCTCTGTACTGTACTCGGTAGTGACCGCCATACTGGTGGCTTTTGCCCTGAACAAATCCCAAAAAATCATGGGCATTAAAGAGATGATCGACTTGTCCCTCAAGGGCATGTCCGGGATGGTATCTCTGGCGCTGCTAATGGTGCTGGCTTTTGCTCTGAGTTCGCTGTGTAAAGAGCTCGGAACCGGCCAGTATGTAGCGGATGTCTCCAAGGCATGGCTGTCGCCGAAGCTTGTCCCGGCGATTGTGTTTTTGGTGAGCTGCTTTATCGCCTTCAGTACAGGTACTTCCTGGGGTACGTTTGCGATCATGATCTCGATCGCTGTACCAATGGCCCGGGGTATGGAAGCCAATGTGTACATGGCTATCGCCGCAGCGATTGGAGGCGGGGTGTTTGGCGATCACTGTTCGCCCATCTCGGACACCACGATCATCTCCTCCATGGCCAGCGCCAGTGACCATATCGATCATGTGAAGACGCAGCTGCCGTATGCCCTGCTTTCGGGCGGGATAGCCTTAGTTTTGTATTTGGTTTTGGGGGTGGTACTTTAGGTTGATATTCGTGTACCTCCAGTTCTGTGAGCCACAGAACAGGGAGATAATGCACGGATGTCTAACACTTCGAGTACCTCAGCGTGACATCAATGAGATTTTCATTAAATTCAAGCTCCCAAGCTTGATAAGCAGCACCTCAGAGGAAAACCAATCATTTTTCAGTGATTGTGTATCCGGCGACAATCGGTTACAAACGCCTGAAATCGACTAAACAAATAATTACTTTAAACGAGCGAAAAAGCTATAAGGAAAACAATGAGTATAAAGGTGCTGTTATCCTGTAGTTACCAGCAATGCTTCACTCAGCGTAATTTTTGACATAAGGCAAAAAGTCCGAACCCTAATCAAGTTTTTCTAGTTTAAAAAATTCTTTTCATTTTCAATTTGCAAGTAATTAAAACTTTTTTACTTTTGTTTTGCAAGTAATAATTTAGACTCCATGGAAAATAACTTTCGCTGCAAATGTCCGATTACTTCAGCTTTGGATATTATGGGAGACAAGTGGTCATTAGTGTTGATTAAGCAAATGCTCTTTGAAGGGAAAACAACTTTTAAAGATTTTAGTGTAAGTCAAGAATCCATCGCTTCTAATATTTTAACAAACCGGTTGAAGATGCTTGAGGAGTTTGATATCATCTATAAAGAGAAACTACCAAACAATAGAAAGACAAACATTTACCTATTGACCAATAGGGGATTGGCTCTAACTCCAGTTCTCCTCGAACTAACATTGTGGAGCAGGGATAACATTCAG
The DNA here is from genome assembly GCA_965222305.1 of Reichenbachiella sp. Lineage (GTDB taxonomy): Bacteria > Bacteroidota > Bacteroidia > Cytophagales > Cyclobacteriaceae > Reichenbachiella. The sequence goes on from OZ244943.1 coordinate 1,759,134, forward strand.
GAATTCAATCCCAATCTAAACCTGGATGAACAATTAGGATTCGTGGAAAAAAATAAGGAACAAGCTTACAGGCAAATCAAAGATACCTACTTGGAAAATATTCAATCATTCTTTTAAAATCTTGAAAAATGGAAAACGCAGAAAAAAAGCCGACTATTATTTTCAATAACTACCGGCAAGAAACCTGGTCAGAAGAAGAAGTAAAAAACGTAAAAATTGTAACTGACTTCTTTCAACATTTAATGAATGAACATGATTTTGAATACACCCTAAAAAAACATGGAGGAAGTTCATATACACAACATAATAGAGCCATACCCAATGAAATAGAAGGACTTGTAGGATATGTAAAAAACATGGTCAAGAGATTTCCCGAATATTCGTTTGACGTAAAAAAGATTTATGCAGACGGGGAATTTGTTGTCTTACACAGCCATACCACGATGAAAGCTAAGCATAGAGGAAATGAGAAAAAAGGATTCATCATAACCGATACGTTTAGACTAAAAAATGGACAGTTAGCAGAGCACTGGGATGCCATCCAGCCAATTGATTTCTTTTCCAGGCTTTTAATGTTGATTACTGGTGGAACGATAGGCAACAACAACCCTACATTTTAAAATCTTGTCTTATAGGACAATTAAAAGCTGGTAACAGGCGCTAATCCTAGCCCCACTCTTTTAATTTCACCTAAGACCAAATCAAAAAAACAGGTTGATTTTCGTTGAATTGCAGGTCTTTTGAAACTAAAAACCCCACAACGGGGTTACAGTCAAAGATTTATATAAGACCCGATAACCCGATCAAATGAAACAAATCCTATTTGCTGCCCTTCTTTTCTTTTCAGCATCAGCCAAGGCACAGTCTTTCGAAGACTTTACTCTTCCTTCGGCGATCAACAAAAGCAGTTTTACTCTCAGTGAAGCCAGGGGGAAGTTTGTAGCGGTACATTTCCTTCTTAAAACCGAATGCCCTTATTGTATTCGCCATACCCACGAATACATGGAAAAAGGGAAAGGCCTTTCTGACGTTATTCAGATTTTCGTAAAACCAGATACGGAAGAAGAAATAAAAGAATGGGCCACCAACTTAACAGACATGGGTGCGGCTGAATACCCCATCTACAGAGATGCCAATGCTGCATTGGCGAAGAGATTCAACATACCCGAGGGTTATCAGTTTCATGGACAGGTCGTTCACTACCCAGCCCTAATCCTATTGGATAGAGAAGGCAAGGAAGTGTTCCGCTATGTGGGGAAAAACAACAGCGACCGATACTCGTTCGAAAAATTTCGTACAAAAATCCAGGAGCTTAAGTGAGTCAAGTCAATCTATGGACCTCGATTCGAAGAACAGGGAGATAGTGCTCAGAGCGCTAACACTTCAAGGCCTCAGTGTGACATCATAAAGGTTATCACCTCCCCGTCACATAGATCTTTTGCACATGCTGTCCTTGGCGCGCCACGTAAAGGCCCGTAGGGAGATGCATTGAGGACAACTTGCCATAGGCCACACGAACCCCCAGCAGATTGTACACCTCCAGCTCAGCCTTCAAATCTATGCCAGCTTCAAGATCCGATATTCCGGTGACCTCTTCTACGTAAAAGCCGTTCTTCACCTGGATGTTGTCGATTCCTATCACGCCATTCCCTCGGCCGGCCAGTAGCCAGAGCCCTTTCAAGATGCCATTGCCGTTGATGGCAGTGGTTCCAGTGTAGATGGTGTCTCCAGTACCGCGATTGAATATGGTCACCTCGGCGGTTTTGGCGTTGACATCTACGTTGCCCCTGATTGTCACCCATATGCCTGAGGCGATGGTCAGGGAATTCGACTCGTCACCATTGACATACCAGGTGCCGCCATTGCTACCATTGTAGGTCGGCGTAACCAGTCGGAAGATATAACCAGATTCTGTCGTGCTGTTGTTTTCATTGGCATTGTCGGTGCTGATCACGGCTACCTCACTGACCGAACGATCATTTACATTGCCCGTAACCAGACGAGCGTCCAATGTGAAATTGTACGTACTCAGATCATCCACACCGCTGAAGGTGTTGATCGCACTGCGATTGCCCGTACCTCCATCCGTACTCACTTCTACATAGTGGCTGTTGGTGTTTGAACTTAGCTTATAGGTCAGGGCGCCGTTAGGACTATCCCATGAGGTGGTGGAACCATAATAGTCATAGTCTTCATAGAAGGCGTATTCCGATATATCGAGCGGTTCGTACGTATCCAAATCCAGATCAGCCGAATAGCCTACCACGATGTTTTTCACATCATAATCGAACTCAATTTGCCCCGTCCGATAATAGCTAACGATCAAAGGGACGATATCGGCAGGTGTAACACCCGACCCAAAGCTTGGTGTAATAGAAGGCTCAAAAGTGAGCATCAGCTCCCCGTCTTTGTAATAGGAAACAGATCCGTCCGGGTTGTACGATACCGTCGCATAGCAACTGGTATTCAGGAAAATAGTCCAGGCGGAAGAGGTGTTAAACCCGGCAGCGATCGCAGCCTCTGACAGGGTCGCCTTGGCCTCATAAAAGTCACGACCCCCGTAGTGCAACACCGACAAGAACAACCTATATAAATTGTCAGAAGAGTGGGCAATCAGATCCCAGTCACTGGCGATATTTTCCACATAGAAACTCAGCGACAACCCGGTTTGCGCATTGATGGCGTTGTTGGGTGTTGCTTCAGCAAAAGAAGCAGGATTGGCGAACGTCGCCATCACGGCTCTCTCTTCTATCGGTAGCAATTCCGAGATATTCTGAGCAACCAACTCGATGGAATAGGAGTCGGTATAGGTGTAGCTGCCACTGGTAATCGTGAAGGTAAGATCCGTTGTGGTATTAGTTTCCACATCCCCAACTATCCCCTCAGGGCTGATGAGCGAAGTATCCCAGCTCCATTCATACGTGGCTCCATAATATCCCTCGGACGGCAATGACAGTTGTGCGCCGCTGTACATTTCTGAAGGAATCGTTCCGCTCAGATTGTACACACTATAGGCCACCGCGGCATCGTCGGGAAAGGGCTTGCCTTCCCCTGCCATTTGATAGCCAAATACAGAAACATCGTTGCCCACTGCTGTGAAGCCCAATGGAGCATAGTTTAAACCTTCCATTTTCTGATTCAGCAACACTCCTTGAAAAGTCACATTGTTGAGGGTCAAGGTAATGTACGGGCCGTCAGCCTCCTGCGACCAACCGCCTACATAAGCTCCAGACACAGTGCCGTTTGCATTCAGTACGATCTCCTCCTCTTCTACACATTCAAGATTGGCATAGTCGGTACCAGTGCCATGGTATAGTATCCCATAGCGTCCCACAATTTCATCCGCTTCGTACGGGTCTGTTGCCAGCGTTTCCCCGGAGTATTCGAAGGGCGCAGCGGCCAGATATCCGTTCTTTGTCTGAAAGAGCTGATGCACACGCACCTGGTGACCTTCAGTCCCGTCATTGAATCGCGTATGGTACACAAGGAAGCTCTTGCCATCATCATCGACGATAGCAGAATTATGACCCTGAGCGGTAAAGCCATCATCCATCCAGCCGTACTGGTAGTAGGACATAAGTCTCAACCCCACCGTACCGTTGATAGAGCCGGCACCGGTGTTGGATGCAGAATATCGGGCGTCCTGGCCGGTCATATCCACATAGGGCCCTGTGACGTTTTCTGAAGCAAAGACCCGCATGTTGTACCCCCCTCTGGCGACCAGTCCCCCATTGGTCATAAACAGGTAATAGGTGCCATTGATATTTTGTATGTAGGCCCCTTCTCCGGATGCATGATTTCCTCCGGCGATTTTTAATCCCTGGTATTCATCTGAAGTGGCACCCACCGCAGTACCATCTGTAGTGGCATACGTGTAAGAGTAGTCACGCAAACCTGTGGCAGCATCCAGACGCAGCATGTAAATACCCCCAAACCATGACCCGTACGCCATCCATAGATTACCTTCTTCATCGTAAATCAGTCCAGGGTCAATGGCATTTTGCCCGTAAGTGTGGACGCCATTACGATTCAAATTATATCGGGAAGGAAAGGGTTCACTAGCACTGACCACATCATAAAAATCCGTCTCAGCCGCCTCAGTCTGATTGGTAAACCCTGAATAAACTACCGGCCCTACATAGGTCCAGTCACCATCGAGGGAGTTGGCCGTCAGTAGCACAATAGAGCTGTACCAGTAGTCTCCGTTGACGCTCATGTACAGACACCACTTTTGCATCTGGGTGTTCCAGATGATGTCGGGTGCCCACATGTTGCCGCTTACGTCGTAGTTGGTGCTGCCATTTGCCGACCATTCTGCCGGTCCTGCTAAAATCGATGCATAAGAACTGTTGAGGTTATTGGAGAAAGTGGTCCAGTTTTGAAGGTCGTATGAGTAGGCCCAGGCCCTATGCGAACCAAAGATGTAATACACCTTGGTGGCGTCCGCTGAGTATTCGCCCGAGATGACACCTCCTTGTTGGTAGCCAATGACAACAGACGGATCATGCACGGTCACATAGTCAAATTCCTCAGCGTTGAAGTAGTCGTTGTACAATGTTTCCACCTCAGCGGTAGTGAGCTCCTGAGCAACTGCCGGCAGCAGATTTAGGAGCATCAAAAAAGTAAACAATGCAGATATTGTAAGAGGCTTTCTTCTCATGAGGATTTAGTCGAATTATTCAATAACTAGTTTTAAGAACCTTAAAAGTATCTAAATATGAAACGTCAAAACTCCCCAATACACATATGTCCACCTATTGTACAAATACGTCCTCCAAATAAGACGAAAGTCCCGTACTCCTACCCTGGTCTGTGGCACACAGAACAGGGATAATTAAAAACATTCGCTAAATTCAAGCTTCCCAGGTTTGATTGGCACCATCTCGAAGGAAAGCAAAATTTTAGACTCGATGTATCATCTATGAAATCCACACTTCTACCCTTTTTATTGTGTTGCAATTTTTCCTCTTTGTCACAGGAACTCAAGCTGACCACCGATAGTGACTCCAGCTTATGGAGTAAATGGACATATGAACTTGCTGGGCAACTTCAAATCGTTCCGATCAACCAAAGTAGTTTCGATAGCGAGTTTAGGTTCTGGGATGGACAAAAAGTAATCAGGCTATGGGAATCTCAAGGTGTTTTGAAGGGGGCGGTAACCTTCTTCATTAAAGAACACACCGATGGAGGTGCGGGAAGAATATATCACAGCAGTATTAGTCTTGACGATAACACGATTGCAACTATCCAACAATTAACACTTGACTTTCAAATAAAAAGTTTACCCACGGATCAACGTATAGAAGGTTGGTCTTTGGGATTTGATGGAATTACCTACAGAACCGAAACTAAAAATGATTCAACTTATTCTTTCAAGTCATATTGGACGCCAAAGGCACAAAAGGATCTCAAAGAAGCGCGGTTCTTCCAGTATTATGTGAACGAGCTAGAACGGATCAGACCTATTAGCGAAGCATATGAACGGTTTAGACGTAAACAGCCTTTTGATAGCTACTACTCGTGGTTTGGAGGGAATGTAATTGTTACAAAAATTAAGTAACCTCCCTACTTTTCAAGCCTTCTCAAGGTGACTAGAACGAAAGGTTTTCCCCTCACCATCATCACCTTCTGCCAACCTACACCGGCACCTCGATCATATCCAGCGACAGATACTTCGCCTCGGCCTTGCTTATTTTGTTCATTCCTAAGATACCTCCAGATGCACCCGCGACAGCTTTGGCCAAATCCAGTAGAAACTTATAAAACTCCATGGCACAATCCACGTCCAACTTGGGAAGTATGTCATTGAGCTGTCCAAGGTAAGTAGAGATCATATCCTGGCGAGCCTCCAGTTTTTTGGGCATCACCGCCGCCTGACTGGTGAAGGTTGACTTGAACCCGGCTTTTAACTCTTCTAAAAATTCACTCAATACAGGGTATTGCCCTGAGGCCTGGGCCGTATAATTGATAGCTCCTCTTACTTCGTCTTTGTCTACGTGATTGTCAGCCCCTGCGATCAAAATAGTCACCATGGCTGGTGCATTCTGCATAATTTCTATTTCATCGTCTCTCAGGGTACCAAATATTGATGTTGCTACTAACTCCATAGTGGATCTTCCGTTAAATAGTGGTAAAATGCAATTTCACATCAAAAACCGTTAACAGCGATTGTTTTCCTTACTGCAACAAATTTCTGATTTACGGGATAAAAAGGTGGGAATGCAAACCTAGAAGGAATTTTTAATAGAACCGCACCTTTCTCATAAATTGAGTAAAAGTTCAACTCAACTTAAAACATAATCTTAGAATAGTTATATTATCAAAAGAATATTAGCTCACTCCTGCCTCTAAAAGCTTTAGCTCGACCTTGTCAGCATCCAGACTGGCCTTCACCCCTATCGGTAGCGTAGCATTATCATCGATGTGACCGATGGGTAGTCCATGGCATACGGGAACCTTCAGTTTTGAAAAGCGCTCCAGGAGGACATCCCGGAGACTGATGGAATAAGAAAAATCAGGATCACTGGGCTTCGTCTCGCAAGCGTAAAACACTCCTAAGGCTACCCCGCCACAGTTGTCCAGTTTGCCGGAGTTGATGAGTTGGGTAATCATCCGGTCGATTCGATATGGCGACTCACCAATGTCTTCTATAAAGACGATCTTGCCATCATAGCTCAGATCATAGGGCGTACCCATTATCGAGCAAAGCAGGCTAAGATTACCCCCTACAAGTGGCCCTTCTGCAGAGCCCGAATTGATCGTGAAAGACTCAAAAGCACTTTCGTTCTTCTTCTCCCACTCTACCGGACGGCGGTAGGCGATGGTACTTTTCCCTTTCATCACCGACAACTCAAAAGCTTTCCTGGTAAAGTCGCTAAAGTCAGATGCCCCTACCGGACCATGAAATGTCACGAGACCCGTCATTGAATGGATCGCCAGGTGCAAGGCGGTAATGTCGCTGTAGCCAATCAGAACCTTGGGGTTGTATTGGATCAGTTCGTAGTTAAGATCTCGAAGGAGTCGACCGGTTCCATAGCCACCACGCGCGCAAAAGATCCCGTCTACCTCCGGATCTTCAAACATCTGATGAATATCAGACAACCGCTGCTGGTCAGTACCCGCCAGGAAGCCTTTCTTTACGTTCATGTTTGTGGTGTACTTGACCTTAAAGCCCAACATATCCATATTGGCCAGCGTCTTTTCAAATACCTCCCGGCGCATCGCGCTGCCCGGAGTGATCAACCCGATGGTGTCTCCTTTTTGCAGGGCCTTGGGTTTAATCAGAGGCCGTTCGGCCAATGGTTTTGCCCAGGACAAATGAGGCAGCATCGCAGCACCCGACAAGGCCCCGGTAGATATGAAAAATTTCCTTCGATCCATGTGCGTAAATTTTGAGCAATTTAATGATTGAAGTCAACATTCATCATTCGTGCCAAACTGAAACGAGAGTTTAGTAGCTTTAGGAGATAAAAACTTCTAAAAATGAATCGAAAAGAGGCACTACAACTCATGACCGCCGGATCAGCACTCCTCGCCTCCGGTATATCACTCCAATCCTGCACCACCCAACTCAAAGGCAACATCAAGCACTCTGCTTGCCAATGGTGCTACAAAGACATGCCCCTGGAAGAGCTCTTCGAGAACGCGCGAGATATTGGACTCGTTGGCATAGACCTTTTAAAACCCGATGAATGGGCGTTGGCTGAAAAATACGGTCTCACCACCACTATGGCTTACCCGGAGAAGTCCAGCCTAACCGAGGGTTTCAACAGTCCGGAGCATCACTCCTGGCTTTTTGAGTCTTACGCCAAATCCATTCCATTGGCTCAGGAAGCCGGACTCAAAAACATGATCTGCTTCTCGGGCAACCGAAACGGACTAGACGATGAAACAGGATTGGAAAATTGCGCTGTGGGCTTGGAGCCCCTGGTAAAGCTGGCAGAGAAGCACAACATCATTCTGCAAATGGAACTGCTCAACAGCAAGGTCAACCACCCGGACTATCAATGCGACAAGACGCCCTGGGGTGTCCAGCTGGTAAAGAAAATCGGTTCGCCCAATTTCAAGCTACTCTATGACATCTACCACATGCAGATTATGGAGGGGGACGTAATTGCAACGATAAGAAACAACCATCAGCACATCGGTCACTACCACACCGGCGGTGTGCCTGGAAGAAACGAAATCAACGACACCCAGGAACTCAACTACCCCGCCATCATGAAAGCCATCCTGGAAACGGGATTTGATGGATACGTAGCCCAGGAGTTTATCCCCAAGCGAGAGGATAAAATGGAGTCATTGAGAGAAGCAGTGTTGATTTGTGATGTGTAACCTATTCTTCCTTTTTCTTCAATAAATCTCCCAGCTTATACCCCCCAAAGCCCAGGTTGATCGTAAGGCCTGAGATCAGGTTGCCACGGTCGGTCAGGGCAGAGTCGTAGTTCTTGCCAATGTTGTAGGAGATCACCATGTCCTTACCGATGTTATAGTTGACGTTGAGCACGAGCTTGTTGGTATTGTCTCCTTCCCAGGCGAAGTACTCCGTACCGTCGATTACAGCCGATAACTTCTTACGGTTCCAGCGGTGGATGTATTCCCCTTCGATAGAAAATTTATCAGAATCATATACCACCCTGATTCCCAGATCGTAGTTAGTCCCCACTTTATAATCACTGTTGGCCGGTTGATAGCGATCCACAAAATCCTGGTTGACCCAAATGACTCTGCCCAGCATGAGAAACTCAAAGTTTGAGACATCCTTTTGCCCTCCATCATCCTTATCCTTTTTCATTGGCCGATAGGACACGTTCAACCAACCTCCGAGCTGACTGCTTTCCATTTCACCCCAGTCGTTGTTGGGGAAGTTGAGCGCCTGGGCATAGTTGACGTCCATCTTAAAACCATAGCGATCCGTTTTCACTTGGTTCAACGCGGTGCGCAGTTCGTCTAATTTTTCATCCAACTCATATTTGTTGTAAGCCTCCTCAAATGCGTCTTCTATCTTTTCTAAAGTGATGATCTCCGGGATATGCTTAAATATGTCATTTGCACCTTTGATCACCAGTGGTTTATCACTACCATCGTAAGTCTCATTGACCGATGTGAGCAACCAACTCAATAAATGATCTTTCGAAAACTGTTGATTCAATTCTGCCGTGCCTACATAATGAGATATATAAGAAAGGAGAGTTGACTTAACATCCAACAATGCCGAATTCTCACTATTCAATTTTTCCACCTTGGCCCTCAGTTCATCACTCACCTTGCCTTTGAAAATCGTGATCCTGCCTCCCAGACCAATGGCATTTGTACTAATGCTGTCGTTGATTACATAACTATCATTCGTTGCGACAGAAAAGGAGAAGTTTTGATATAGGTTCTTCTTCCAGTTGTCATCCAAATAGTCGTTGTAATCATAATTGGGCATCCCTCCCATCAGGAACGGATTGAATTCTATGGCATAGTTATTAGGCAAAACGAAGCTTCCGGTAGAATCGGTAAAGTTGTTCATCAATGCAGCTTCCACATCCTTGAGGTTCCCCGGGCGTGCGATTTCATTTACTTGTGTGCCCACAATGCTTGCGGCCGGCATGCTCGGGGCCTTTAGCTGATCCACGGATTCTGCCTTTTGTGCATTGAGCTGTTGCTCCACGCAAACCCAAACGCTCAGAACGATTATTATCCTTTTCATAGGCTTAGTCAAATTTCACTTTGAACTGGTAACTGATGTTCCCCGAGGTATCCTCATAATCAGGCGCTCCGGTATAGTCATCCGAAAAAGTATAATCGAGCACCTGGGTGCCTCGCTGAATCGTGTGCTTCACCCTATTGTTATTCTCCAGCGGATTATTGGCCGAACCCGTGAAGGTTATGGTTTTACCCTTTAGTGTGGCGTATGTCCCAACGACTCCATTCGGGCTGTCGTTGTTTACCCTCTTGGGAGGAAAACCATAGGACACCGAAACCCGGGTGCCCTGATAGTCTGTCAATGTGATGGTCACCTCCTCATCAGTATCAGCGAGGTTGAATGTAAGTTTGTCTTCTTGTTCTTTGTAAACTGGCATGCATTAAAGTGTTTAGGTTATTTCCCTTGTACTGTTGCCCGGAGTTTCATCAGCTTGGCCAAAAGATCAAACCAAAACGGCGCCCCTAATGAAACCGCCAACGCTGTGATTAAATACCCTCCCGGGTGAGCCCATAGAAGCCATAGCAAATAGCAGATTTTGTCATACCACTTGATCAGTACATAATCTTTATTCTTTTCCGCCTTGACTACCTTATCTACCAAGGGCGTCTCCACCCAGTCGGGATAAAGTACAGCACCTTTTTCCACTGGTAAAGAATCCGGCAGCCAACCTCCCAGCCCAAGCACACTATGGGCACTTGCCATGTCACTTTCCAGCGATTCTTTTATGGAGAAAAGAGTATCCAACCGATCGTTGTAGGTCATGGCCTGTGTGGTGTAGGACTTAAGCGTCGCCAGGCTCGCAGAATCAAAACGGGTGGTATCCGACAGCACGGTCGAATCACTCGTGATCAGCGCATAATCAGCGTATCGGTTATTCTCTATATACGATGAGGCCAATGCCACCACCTGATCTCGGGCATCTTTGTCGTACGATAGTTTTTTTATCACGGTGAAAGTATCGACATTGAAGATCCAGGCCATTATGAAGCCAATGATGAGCAGGATTTTCTGCATTCGTTGCTTGTACCATTCGGTGGTTTGCTCCATGGTAGAATCAAACCAATTCTCCAGCTGCGCCTTAAAAGCCGTCACCTGTTCTTTAGTATCAGTTACTGTTGACTTACAGTCTTCGAGCACGCTCCGAATGTAATCAGCCGTCTGGGGTCCCAGTATTTTCTCAGCTTCATCGACATAGCCTTCGATCTCCTTATCGGAAATGGCCAGTTTTTTCAGACCACTCTGGATTTTTTCCATTTCACTGTCTCCTTCTCCCAGTTCTTTGATCCGATCGAGTACGACCTTAGAAAAGTTGGAGGAGCGAATCGCAGAGGGATTCAACGTGGCTTTGCGCCCCAGGTATTTGACTTCCTGATGGTTGTAAAAATTCTTGATCAGGCCGTTCGACACTTTGCCGGGCATAATATTGAAAAGCTCCCAAAACCGGGAGAAACTGCTGTCATCCTCCTTTTCATCGCAAAGCATTCGGTTGATGGCCTCACGAAGGTTCTTGGCCCTGAGCCCCAGGTTGGTGGCGATCACCTCCGCGATCAGGGTGGCAAAAAGACTATAGAGCAGGTAGATGAATACCAAACCTATTACTACATCGAGTGCTACGCTTCCGGTCATGTCAGTGTGTTTATAGTTCTAACCATTTTTTGATGTTGCCCTTGTTTTCCTCAAAGAGCCTGATGCCAAATTCTTTGAGACGGAGCATATTGTCGCGCGTAGCACAGTCCATCTCGGGATCCACAGGAGTGCCTTTGAGGTCTCCATCTATTCGAAGGTACTGCTTGGGCTTGGGGGTGGTGCCGTAGATTTTGCCCAACTGGTAATGCGTCACCTCCGCGGCACCCGACATCATGATGTCGATCACCGGCTGCACCCACTGTGCCATACCGTAGTTTTTGGCTTTGCTGTAGAAGTAGGGCTTTTTGGTAAAACCTGTACCCAGTGAAAGGATCTTCATGTCTTTGGCAGTGGCCTTCTTGCCAGGAGCACTTTCGAATATTTCCCTGCCTTCTGCATAGGCCACCAGGGAGGGATTATTGACAAATACGCCTCCGTCAATAAGTGGATAGGACTTCTCTGCCCTGGAAGCCACGCGCTCACACTCAAAATAGGTCGGAGCTGCTGAGGTAGCCCTGCACACGTCTTTTACCTTAAAATCGTATTCCGGGTCACCGGCCTTGTGCTGATAGAAAAAGTGGCCTTTTCGGTTTTTAATATCATAGCTGGTGACGACTGTTGGCTTGATCAAATCCTTGAGCCAGACATTGCCAAAGTAGTCTTGCAAGGCATCTTCTATTCCATCGGCCGGATATTTTTCATCCAATACGCCTCCCATGGTTTTGATTTTATGAAAGGTCGGAATGTCGAAAATCTCATCGCCACGTTCAAAATAAAGCCCAACGACTTCCTCAGCTGTAAACTTCGGCTTGGCCGGATCGTTATCAGCAGGACACAGATAGGCACACGTAAGAATCCCTCCGGTACTAGTTCCTGCAATCAGGTCAAAATAATCGGCTATTTTGATTTTAAATTCTTTTTCGATTTCTACAAGGATTTGGCCCGGGATGATGCCTCGGATGCCGCCCCCATCAATGGATAATATGCGTTTGGTTGACATGGTAGTTGGATTTAGTATGTGATAGTTATTAATCAAAAAGTCTCAAAAGCTCGTCAATTCGATCCGCAGGGAGAAATGACTATTAATTCACTTTTGAAGCTGCTTTATTCCTAGGTTAATTCAGATAGCCATGAAGCTTTTGTGGTAGATAAAACTTTAAGGCAGCAATATCACCCGCATCTTTATTTTGATTCCATATCTGTCGGTACGGGATGTACTTGTCCGACTGGCCCAGCTTATCATAAGCAATCGCCATGAATATTGAATTCCAGGTTTTTCCTTTGTTGAGATTGTCCACCAGTTTGGCATGGTCAATGACACCTTTCCAATTCTCTTCAGAAAGGAATACCATCGATATGTTTTCCAAAGCGTCGCTCGCCTGCTCCTCGGAGTAGGCGTTATCAGCGGCCTTCTTCCATGCCTCTTTGGCCTCATCATATTTTTTCAGCTTAAGGCAAGCCAGTCCCAGGTAATTATACCCGGCCCAGTTATCGGGATTTAAGCGGAGAGAAATTTTGGCGTCAAGATAGGAATCATTGTACCGCTCCAACTTCAAGCGGGCAAACGCCCTTGCCGAAAAATACTCATGCGACTTGTTATTTATATTGATCGCAGCGGTCAAATCCTTCTCGGCAGCTATATAATTCCTGGCCTTGCTATAGGCGGTACCACGCGCATACAGTGCAGCTTCTGAGTTTGGGTTCATTTCCAGGGCCTGGGTGAGACAGGTTTGAGCCGAATCGTAATTCTTATCCCTGAGTAGCTTTTTGAGTCCTAGCAGGTAGAGAGAAGAAAAACTATTTTCGCTTTTCTTTACAGCAGCCACCTTTTCAGTGACAAACTTACCTTCTGTATCCGTGACGTACCCTCTTGCGAGTTTGGTCTTTACAATTTCATCGAAGGCCTGCTCCTTTTTCTCGTTGGCTATCTCATTCATCAGTTGGGCCTGAAGATCATCGATTTTCTTATGTAAAGACTTGAATCTGTTTTGTACAGTCTTGTCCTGCAAAACGATGGTTTCCTGCTGCCTTTTGTTTTCCTCCTTCAGCTCAATCAGGCTTTCTTTCAACTCATCCAGATCGCTCAGATAGCTAAATACGAAATAGCTTAGTACTACAAGCAGCAGTATCCACATACTACTCAGTAGCCAAAACCTCATGTCATTACGTTTGGTTCTGCCCCGTGATTCTTCGAGCAGATTCTTCAATTCATCCGGCTGGTGCATTTTTCAGATTGGTTATGATAGTGTCTATTCGGTCAAAAATTCCGTCAAACTTTCCATAGCAAGAGATGATCTTGCTGGATTTGACGATGGTTTCTATATCCTGGGAAGCAACCACAATGATCTTGTACTGGTGCATTCGATCGTCACAGTCCTGGAGTTTGCCCACGTATACGAAGGCCAAGGCACTAATGGAAAGAACAGGGCTGATCAGAAGTGCGATCTTTGCGTCGTTGTTTATAAATGCTACAACACATCCGGCAGCTACCAGTATAAAAGGTAGGATAATGAGTGAGGACATGATCCATTTGATCACTTTTCTGCCTTTGAGCACATCCTCAATGATCTCTTTGATTTCTGTAGATATCGCAGCAACGTTGATCTCCATTTACGGTCGGTTTAAGTAAAAAACAAGCTATTTTTCTCAACGAGGAGCTACCGTAACGTAGCATACTCCTGTTGCTGCACACATATTATGTTAAAGCTACTGAATCGCACCGTTGTCTGCAACAAATCGATTGAGGGAAATTAGACAATCTCAAATAAGCTTCTCTTAAATGTTCCGTCTTCAAGCCAGACGGGCTCTTCATTTTTGGCTTAGCCCAAAAACGAAGCAAAAAAACCAAGGCTTTGAATAACTAGTTTGTTCTTCATCACTAGGACGAACATTTTAAATGTTCTGCGACAGCTCATCAAGCATCTCGCGAATTCTGGGGTCTGATGGGCGTGGGGCATCCGCACTGACGATTTTTCCTTGTGTATCCAATAGGATAAACCGCGGGATTCCTTTGATCACATAGTCCTTGACAATTGAGGCGTTCCATCCCGAGCCGGCGAATAGCTGGACTCCTCCCAGTTCTTTTTCTTCGATCATTTTCAGCCACTTTTCATAGTCCTGTTTGCGATCTATGGAGATGCTTACAAATTGCACATTCTGATCATTGTATACCTCTTCCAGCTCTTTGAGTGCCGGTATCTCCTGAATGCAAGGCCCACACCAGGTAGCCCATACGTCGATGTACACATTTTTCCCAGCAAAATCCTCCAGGGCCACTCCGTTACCATTCTGGTCATCATAAGAAAACTCCGGAGACGGATTGCCTTTCGCCAGGTTCTTGATTTTTTCATAATCGCCGGTCACCTCATCTTTCAGATTCTCATCAGTTGTGATATTCATGATGCCCTCATAAGTCTTGGTAAGCGCACTGTTGGACGGATTAATAAACGTCCTGGCCAAAGAGTAGAGCAAGTCCTTTTTGATAAAGGGGCTTTCAACATTTTTAACCTGATCCAGAACCCATGTAATTGTATCGGGATTTTGGTGAATCAATGTATACCGGAGATATTGGGAATGTACGAGATTTCGATAGCTCCAATGGATTTTATAGATCGATTCATTATCGTAATCCTCACCATTGAACTCACTCAATATTTTTTCTGAAGGCTCATAGTCTTGCTGACCTGAGTAATACCCATGGGACTTAGAATAGTTGGATATTAGATTGAGCCTTTCGTACTTCAGTGCTGTGAGTTCCTCCTGTTCAAATGACTTTGAAAGATCATCATAACTCGACAACAATTCTATTTTTGCTTCTTTCACAGAGTCCATGGTTTTCAAAAATGACATCTCCTCTGCACCGTACAATGCTTTGTAATCGTCTATGGTCTTTTCCTCCAACAAATACTTTTGGGCCAGATAGTTATTCTTAGCACTTCCTTCTCCTGTATAGGCTGCAGTTTCATCAAACTGCTCTACATCAATCGTCATATTGATTACATCCCCATGCTCGAGGTATAGAGAGGTACGCTCTCGATGGTGAAAATTGTAATAGCCCTCAGGGATTCTTAAGGTGTCCGTAAAAGTGCCGTCCTTAGTCAATGAAACTCGGGCTGTGGTATCCATTCCCGAGATCCAACATACCGAGTCGGCGGGATTAGTGATCGTACCCATAAAAATGATGTAATTCTTTTCTTGTTGGCATGAGAGCAGGCTTATCGCAAAAAGCCCAAAGAGGAGATTTTTCATAAGTGGAAGATTGGTTTGAGAATAATAATTAATCCTTCTAAGATAGGCCAAAAACCCCGATTCGGAAATATCCAAACCGGGGCACAACCGCTGTACTATACAATTATTGCTGTTTTACTATCCATATTCGAAAGGCATTCCTGCTATCTCCTGAAAGCCAGCGTATGCCAAAATACCACCCTATCTTCCTGACCAGGCACCAAAAAACTGACTTCTCCATTGATCTCTGCCCGCGTATTGAGCATGAATGAGACAAACAAGTTTTCGGCATCATAACAAGGGTCAACGGCTAGTGCCTCCATAGGAACCTCACCAGTTTTGTATGTCAGGTCTATTTCGTACCCAGCATCCATGAGCTCCTTTAGAGTCCCTTCGAAGTTGGTCAACCGGATACCCTGATTGTTGGGGTATTGGTTCCTCAAAGTAATCGACACTTCCCTACAGATACCTTCTACACACTGATCACCCTCCGGTAGCCTTGAGGTCATGGCCCAGGTGACTTGTTCCTGAGGAAGGCCGTTGATCGTGTACCCTTCATAGAGCACCTTGACCTCAGCAGCGCAAGCAAAACTGTCATCAACATCCATCTGACCAATCTGTTGAGAAAGGCCATTGATATCAGTACACTCCATAGGTTCTTCTTCCGTACAAGCCAAAAGAACCGATACCGCCACACAGGCGACCAATTGAATTATTCTTTTTCTAGGGTACATACTCGATCACTGTTTTGATGGTTCCTGATGAATGCTCCAAATGAAGACTGGTCGCAATCAATCTTGATATTTGATAGGTTTCATTCATGGCTGTCAGTGTGCTACCCTCCAGGCTCCAGGTGGATCTTTCCACAACGACACCATTTTCTGAGGGCTCTAAATGAACAAAGCGTCCACTAGGAAAAAATGTAAACTCCTCAGATGTGTTCACCGCTCCAGCTATTTCAATAGTCTTCCACACGGTGTGGGTCAAAACGCTATGCTCGTAATCAGACGGTAATTCTGTATCTGTTCGAGTGAGCTGATAAACGTAACCATCTATGGTCAACTCTAGTATGCCCGCATCGGCAGACAGGCTGTAGTCTACTACCCCAATCCTTCCAAAATGAAAAGAATCACCCAGGTCCGTCAACTCACCATACGAAGATTGGTTGTTGCTATAGGTTGCCAAATAGCGATTCTCTACCAGTTCAAACCTTTCGAATGGAAAGCCCGGCACTGATCGTTGAGAAGGACTCGACAGCTCGACAGCTACTACTTCCCAGTCTCCGGCCCAGTCGCTTCGATCCAGCGCCTCTCCTGAGTCTCCGATCCTAACGGTTCGAGTTGTATAATCACTCTCGTCATCGCCATTGGTGGCTTTGAGCTCAATTTCAAACGTGCCTGTATCAAGGTATAAAAAGACCGGATCTCGCTCGTAATAGGTTTTCCCATTTCCGGGATTCCACTCAAACCGTGTGGCAATGTTGGAATTGTTGTCCACCGCTACCTCACAAGGCACCAAAAACTTACCCGTCTCGGAGGGCACCACCTCAAATTCGGCTGTAGGCTCGGGAAGGGGAACGATGTACACACACCCCGTGCAAAGCATCCCTAACCAAACCCAATATTTGTATAATTGTCTAATCATGGTATAAGATTTATAGGGTTACTTTAAACTTGAGACCACCTATCAACGGGGGATACAATTCGTTGTATTCGGAGTAGTTGTAGTACATCACGAGCTTGAGCAAGTCTTCTGTGACCGCTCCATACTTTTTGAACCCGATCATTCGCCAGACAAACCCAAACTCACCACCCCATCCCGTGAGATAGTATGTGTTGGAATTGGACTCCTGTATGGTCTCAGCAAGTAAATCCGTCCCGGACTTATAGGAGACCGATGCCACCAGGCCCATGCGTCCTACGATCACTCCCCCACTGTTCTGATTTACCATGGAGCTTTCGTCGTATCCAAAAAAGTAGTACCCGCTAAACCGAAAATCATAGTCATCCGACCTCAGGACTTTCTCCCACCCTTCTGCTCGGGAGGCAAAGTACACCTGGGCATCGATCTTCATCGTTTGCCATTTTTCAGGACTTCTCAGCCTATACAGACTAAAGTCAATATTGGGTGATGCCTTTACTTTGGAGTAGCTAAACACATCCAACCCAAGATTGAACCCCGGCACTATGGACGTAGTGACATAGTAAAATTCCGGGCTATAAGAATCGCCTCTAACAATGGTATTTTCACCTGCTATAAAATCCTGCGATTCATTGAACTGGCTAAAACTTACCCCGGCTCTCGTTTTAATTGCCGGAATGGAAAACTGGACAAAATAGCTCCAGTTTTTTTGAATGTAAGTGACATCTGCCAGTAACGAAAAGTACTTGTTCGTCCAGCTCAACCCAACGGTGTTGGCTGTAAACCTGTGTTCACTATCCGACTCCCAGTTTTCCTCCCATGTCGAGCTGAAATTGAGCACACGCATATGAGAAGTAAAAGTCATAAAATAGAACCCCACCTTTTTACCAAACCCCAAGCCAAAAGTCATTGGCACACGGGTATCTCCCTCTATGTTTCTACCCCAGTTGAAATTGTAAACTGCCGATATACCCGGGTTGGCTTCCTCCCCTCCGATTTTTTCGAGGGCCTTCCAGCGGGTATAACTTCCCCTGAGTATATCAAGATTTTCGTAGTAGAAAACACTATTGACATAATCAGAAGTACTATTCTCCGTTTCTGTCTGAGCAAAACATGAAAGGGTAGCGACCATAAACGTGGCTATCCATGTTATTCGATGTTTAAAGAAATGTATAGAATGATCCACCATGTTAAAATGAATTATAGCTAAGAGCACGCCCTAAAAAGAGTTGCTTAATAATTCAGCAACTCCTTTTTCGTACACTACATTATTGTTTGGATGGATCCAATTTACCTAACCATAGCTGTCGCCCTTTTTCTCCTCCATATCCGAGGAACAACAACTTGCTTCCACCGTCAAATGGGGTCAGTACCGCACCTGTATTGGGTAATTGATAGAGGAGAAAATCATCATTACCCAATTTTTGAAACTCATCCAACGTCCCGCTTTCAGGGTCAAATTTGGCAATGGCACAGTTGAATCTGGGAATCCAAGTTGTGGTGGTTGTCTCCGTATTGTACGAATAAGACTTGCTTACGTACTTACTGATCTGCTGTACCCCACTGAGCATCCAATACATGCTACCGGACGGTGCCTGGTACACAACACCTTCTTCAGGATAGAAACGAGGATCTGTATTACGATCTACAATTCCTTTAACTCCAGTTTTCTTAATTGAATTAATTCCATAGAGCCTTTTGAAAGTACCGTCCGCTCCAAAGTGGAACATAAAGAGATCCTTGTAGAGTGGAAGCGTGGTAGTCACATCTGTGCTGAAGTCTTGTGCACTGATGAAAATATCACCATTGCTTGCAAAGTTGAATTCCCGAAAATCAATCTTGCGACCATCGTACTCGATGAACTTCTTTTGGCTTGCTGGTTTAGAGGCCTTATCATTCATTTCGTCAAGTGATGGGCCTGCTACAAAATCCACCTTATCTCCGGTGACTTTGATTACCTGAAAGGCATCTTGCTTTCCTGTACCTATTGCTGCCATCAGTTCCTGATGCTTATCCCCTACACCCTTGGTCTCTCCCGGCCCATAGATGTATACAGATCCATCCTTGTATTTAGTACCCAAAATGTACCAGTTGTTGACTTTGGTCTGAAAAGTCGCCCGATTGATCACCGTACCATCCGCTTTGATGGCTAGGTAGGTCCACTCGTTTACAGTTGGTGACTGATTCACCTTGGGTTGATATACGCCCTTGCCTCCTGCATTCGCAAAAATGAGCACAGCAAACGACTCACCAGTATCAGTAGTCACCCAACCTGCATTGAAGAACTTTTGATAGTACTTAAAGTCAATCATCCCGACATCTGACACTTCAAGGTCTGTATTCACCCTTCGTATCTTGTAGCCCTGAGTAGCAAATTTCTGCTTCGGATCAATCGTACCACTTACATAAATCAAGTCGCCATTTGCGGGATCATTGCAGTGCCATGTATAGGGATTGTACATGGTCTTACCAAAAAGCTCTTTTACCTTTAGCTGCTCCAGAACCTCTTCCGCATAGTCATAGTCTCCTTTGTCCCAGTTGTAGGTGTAAGACACTTTTTTCTTTTGCATGCGAATACCCGCAGGTGTCCATTTCAGGTCGAGATTGACGTTTTCGATCACATCACCTTTGTAATTTGGATTGGTCTTTCTTACTACTTCAGGAACCTCACCTCCCTCAACCAATTCGTATTCCTCCGTGATCGTCTCCTTGTAGTTCAAATCATAATCAAATATGAGCCTGTTTTGGACTACATAAGATGGCTTGGACTTAGTCACAAACACCAATTCAAATTGTTGATTGGCATCGTCAATTACGATATCGTTAGGATATCCGTTGAAGGCCGCCCCTCCGGCTTCCTTTTTCGTTAGATCAAAAGTGACCTCCTTGTCTAATATCTGTGCCAGTCCGGTAAGGCCCGCCAGCATCAGTATCGTCAATGTGTAAACTGTTTTTTTCATTGTATTCTAATTATTGGTTTTCGTTATCATCATAGTGGTTGAGTACATACTTGACCAGGCCCACCACCGTTTTAGATCCGGTTTTCAGATAGATACTTTTCCGATGAGATTCGACAGTCTTTTCGCTGATGCCCAGCTCATCACCTATTTGATGATTGGACTTCTCATCCAGGATTAAATTAAGCACCTGGTTTTCCCGGTCTGTTAGCTGTGTTTGCATTGTGGATCAAATTGTTTCTTCAAAATTGGATTTTGAAAAAACCGATTTCATCAGGGGAACACCGTATTTTGAATTAAGGGTAAACCCTTAGTGAAGATGTATTAGGGAATCAGACCAACTGGTTTTCCATGGCAAATCGGGTCAAACCGACGGCCGAATTAGTAGAGGTTTTTCGGAAGATATTGCGTTTGTGAGTCTCCACGGTCTTTTCTGAGATGAATAGCTGCTCGGCAATCTGCTTGTTGGTGCACTCGCTGGCAATGAGCCGAATGATCTCCTTTTCCCGGTCGCTTAGCTGATCTAGGATAGAAGGATACTTGACTGCATCCACCAGCATTCTTGTGATTTGAGCACTGACAAACACCTCACCATTGGTAGTTCTTTCGATGGCATCAAGCAGCTCAGCATGGCTGGAAGACTTCAGCACATAGCTGTCCGCTCCCGCCTTGAGCACGTCATCGACGATGTGCTTTTCGTGGTGCATGCTAAGCGCAATGATTTTTATTTCGGGATTAGAAGCTTTGAGGTGCCTGATCAGTTCTGGCCCTTTCATTTCCGGAAGGTTCACATCGGTGATCAACAAGTCTACTTTGCCGCCCTTTATTTTTGTCAAAGCATTTTCTGCGGAATTGGCATATCCAAACAATTCCAATGCAGAGTTGGATTTCACCAATTCGATGATACCATCGAGAAACATCTGATGGTCGTCGATAAGAAAGATTCGAATTTGCCCTGACATTTAAGCCACTTGTTTCAAATCGTAATGATAAGGAATGTTGATCATTATGATTGTATTCTTACGGCCGGGTTGTGTGTCAAATTCTATGGTGCCGTGTGAGATTTCCAGGCGGGAGGAAATATTTCTCCAGCCATTGCCCGTACCCTTTTTCAGTATTTCCTGATCAAAGCCCTCTCCGTTATCTTCAATCATGATTTGTAGTTCATCCTCCAGGCCGGTCAAAGAAATGTTCAGCTCTGTCGCTCCAGAATACTTCAACGAATTGCTCACCAGTTCCTGGATCACCCGATAGATGTCCACCTTTCTCCCGTCTAGGAGCTTGTCATCCACGTCATACTGTACAGCACTCACTTTCATCTGTTCCAAGGAATTAAGGCTTGTTGCAAGCTCGTCAACAGCCGCAGCCAGTCCTTTCTCCATCAGTGTATGGGGCATCAGGTCAAAAGCGATGGTCTTGAGGGATTTGTACATTTCGTCTAACAGTTGGTTTGACTTATCAAGAACCAGCTTGTTGGCATCCACTACACCATTGACATTCAATCTCAAGGTTGAGATGAGCTGTCCGAATCCGTCGTGGAGATCCATGGCAAAGCGTTTGCGCTCTGACTCTTGGGAATCAATGACAGCCTTGATCTGTTTTGATTTCCATTGTGCCTTTTGTGCTTCCAGTCTGATTTCTTCTTGATATTTTTTTCTTCTTATGATCAGGTAAGACAATAGCAAAAGGATAATGATACCGGCAACAAGTGCCCCTACCATTATTTGATTTCGCTCATTCTCCAGTTCGATCTGAGCAATTTTAGCTTGTTGCAATTCTATTTGATGTTCTTTTTTAGCTAGGTTGTATTTCTTTTCCAACTGCACCATTGATTTATGCCTTTCGATAGACAGTAGGGAATCACTCAGTAAATGATACTTTTGATGATGATTCAATGAATTCTGATAATCCCCCATCGAAGCATAGAGTTCACTCATAATCAACTCCGCCTCTATTTTGTTTTTCAACCTACCGTAGTTCATTACGAGATTCAGTCCCAAACTCGCGTACGACCTGGCCTTATCAAAATCTTTCTTTTTTCTATAGGTATCTGCAAGATTCATGGCGATCAGCCCAGTCAACCTGTTATCCCCGGAGCCCTCTGCGATCTTCATCGCTTCAAGTCCATTGAAAACAGCCATATCATATTTCATGGTTCTATTATACGAAACGGAAAGTCCGTTATAAGCTGTCACGACACCATTTTCATAGGCTATCTCTTCAGAAATCTCCAGAGCCTTTTCAAATGTAGACAAGGCCATTGCATGATTTTGCTCCTCTCGATATAGACTTCCCAGATTGAGGTAAGAACTCACCACACCACGCTTGTCTCCATGTTTCAATTTTAATTCCAGCGATTTCTTATGGTATTCAAAAGCCTCACCCGTTCGTTTCAAATCACCTAATAGAAGAGCAATATTGTTGTATACCTTGGCGGCACTAAGCTCTTGGTTGAGTGCTTCGTCGATTTCCGCAGACTTGAGCATGCTGGCCATTGCAGATTCATAGTCTTCCTCATATTGGAAGGTAAGGCCGATATTATTGTAGCACCGACTCATGTCCTCCTGATGATTCAGATCTATAGCTTTTTCCAAAAGGGCCTTAAACTGGCTGCGTGCATTACCAAAATCCTCTTTATAGAAAAAAGTAATTCCCCTATTATTCAATAGGGAAGCCAACAAGTCATAATCTTCTTTGACCTCATCCAACTGCTCCGCCAAATCAAAATAGTACAGGGCCGAGTCATAGTGACGCTGATAGTTTTTCAGCAAACCCAAATGGGTGTAGAATTTCCCCTTCCATAAATTGTCACTTTCACCTCGACACAAAGCGATACCCTGTCTACTCACCTCATCGGATTTATCGATATTAGTGTCCTTGTATCTCGCCGCAAGCTCAAGCAACAGCTCCATTTTTTGCTCGCGATTAGTCTCAGGCATAAGGCTTTCCAGACTATCAATTTCGTTTTCCAGTCGGCTCTGAGACAGAGCCGTATATCCGGTCAGGAAGAAAAGAAATGACCATTTTGCGATGAGCTTCATAAGTCTGTTTTTTTTGATTGAAATGATAAATTGACAAGCATTGGACAATTTCGCAAACATTCCTGTAAGTTTTGAACTGACACACAAGGTTCTCAGACGAAGCCAGAGAGCTCTTTCCTCTCATTCTAAAAACTGCAGCTTGGAGTACTTACAATAGGTTATAAGCAGGAAAAAAACTTGAAGAGACAAAAAAAAGCCCTGACCGTTTCCGATCAGGGCTTCATATCGTTGAAAGTAGCTTGACTTATTTCACTTGATCAACCACCGCTTTGAAAGCAGTAGGGTGATTCATCGCTAAATCCGCCAATACTTTTCTATTCAAATTGATTTCAGAGGCAGCAAGCTTGCCCATAAACTGAGAATAAGACAAACCGTGCTCTCTTGCACCGGCATTGATTCTCTGGATCCAAAGCTTTCTAAACTCTCTTTTCTTAACTTTTCTGTCTCTATAAGCATAAGACAGACCTTTCTCTACGGCGTTTTTAGCTACCGTCCACACATTCTTCCTACGTCCGAAATAGCCCTTGGCTAATTTCATCACGTTCTTTCTACGAGCCCTACTGGCTACAGCATTTACCGATCTTGGCATAATTCTAACTTTTTTTGGCTATTGGCGTCTCTTTCGAATCCTTAATACCAATCACCTGGTGAAAAATAAATTAAAAACCTAATCCCGATCTTATCGGGATTAAATGTTGAGCATTTCTTTTACATTAGGTACGTCTGACTTGTGAACGACGCTCATCTTAGTCAGATTTCTCTTCTGCTTGGTTTCCTTCTTGGTAAGGATATGACTTTTGAAAGCGTGCTTTCTTTTGATCTTACCCGTACCCGTCAGCTTAAACCTCTTCTTTGCTCCAGATTTAGTTTTAACTTTTGGCATTTTACTTTATATAACTATCTATTTTTTCTTAGCCACCTTTGGAGAAAGCATCAAAAACATCCGCTTTCCTTCCAGCTTGGGCAATTGCTCCACCTTCGCATACTCCTCCAACGCCTGAGCAAACTTCAGCAAGAGAATCTCACCCCTCTCTTTAAAAACTATCGTTCGTCCCACAAAATGAACATAGGCCTTGACCTTTGCTCCTTCTTGTAAGAACTTAATCGCGTGGTTCAGCTTGAAGTTGAAATCATGGTCGTCAGTATTGGGACCAAACCGTATCTCCTTGAGCACCTGCTTATGAGCTTTGGATTTGATTTCCTTCTGCTTCTTTTTCTGCTCGTATTTAAACTTCGAGTAATCAATGATCTTGCATACCGGAGGCTCAGCGTTCGGTGATATTTCAACCAAATCCAAACCCTGGGCCTTGGCCATATCGAGAGCTTTCTGTAGCGGATACACGTCTACATCGACATTGTCTCCGACCACTCTTACTTCCCAAGCTTTTATTTTATCATTGACTTTATAAGGCTCCTCAACGCGTCCTCTGTAGCCTCGTCTATTAAATCCTTGCTTAGCGATTTCTGTTAAAAATTTTAGTTTTTAAAAAATGAAGTGCAAATATCGCTATAATTAGTTCAAAAACAATAAAATGATTTTTAATATACTATCAACCATAAATTACCTTAGTTCTGATGTGACCATATATATAAGGTGTCGGTTACTTAGCTGAAAACAACCAATCTGACGATCACATTATGAAGCTTCTCACCCTCAAAAGGTTCTTGAAATAACTGGCAATCAGAGCGATAATAGAATGCCATTTTTTGTTTGTCTTTCATACTTTTAATTCATTTCTTTGCACAGATTTTTAAACCAAACGAAAAAGTAATGTCTGATATAGCACAGAAAGTTAAATCAATTATTATCGACAAATTAGGAGTAGAAGAATCTGAAGTGAATGCTGAAGCAAGCTTCACTAATGACTTAGGTGCTGACTCTCTAGATACAGTAGAATTGATCATGGAATTTGAGAAAGAATTCAATATCTCTATTCCAGATGACCAGGCTGAAAACATTGCCACCGTAGGGCAAGCTATTTCTTACTTGGAAGAAAACGCAAACTAAACAATATAACCTCAACCAGGGAACTATAACATATGCAGCAGCTAAAGCGCGTAGTAGTTACCGGCATCGGTGCTCTCACGCCGATAGGGAACAACCCAGACGAGTATTGGAATAATCTCGAGAAAGGCGTGAGCGGCGCAGGCCCCATCACCCGCTTCGATGCGGAAAAATTCAAAACCCGATTTGCTTGTGAAGTGAAAAACTACGACCCTCAGGATCACTTTGATCGTAAGGAGGCTCGTAAGATGGATCTTTTCACCCAGTTTGCCCACATCGTGGCAGACCAGGCTATGACCAGCTCAGGATTGGATTTGGACAAAGTCAACCCTGACAGGGCGGGCGTCATATGGGGTGCAGGTATCGGCGGACTTAAGACGTTGCAGGATGAAGTGATGAACTTCACCAGAGGAGATGGTACACCGCGCTACAATCCCTTCTTCGTTCCTAAGATGATTGCGGATATTGCCCCGGGCATGATTTCCATCAAATATGGATTTCGGGGTCCTAACTTTACAACCGTGAGTGCTTGCGCCTCCGGCACCAACGCAATCATAGATTCCTTCAATTTTATCAGGCTGGGCATGGCTGATCTATTCATCACGGGTGGATCTGAAGCAGCCGTATGTGAGTCAGGAATTGGTGGATTCAATGCATTAAAGGCACTCTCAGAGCGAAACGATTCTCCCGAGACAGCCTCCAGGCCCTTTGACAAAGACAGAGATGGCTTTGTTTTAGGAGAAGGAGCTGCCAGTATTATTCTGGAAGAATATGAGCATGCCAAAGCAAGAGGCGCAAAAATATACGCAGAACTCATTGGTGGAGGCATGTCGGCCGACGCCCATCACATGACTGCCCCTCACCCTGAAGGACTCGGAGCCAGAAACGTAATGATCAATGCATTAAAAGATGCCAAGATCGAACCTACCGAGGTAGACTACATCAATGTGCATGGCACCTCTACTCCGTTAGGAGATTTGAGCGAGTCAATGGCGATCAAAGAAGTTTTTGGTGAATCGGCTTACGACCTGAATATCTCTTCGACCAAATCAATGACAGGTCATCTACTGGGAGCGGCAGGTGCCATCGAGGCAGCAGCATGTATTTTGGCTATCAATAACCAAACAGCCCCTCCTACGATCAACCATTTTACCGATGATGAACAGTTTGATCCTAAATTGAATTTCACATTCAACAAGGCGCAAAAACGAGACATCAAGGTGGCGCTCAGCAATACATTTGGCTTTGGCGGACACAATACATCAATCATTTTCCGTAAATTCGAGGGTTAATTAGTTTTTAATCCTAATAGTAATCATCTGTTTTTTCTAAGGAATTCGGATCACAAGGAATACGCCAGGCTCATTGGGCAGATTGTAGGGTTTAGACCCTCAAATATGAACCTATACTTCCTGGCTATGCGGCATACGTCGGTCGCCAAGGAAAAAAGAAAAGGTTTCGTAGAGTCCAACGAACGATTGGAGTATCTGGGTGACGCAGTCCTGGGGATGGTGGTTGCTGAATACCTCTTCAATAAATACCCGTTCAAAGACGAGGGCTTTTTGACGGAAGTCCGGTCCCGAATCGTCAACCGCGAGCACCTCAATCAACTCGCCAAGAAAATCGGGCTCTCGGACCTCATAGAATACAACGGCCATATGAAAGGCAGTGCCCTGTCGTTTAAGTCAATCTATGGTGATGCCCTGGAGGCCCTGATCGGTGCGTGCTACCTCGACAAGGGCTATGGAAAATGCAAAGACTTCATTTTGAAAAGACTGGTGATCCCTCACGTTGATTTGCACGAAATCATCAACACGGACATCAATTTCAAAAGTAAAATCATTGAATGGTCTCAAAAAGAGAACAAAGATTTAAAATTCGAAGTGTACGAATTGAAAAATCAAAACCACTTTAAGAAATTTGAAGCCAAGATATTCGTCGGAAAAAAAGAGATCAGCATTGGTCATGGCCTAAGCAAGAAGAAAGCCGAACAAAGTGCTGCCGAGAAGTCCTGCGAAGTGCTCAAAATCCAATAACCCTATGAACCAAACAAGAATTGGTGGAGCCTGTCTTAATCAAACACCAATTGATTGGGAGGGTAATTTTCAGAACATTAAGGCTGCAATAGAGGAAGCGCATGAAAAGGAAGTCAATATCCTATGCCTTCCCGAGCTCTGCATTACAGCATATGGCTGTCAGGATCTTTTTCTTCATTCCTGGGTGATGGAGCAGGCCTACGAACAATTACTGAAGGTCGTTCCGCTATGCCAGGGGATTGCTGTGGCTGTAGGACTGCCTCTGATATTTAAAGGGAAGACGTACAATACGACTTGTGTCATAGTGGACGGACAGATCCTCGGGTTTTACGCCAAGCAATTCCTTGCCAACGATGGGATACACTATGAAAAGAGGTGGTTTGAGCCATGGCCCAAAAACACTGTGGATAAAATTGAACTGGACGGACACTCCTATACCATCGGTGATCACACATTTATTCTGGCGGGCATCCGGGTGGGATTTGAAATATGTGAGGATGCATGGAACGGAGACCGACCCGCCTGCAGGCTCTATGAAAAGGGCGTAGATCTGATACTAAACCCAAGTGCCAGCCATTTTTCTTTTGGTAAGGTAAAAACCCGGGAGCAATTGGTAGTAGACAGTAGTGACCGGTTTGAATGCATGTATTTGTATGTAAACCAGCTCGGAAATGAATCGGGCCGGGTCATCTATGATGGGGATATTTTGTTGGCTGATCACGGTGAGATGTTGCTTCAAAATAAACGGCTTTCATTTCAAAATTACAACCTCCAGTATTACGAAATCGGAAGTGGCTCCGTACAGTTAAACGACCAGTATGAGGGGTCAAATGAAGAGTTTCCTCAAGTGCAGGGATTGGCGTTATTCGATTACTTAAGAAAAAGCCGATCAAAAGGATATGTTCTTTCACTCAGCGGGGGTGCGGATTCTTCGTGCATTGCGGTGCTGGTTGCTGAGATGGTGCGTCGAGGAGTTAGTGAACTTGGCCTTGATCGTTTTTGCGAACGCTTAGGTGTTGAAGCCAATGACTCCAACGAACTCATTAAGAAGCTCCTTTTCACAGCCTACCAGGGAACCATCAACTCCAGCAAGGAGACATTAGAATCGGCCAGTGAACTGGCCAGCTCTATTGGTGCGGATTTTGCCGAATGGCGACTGGATAGCATCTTGGACAACACACATCAGATCATAGAGCAAGCCCTAGACAGGAAACTATCATGGGACAGTGATGACATTGCCCTGCAAAACATCCAGGCTCGGGCACGGTCACCCCTGATCTGGATGATGGCCAACGTGAAGAATTCTATCCTGCTCACCACTTCCAACCGGAGCGAAGGAGATGTCGGTTATACCACGATGGATGGTGATACAAGCGGCAGCCTTGCCCCTATAGCCGGAGTGGACAAGCCCTTTGTGGTACAATGGCTCAAGTATGCAGAAAGGGAATTGGGATATGAGGGTTTGAAATATGTGAATAGCCTCACGCCAACGGCTGAGCTACGTCCGCAAGAGCGGGCCCAAACCGATGAATCAGACTTGATGCCCTATCCTATTCTGGAAAGGATAGAACGGCTAGGAATCTCTGACCGAAAATCTCCGCAACAAGTCTACGACCTCTTGGTGGAAGAATTGGACATAAAACCTGAGGTTCTGAAGCAGTATATTCAAAAATTCTACCGACTATGGTCGATCAATCAATGGAAGCGCGAGCGCCTTGCCCCGTCCTTCCATATTGACGACTTCAATGTAGATCCAAAGACCTGGTGTCGTTTTCCGATACTTAGTGGTGGGTTCGAAAAAGAGCTTGAAGAGCTTCGCAGGCTTTAGTACTTCCTATCAAAAATCTCTTTCATGATGATCGCTTTCCGTGGGCCATCCTCATCTTCGAGTAGTTTGTAGATGCCTGCCACCGTTTCATTATCATCATCCGCCAAGGCAAACTTTTCAGACCTCTTGTACTCAGGTTTGTCCCTATGAATGAGCTTATGCGGGACAATATCAATTTCTTCGCCCGGCCCTACCGCCTCTATATTTTCTTTTTGGTAGTCTATGACCTTGGGTCTGACGGGCTCAGGGGCAGGCTTTCTTTCCTGAGTAACGACAGGTCTGATTTGAGGCTCAGGGTCAGGTCCTTTTGGTTCATCAGGCTTGATTTCCTGGGTTAATTCTTTGAGTAGATCTTCTATAGATGCAGGTCGTTTTTCAGGTCGTCTTGGTTGTGATGGAGCCTCCGTTTGTTCGGGTGCTGCAGATTGATCTTCGGGCTTTTTCTTCTTAAGTACACGAGAGATTATGTAGATAGCGGCGAGTGCCAGATAGTACAAAATATTAGAATCGTCCATGTTCCAAATCTAGGGAAAAAAAAGTAGTTTTGTCGATTCTCCGGAAAGGATAAACCACATGCAGCTTACCAAGTTAGAGATCAAAGGTTTTAAGAGTTTTGGTGATAAAGTCGTTATAAATTTTGACGAAGGCATCACTGGCATTGTAGGCCCCAATGGCTGTGGAAAATCCAATGTGGTTGACTCTATTCGTTGGGTTTTGGGAGAGCAAAAGGTGAAATCCCTACGGTCAGAAAAGATGGACAACATCATCTTTAATGGCACCAAAAACCGCAAACCCACGCAATTGGCTGAGGTTTCTCTTTCCTTTAATAACACTAAAAACCTCCTCCCTACAGAATACTCCAGCGTCACCATCACCCGTCGGTATTACCGATCCGGTGAGAGTGAGTACCAACTCAATGGCGTGACCTGTAGGCTCAAAGACATCACCAACTTATTCATGGACACGGGTATCGCTTCCAACAGCTACGCGATCATAGAGTTGGGGATGGTGGACAATATCCTGAACGACCGTGACAACTCCAGGCGATCACTGTTTGAGGAAGCAGCAGGCATCTCGAAGTTCAAAATTCGAAAGAAGGAAACCCTACGAAAACTCGGTGATACCGATGCAGATCTTGAGCGGGTCGAAGACCTCCTTTTTGAAATAGAAAAGAACTTAAAGTCCCTTGAGCGACAAGCCAAGCAAGCCGAGAAGTACTACGAGATAAAAGAAGATTATAAAGTCTTCAGCGTTGAGCTCGCTAAAAAAACCGTCCATGATCAGAAAGAAAAACTGGACTCACTCAGAAAGCAGTTTGATGCCAGCAATGACAAAAAGACCAACCTCAACAAACTCCTTTCTGAAAAGGAAGCGCTAATCCAAAAGGCCAAGACCGACCTGGTCGAATTGGAAAAGCTATTGGCCGCAAGGCAAAAGGCCCTCAACGACCATGTGCACAACATTCGGTCGTATGAAAGCGAGAAAAAAATCAAGAATGAGCGTCTCCGGTTTCTCAACGATCGGAGTGACAACCTCAAGGAGATCATCGAGCAGGATAGAAAAAGCAGCGAGCGGGCGTCCTTTTCGATCAGCAGCTTAAACAAAGAGCGGATCACCTCTGAGAAAATCCTTTCTGAGTTGTCCAAAAAGCTGGAAAAGCTCAAACTCGACTATGAGCAAGAGAAGGAAAAAAACCAGGTGCTCAAAAACCAGGGAGAAGAGCTGAATCAAAAGTTTATAGACAAAAAAGAGCATGTCTATCAGCTATCGAAATCACTTGAGATTAAAAACATCCAACTGAGCACACTCAAGCAAGAGCTCGAGAAGGCTACCTCCGACTCCACGTCACACACGGAAAACATCCAGTCTTTTGATCAAAGACTGCAAGAGATCGAAGTAGAGCGAGAGAAAAAACAGGAAGAGGTTGAATACACCAAATCCAAAGACGAAGAGCTCAAAAACCGTATCACCCATGTGCAGCGCACCATTGAGGTGATCCGTGAAGAAAAGCTCCAGGTAAATAGAAAACTCGATGCTTCACAAAACGAATACAATCTAACCAAGTCGCTAGTCGATAACCTGGAAGGCTTTCCCGAGGCCATCAAGTTTCTGAAAAAAGAAACCTCCTGGGCAAAGAACGCTCCGCTATTGTCGGATATATTGACCTGCCCGGAAGAATATCGGGTCACGGTAGAAAACTACCTGGAGG
Source organism: Reichenbachiella sp. (assembly GCA_965222305.1). Taxonomy (GTDB): domain Bacteria; phylum Bacteroidota; class Bacteroidia; order Cytophagales; family Cyclobacteriaceae; genus Reichenbachiella. Next base: position 1,790,395 of record OZ244943.1, read on the forward strand.
CCTATATGAATTACTACATAGTAGACACAGAAGCCGACGCTTACAAGGCTATCAACATCCTGAGTGATGCATCTAAGGGAAAGGCCAATTTCTTCATATTGGAGCGGTTTGAGAAATTTCACCCTACTAAGACAGAAATTCTCGAAAACTCAATACCCGCCACCGAGGTAGTAGAGTATGATCCGAAATACAAAAAGCTGATCTCCTACATATTGGATGACGTGTACATCACAGAATATGAGGACCCCAAAAAACTGGATCAGAAAGGCACCGTGCTCATCACCAAAAATGGAAAAGTCATTAGTCGGCCCTACAGCATTACCGGGGGATCTGTTGGGTTGTTTGAGGGGAAGAGAATTGGTCGCGCCAAAAACCTGGAGAAACTTTCGCAAACGATTAAAAAGCTCAAAACGAAATTGAGTGAGGTGGAAGCCAATCTGGAAGAGAAAATTGGTGATCTAAACCGCTTTAAGGAAAATAGCTACGAGGAGCAATTGGAACAACTCCAGGCAGAGCTCGCCCAGGTAAATGAGGAGTATGTTTCCTTCAAAACCAAGCAAGAGCAGCTGTCTTCGCTGCTCACAGAAAACGTCACCCGCAAAGAAGATGTAATGGAACGCATCACTGCACTTAGTGATGAGATCCATGACCTCAGCCCACAGACTGAGACTGAGGAAAAAGAACTCGCCGAGTTGGATTCTGAGCATTCTACTTTTAGGGAAGAACTCAACGCATACAACGAGCTCCTAAGCGAAAAATCGTCTGCCTTCAACCAGGAAAACATCCTCTATCATCAGCAGGAGAATAAGGTAGCGAGCATCGTACAGGAGATCAACCACAAAGAAGCCAATCTGGAGTCTGCCAAGGAAAGGATTGAAAAGAATCACGAGGAACTACGCCAGACCGAGGATGAGATCAAATCTCTGATCGAAAAATCCGATGCCAACGACGACATGCTCATCGGGATGTATGAGGAAAAAGAGTCGATCGAGGGAGGGGTCAACGAAGCGGAAAAGAAATACTATTCTGGTCGTGAAGAAATCGAAGTTCTGGAAAAAGAAGGGCGAGAGATCAGACAGACCAGAGAAGATACGGACACCCAAATCATGGATGTGCAAAACCAGCTCAACGAAACCCGACTTGAACTAACTGGTGTGAAAGAGCGGTTGTCTGTTGAGTTTAATGTCGACATTGACCAGTTGCTGATCAAGGACGAAGACCTGGATGAAAAGGCTATAAAAGCGCAAAAGCTGGAGGTACAAGAGCTCCGTGACAAAGTGGATAAGCTCAAGAACCGCATGGACAACATGGGGCCTATCAACCCTATGGCCATGGAAGCATATCAGGAGATCAAAGAGCGTCATGACTTTATCATCACGCAAAAAGAAGACCTGCTCAAGGCAAAGGAATCACTGGTATCCACCATCGATGAGATTGACCTGGCCGCCCGCGGCACCTTTATGGAAGCTTTTGAAAATATCAAAGCGAATTTCATTAGGGTATTCAGGTCACTATTCACAGAAGAAGATCAATGCGACCTGACACTGGAAGACCCGGAAAATCCTTTGGAATCAAAAATTGAGATCATGGCCAAACCGAAAGGAAAAAGGCCGCTCACGATCAATCAACTATCTGGTGGAGAAAAGACTTTGACGGCAACTTCTCTCCTCTTTGCGATCTATCTGTTGAAGCCTGCACCATTCTGTATTTTCGACGAGGTAGATGCGCCATTAGATGATGCCAACATTGATAAATTCAACAATATAATCAGGGACTTCTCGGGCGACTCACAGTTCATCATCGTGACGCACAACAAGCGCACAATGTCCTCTACTGACGTGATCTATGGAGTGACCATGGTCGAGCAAGGTGTATCGAAGGTGGTACCTGTAGACTTGAAGGAGTTGGCTTAATTGGCTGGTTCTACCATACGCTCCAGGTACTTCCCATCTTCAAAATTTTCCAGGTAACGGTTCTTGACCATTGTTTGTATTCGTTGACGATCAGTGATGCGGCATGCATCAAACAGCAGCATGTAGTGATCCTCATCTTCCCGATTGAAGTTTCCTTTCTTGTTGATAAAGTGATAGATGACTTCAGCCAGCTCATGAGCTTCAATGTTGATCAGAAAGTTATAGACATATTTCTGCTCCATATTGTAGCCGGTCGTATCCTTTAGGATAGCCTCCAGCTCCTTGGACTTTTTTAGGTAATAAACCTGTAGCAATGAGGTCGTTATCATTTCTGTGAGGTAGGCATTTTCAGGGAACTCTTGCTTGAGCCTGAGGGCATAGTACAATGTCAAGGGCCAGTTTTGATTGATGTAGCAGGCTTCTATGTTTTCAAACAGGGCATCTGTTTTTATTTTATAATATTCATCACTTACAAAAGACTGTGTCCCATTGAATGTCTGACCCAGTAGTTTTTCAATAAGCTCTATTCGCATTTCTATCTCGGGGTGGGTAAGACTCGAATCAGGATGAAGCAGCGAATAGCTGGTAGGGTCGATATACGTTTCTTTTTCAATCACTGCCCACTCCTTCCTAAATGGATACTTTTTAAAATTCAAGTCCTTAAAAACACGCGCACCTAAATATGGTCCTTGAACAAACCCACTATCAAGCTCATTGAGGGCAAAAACAATCTGTTGCTCCTCAGAAAAAGCGTTTTTGTACAGCTCCACCGCCAATGAATCCGCCTGATACTCTACCTGACGGCTAAAACGCTTTCTATCGTAATGCCAGCTCTTGATGTTTCTGATACCTTCTATGGAAAAACTGCCCTTATCAATTTTTTTCAACTCCTTTCCCGGGTTGTAGGCTGACTCGGCATCTATTGTTTTGTTGATTTTTTGTTTAAAATGATCCAATTCCCAATGAGCCATCTCATGTGCGATGATAAAGGCCAACTGCTGTTCATTATCTATTTGCGAAAGCAGGCCGTTTGAAACAATCAAAGTCCCCTCACCCAGGCTATAGGCATTGACCAGCTCACTCCTGAGCACAAGAATTCGACGAGGCACCTTTATGCTGTTGTTGTAATTAATTTTCTTGATGATGCCATGCAGAAAGGCCTTCAAACTATCATCATCAATGAATTTATCTTTTTTTACGAGCTCAATCAGATCCAGGGTCGTGCTAGCAAAGTATTCATCCATGTGCTGCTCATTCTCATCAAGTCCGAGAATCTGCTGGCCACCCTGGATGGTAATACTTCTGATCAGATCAAAAGAAAATCGGCTGTAATGCTGTTTGGGAACGTAATCTTTGGTGTAATCGACCTGACCCATAGTCGGCAGGCCAATCTGAAGAATGGCGAAAAGCAGTAGATAATATTTAGCGCTACACACCTTCATTGGTTACAAAAAAGGCCTAAGTTAATAACTCAGGCCTTTTAACATTAGTTCAATATCTATTAGTCAAGACCTATCATAATAAATGGCCCCCAGAAAATCGGATCTTTGTATTCATCCCTTATTTCCTGCTTGGCTTGTATAAACGAGCTTCTTTTGTCTCCTGTTGCAAGCCACTTAGAATAAAACTTGACCATGAGCTTCTGAGTGGCCTCATCTGATACTTTAAACAGCGACATGATAATAGTCCTGGCGCCAGCCACTAAAAATGCCCGTTGCAAACCATACACACCCTCTCCTGCTTCGATTTCACCCAGTCCGGTCTCACAAGCACTGAGCACGACCAGATCAGTTTTATCCAGACTAAGGTTCATCGCCTCATAGGCCGTAAGTATCCCATCAGATATATTAAAATTCGTATTGGTCTGATTGAGAATATCGCCGGCACTTGCCATCAACAATCCAGTTTTCAGCAATGGGTTTTGAGAGGCCAGGTTCTCATTCATAGCTAGATCCTCCTCACTGAGGTTAGCATCCGGCATGAAGAATCCATGGGTCGCCACATGGAAAATTTTGGGATTATCCATATCCTTGATTGCTCCTTCTGTGGCCTCAGATTCTAAATAGTCGGTTGTTACCCATCCATCACGTCTCAACAACCGTTTCAACTCTTCAACCTCAATTGCGGTACCATATAGCCTGCCAATCACTTCGGGGTTTCCTCCCCTATGAGAGGCCCTGCCTGCCCATTGACCCGGATCCGAATCCACATAATAGGTAGGGTCGCCAAACATAATCGCCGTATTGGCTTCCTGCACATTTCGGGCATTTACCTTATCAAAATACAGATCCTTTGTATTGCTCACCAATATGATATTGGACCGATCGAGCACAAAGGCCCCATCCTCTAGTTTGATAGCCTCCAGGTTTATCTGATTGTACACGCCATCAGCAGACAGGAAGATATTACCAGGGTTGCCGATCACGTCCTGGATTGGTTTCCAGAAGTTTTCAAATGACTTTGGATCGTCGATTCTAAACTTGATACTGTTTCTGTAGTACTTCAGGTACTTGGTCTCAAGATCTTTTCCATTTCTAAGCAGGATCAATCCCGGAGTAGTCTTCTTCTCATTCTTCACCCAAAGGATCGCATACATTACCGAGTCATTAGAGAATGTGTGATTGAATACTCTAAAGCGAATCATTTCCAAAGCCACCTCATTGGGTTCAAGCGAGGCCTGTACATCCTGCCAGGTCACTACTTTTTTATCAAAACCTGAGCTAAAGTCTTCAGACTTTTCACTGAGCTGTCGTTCCAAATCTTCCACCTCACCTTGCAGAGCACTTGCATCCAATTCGGCTTGTACCAATTGTTCGTTACTCATAGAGAGCACATAGGTCAACAGGTCTTTCTTCTCCTCCCAGTTGTTGTACAGGGTGATCAGCTCGTCATCATTGGACGATAGGATTCGCTGTCTGATCTTAATGGAAGAATTGAGCAGCAGGGCCTTGGTCAAGAGGGCATTGTTGTACAAAGTACCAATCAGGTCATTATTCTTCCTATTGTAGTTGATGACAATGGTATTGTAAAACTCATAGTCCTGTTTGATGGTGTTCCAAAACTTGGCCTTCTCTCGCTCACTGAGCGCAGGGAAGAAATCACGAATAAACAGGTTGTAGTTAGCCAACACCTCCTCGATGGATTCCTGAGACTTTTTGATATCCCCTTGCATGAAGTACGTCTTACTCATCTTGGAAAGCACTTTCACATATTCAGGGTGGCTGTCGTTAAAGAATCCTTCGTAGATTTTTTTGGCGCTGGCGTAATAGCCCTCCGCCTCGTCATAATTGTGCTGGCTATAGTAGATATCGCCTTTCAGCATATTTACAGTAGCTGCGTTTATGTTATTTCTACGCCCAATTTTCTTACTCCATATGGCCATAGCCTGATCAAGGAAATTGAACGCCTGGTCGTAGTTCTTTTCAGCGATATACACAATGGCCAGGTTCTTTAGCACTTCAGCATAGGTAGGGTTTGATGCCCCCAGGTTCCTGCCAATAATTTTCTCAGAACGAAGAAAAAGATCTTCCACTTCTTCAATAGACTCCTGGTTATAGAATTTCACCAGGGCCAGATCAGAAACCGCACGTGCCACATCGATATGGTTCCGACCAAACTGCTCTTCACGAATTCGAATGACTTCCTCTAACTCTTCGATGGCATGATCATAATCACCAATCACGGTGTTGATCTTTGCAATGGTCATGAGACTGGGTGTGATTTTAGAAGATTCAGCTCCAAAAATCCCATACATAATATCGTAGGCCTCCTGAGCCAATTTTTCAGCCTCAGTATAGTCTCCAAGGATCATTTTCACCCTTGCTTTCAATATCAATGGATCGTTCAAATGTCGACTATTGGACCCATAGCGTTTTTTCTTTTTCTTCAAATCAGCCTCGATCAACTTCTCTGCCTCACGGTATCGGCCAATATCCAGATAAACCTCGGCAAGCTCGTCTTCAATATCGATCCCGGATGTTTCGATAGTCCGCACACCCTGTGACTGAAGCTTCTCTGACCTGTTGATGTTTAGTTCGGCTTCATCATATTCTCCCTTGATCGCCAACAAGGTCGCCTCTGTGATCATGGCCTGAGCATAGTATCCTCCAAACTGCTCTCTATCGGAATCTTTTAAGATGCCTATGGCCGTTTCGATATTATCCTGAGCTTCCTCATATTGGCCTATTTTATACTGTAAATTGGCGATCTTGTCCAATTCAATGGCATAGGCTGGATCGAGGTTATCATACTTCCTTCTTGATGCCTCCAGTGCCACATCCAATATCTCTGAGGCCTTGTCATACTGATCATTTTCCTGATAAAAAACAGCCATATGATCCAGGATATCAACATAAGCCAAGTGTCCTTCTGTGATCTCCTTTTTGACGATCTTCTCCCAGCTGTTTTGGTAGATCTCCAGCGCCTCATCAAACTTCTCGGTAAAATCCACATAGTAGTTGGCCATTTTCACCAAACTCATATTGTAGCTGGGTGACTCTTTGCCGTGTAGTACCTCCTTGATCTCGAGAATTTCCTTAAGGTATTGATGGGAGTTATCATGTCGGCCATTGATGGTAGCAATCTGACTGGCAAACTCTAACAGTTCGATTCTCTTAGGGTGGTATTTTGGAATAAAGGATTCCTGAACAAGGATCTCAGTTACTTCATCTTCCAGGCCTACATCACGGCCGCCCATCAATACGTCATAATACAAGGTTTCCAACATCAGACTGTTGATACTGCCTCGCCCATAGTCTTTTTTGATTATTTTCCTAAACTCCTCCTTGCCTTCTCTCAGCTTCGCATTGTTACCGTTTTTAATATACGCCTTCAGCAAACGCTCCTTGATCCTAATACTTACATAGTGGGAGAGCGCATAATAATTGATGATTAATTTATCAGCGTCTTCATATCCTTTGACCACCTCATTTATATCCAGACCATTTTGTTCAAGTAGTAGGGTGTTCAGAAACTTATTCTCGCTATAAAGAATATCCGCCTTCTTCAGCTCTTTTTTAATCCAGTTTTCATTGTATAAAAAGGCAGAATCCGCACTCCTGTAGTTACCCATCATACGATAAGCATCTCCTTTGAACATCATCATTCGGGCAAAATCCCGCTTTCTTTCTCTCACCACCCGTCGCTTTCCATCTTCATTGGCTGCACGACGTTGGTAAAAGCCCACCGTCTCATTAATCAAATCAATGGCGTCTTGATAGTAGCCTCTACCGACCATGATCTGCGCTTCCAACACATCCATAGATGCCGCCAGGTCAGGGTCCATATCACCCGTTGCCAAAATATTCCGAGCTTCGTCCAGGTATTCCTTGGCCTTCACCAGATGACCATACAGAATCATTACTTCTGAGGCCTGTTTGAGCAGCAGTGCGTGCACTTCACTCTCCGGGCCATTGATGCTCCTGCTGAGCTCCAAACCGTCATTTACAGATGCCTCGATACCGTCCAGATAGCCTAGTGCCACATCATATTGCGCTTCGCGAATCTTGGCGATAGGCATAAAATCGTTTGCTGCACCGAGCTTCTTGGTAGAAGACTTTTTAATGACTTCTATTTCAGCCCTGGCTTTGTCATAGTCTCCATGATCATAGAGCTCATCTGCTTTTTCAAGTTTCTTGTCGTATTTGGTCTGAGCCAGTGTAGCTGACCCGATAAACAACAATGAGATTGCAAGTAGTAATGCGGTTTTTGTCCGTTTCATTTTTGAAGTGTTCTTTCCAAATATAAATATCAAAAAAAAATCACAGGTTTCAAATATACCTAGGTCGCCTTTCGACGAAGCGCCTGCTAGACGGGATCAACATCGAATACAATCAACAACTGATTGTATTCCTTGTTTTCCTTTAGCTTATTAGACAAACGATAGATCAGCAGCTTAATTTTATGAAAACTAGCCACCTTCTTCTCCATTTTGATCCAAATCTCTTCGAGGTATAGGTTCCTTATCCGTCCAATTATGGGCTGCTGAGGCCCCAATACCCGTTCCCTTCCAAGCTCGGCGTATAGCCGTTCGGCTAAATCCTTGCTTGCCGATTTAAGCTTTTGAGGCTCTTTATGCTTTAGAGTGACCTTGATCAATCGGTGATAGGGAGGATAGGAAAAATTTTCTCGTTCGAGTACTTCGGTTTGAAAAAAAGACAGATAATCGCCTGCTTTGATCTTGTGGAGTAGAGTATTTTCCGGTTCACCGGTTTGAACCACCACCTTACCTTTTATTTTCCGTCCTGAGCGCCCTGCTACCTGGGTAATCAACTGAAAAGCCCGCTCATAAGATCTAAAATCGGGAAAATGAACCATTCGATCAAAATCCAATATCCCAACCAATGACACTTTGTCGAAATGCAACCCCTTACTGAGCATCTGCGTCCCCACCAATATATCAGTTTGCCCCTGCTCAAAGCGGTCGATGATCGTTTGATAACTGGATCTTGACCGGGTAGTATCCTGATCCATTCTTTGAATACGAGCCTCGGGAAATAGGATTTTCAGATCATCTTCAAGCTTTTCCGTGCCATATCCTACCGTCCGGAGTGAATTGGATCCACAGGCCGGACATTCCGTGAGAACAGGCTCCTTATGTCCGCAGTAGTGGCATACCAGAAGATGTGCATGCATATGATAGGTAAGGCTCACATCGCAGTTCTGGCATTTTGGGACGTGGTTGCAATGATCACAGCTAAGATAGGGAGCATATCCCCGACGGTTTTGAAAAATAATGACCTGTTCATTTCGCTCAAGCGTATGCCCGATTTCCTCAATAAGCTCAGGGGTGAAATCCCCTTTCATCCGCTTGCTGTTCCTTGCCGTGAGCGTGTTGGCAAAGGCAAACTCCGGCAAACTCGCCTCACCATATCGCTCAGTAAGCGAAACCAGGACATACTTTTCGTCCCGTGCATTTTGATAGCTTTCAATGGCTGGCGTGGCAGAACCCAGCAGGATTCGAGCACCATGTGCACGTGCCATCCAGAGGGCTGCATCCCTGGCATTGTATCGAGGTGCGGGATCGTATTGCTTGTACGAGCTGTCGTGCTCTTCGTCTACAATGATCAGCGACAGATCACTAAATGGCAGAAAAACCGAGGATCGAACGCCCGCTACAAAGCTAAGCTTCCCCGACTTTACGTCGTTCCAGATTTCCACACGCTCGTTATCAGAATACCTGGAGTGATAGACGCCCAATTGGCTACCAAACAGACGATTGAGACGATTGACAATCTGGGTAGTAAGGGCAATCTCAGGCAATAAATAAAGCACCTGCCCTCCCTCCGACAGCACCTGACGTATCAACTCCACATAGATTTCTGTCTTGCCACTACCGGTAATTCCATGAAACAATACCGGCTTGTTCTTTTGAAACGCTCCAGTAATTTCGTCAAGACAGTCCTGTTGAGCACTGGAAAGTATAATGTCGTGCTCGGGGGTAGATGGACTATAGTCAAACCGGGGAGAAATTCTGTCAAACTCAACAAACACTTCATTAGCGACTAGTGTCTTGAGGGAGGAAGCGGATACGCCGGTAGACAGTAGTTCTTTTTTTGAAGCAGATGATCCTGACGTTTCATCTCCCTGATCAAAACCTGTAAGGCTCAGGTATTTCAAAAGAACATCGAGCTGTTTGGGCTTCTTCTCCAAATCCTCAAAAAGTACTTCAAGAGCCGGTTGATTCCCTTTGTACTTTGCTCCGAACTCAATGATCCGTTCTTTTTTAGGGACGAATTTGTCCTTGATCTTATCAAAGATCAGTACCGCCTCCTTCTGCACCAGGGACTTGACCACCGGATGAATCAACTTGATACCCAATAGGTCAGATACATCCTGATAGGTCATCCGCTCTACCTTTTTGAGCTGCTCGATTACTCTTTCTTCCTTTTCTGTGAATTCGTGAGCAGATTCTTCCCCACCGGGGTTCAATTGCAGAAACGACTCATTGGACAACTTGAGTCCGCTAGGTATCGCTGCATTGACTACCTCCCCCAGGGTGCACATGTAGTATCCAGCGATCCATTGAAAGAACTTCAACTGGATTTCGTTGAGTGTGGGCTCCTCATCCAGGCAATCCAGGATGTACTTTGCCTCGTACCCTTTTGGTGGATTTTCGTGAATCTCTTTTACAACACCCGTGTAAATCTTGGTTTTGCCAAACTGGACGATCACACGTCCACCGACAAGTACCGAATCCTCCAACTGTCTGGGAACCCTATAAGTATATGAAGCGGGAAGTGGAAGCGGCAGGATGATTTCGGCGAAATAGGTAACAAGATCAACGGGATCGTCCCCAAAATCGCTATTTAACTCTAACTGCGCCAAGGTGACATGAAGCTAGTCATTTTTCCCGAACATCTCCGAGAGTGATTCGTAATTTGCCTTGATGATCTGATCTGCTTCTTTTTGCCCAATGGCATAGGAAACAAAAAGGCTTTCGAATTGTGACGGTGCCAGGTACACTCCTTTTTGAAGCATGAGATTGAAGTACTTTCCGAATAGATCAAGATCAGAGCTTTTAGCACTTTCAAAATCAGAGACAGGCTGATTGCCAAAAAACAGGCTAAACATAGAACCTACTCTGTTGATGGTGTAGTCCAGACCTAGCTTTTTCAGGTTATTTTGTATCCCTGAGGTAATGTATTCAGTCTGCTGGTCTATTTGACTGTAAACCTCAGGATGACCTTTGAGGTAGTTGAGCGCTGCCAGTCCCGCTGCCATGGCGATCGGATTTCCCGAAAGGGTGCCTGCCTGATATACAGGACCGGACGGCGAAATTTCATTCATAATGTCGGCCCGGCCTCCATAGGCTCCCACCGGCATACCACCACCAATCACCTTTCCAAACGTGGAAAGATCCGGCGTGATATTATACAACTCCTGAGCCCCACCAATCGACAGTCTAAATCCCGTCATCACTTCGTCAAATATCAATAGAGCCTCGTACTCGTCACACAGTTTTCTTAACCCGGCCAAGAATCCTTCTGCAGGCGGCACACAGCCCATATTACCTACCACCGGCTCCAGGATAATGGCAGCCACAGTTCCTTTGTTTGTGATCAGAGTTTCCTCTACTTTCTCCAGGTTGTTGAAGGGTACTGTCAACGTATCCTGTGCGGTACCTTTGGTCACTCCGGGACTGTCGGGATGTCCCATGGTCACTGCTCCGCTACCTGCTGCGATCAGGAAGGAATCTCCGTGTCCGTGGTAGCAGCCTTCAAACTTTATGATTTTGTCTTTCCCGGTAAATCCCCTGGCCAGCCTTATGGCCGACATAGTCGCCTCGGTGCCGGAGTTGACCATTCGCACCTTTTCTATGCTTGGTACCAGCTCGCAGATAAAATCCGCCATATCTACCTCAGACTTGCCCGGTGCCCCGAAAGAGAGTGAGTTTTTGATGGCCTTGGCCACTGCCTCCTCTATCACCGGATGAGCATGTCCCAGGATCATCGGCCCCCAGCTATTGATCATGTCGATGTAGCTATTTCCATCGACATCCTTCATGTGGGCTCCTTTGGCGCTTTCTATGAACAAGGGCCTTCCTCCTACTGCCTTAAACGCCCGTACGGGTGAATTGACACCACCCGGGATATGTTTTTTAGCCTGGTTAAATAGCGATTCGCTGGTACTGATATTCATTATTTTCTGGGGTTGATGACCTCACTTTTAGACTTGATAAATTGTGTGACCGGTACGTACTGATTGCTGTTGGAAAAGGTGAAATCAGTTCCCTGAAAAAGCACCCCTCCAGAGAAACCTTTCTCACTGGTGCCATTCTGAAAATAGGTTCCATATTCTTTGAGCATTCGACCACAATAGGTCATCATTTCGTAGCACAGCAGAGTATTGAACACTGGCACATAGTGATACCTGGATACATATCGCTTCCGGAAGTCTCGGAATGCATAGTCATGTATGTCAATAAAATCCGGATCGATCAGGAAGATACCCAGACGCTCGAGTTCCTCATAGGTGACCGTTTCAAAATTCTTCCAGCTTCCGTGCCCGATGATCCTGGTGCTGTCATTTCTGATTTCTACCGCACTGATAAAGTTAGAAGCATAAAGAGGCCTGGAACTTGCCACATAGATATGACCTATACTATCCGGAGCTATGGTAAAAAACTCTTCGTAATACTCGATCACATCCTTTTCTTCAATGGACTTGCGCTCCTTGATAATCCGGTTTTCATCAATAGCTAGCACAGAGTCCACCTGATCCTCGGTGTACACTTCTTCGTACTTCTCAGTCAACATATCGAATGCTTCTCTCACGGTAGTATCGACAACCGCCCTATTGATGAGCAGCTCAAATCCATACTCTTGTATGCGTTGAGCATAGGTGTAGGCATTGAGCGAATCGCGCGGATTGTCTTCGTAGAAAACCATCGCGTATTTATTCTTTACACTGTCCCTGGCGATCCCGGCTGCTACCAGGGCCTGGGTCTCGATCGTTGGTCGGAAAATAAACGAGTAAGGATTGTATTGGATCAAATCCGAATTGGATGATAAAGGATTGATTACGTTGATCTTTTGCTCGTAGGAGAAATCCATGGCGATCTGTGCAGGCTCAGGAAATAAGGGCCCGACAATCAAATCCATGCCTTTCAGTTCGTCCCTGGCGAGGATCGCAGCAGTGGTATCTACATTCCTTTTGGTATCGTAGGGAAACAATGTGATCCTGGCTCCAGCCTCCGCATTCAAATCATCGACAGCCTCCTTCAGACCAAAATACAAATCCATAATGGTTTTGTTTCGGGCCGTGCGCATGGCAGTCTCCATCCCGTCAAAAAAGAACGGAAACAGTACTGCGACTTTATACTCGTCTTTCATTTGGGATTCACCTATTTCCGGCAGGCCGTATTTTTCCCTGTCCAGATCAAACTTTTGTACGATCTGGTAGAGCTCCTGAAAATTGCGCTGGCTCACTGGCAGTGTTATGATCGAATCAGCCAACGCCTGGCCAATTTGAGATTCCTCCGGAAACTGCACGTAGAGTGTACGGAGCTGGGGCAGGCTGTCAAGGGAATTGATCAATTCATAGGTCAGTGATCGCGTGACATCAGTATGCAATTGCTTGGCGTAAAGCAATCCCTTATCGTATGAACCCTCGTCAAAGTAGACTTTGGCCAGCCAGTATCTTACCTCGTTGATTTTATCCCATTTGGGGTGCTTCTTTTCGATTTGCATCCACATGGATCGCGCCAGACCCGACTGGTCGTTTTTGTAGGCTGACAAACCAAAATAGAATGAAGCATAGGGCTGTAGAGGCCCTTTTTCTTTGGCTACTTTTTTGAAGTACTCAAGTGCGAAAGTGTATTCCTCGTTGTTGAAGTACTCCTTGCCTTTGAGATAGTCGTCCTGCAAGGTCTGCGCTTGCGCAAAATAGGCAGGTAAAATGGCAATGAGGAGTAAGCTAAATTTTAAGTAATTGGTCAAACCAGCTGAGTTGATAAGTGAACTAAAAAACAGGTTTTAAAACTACAAAATATGCACCGGCCTACTCCCCGATCATTCAATTATTTTACCACATCAAATTTGAGCATATTGGTACGCTCTTCCCAGTGCAATGGCATAGCAGCCGTGAAGATGTACGAATCACCCACCTCAAGATGACCTTTTTCCTTGAGGAAATTCACCGCATCCATGAATGTCTCGTCTATCGGCTTCTGCTCGTTGTAATAAAACGCACGTACACCCCACACCAGGTTGAGCGTTTTCACAATCGACTCGTTGGGCGAGAATATGTAAATATCCGCCTGAGGTCGGTTCTTGGCCAAGCTAAAGCCCGTATAGCCGGATTTGGTCATGCCTATAATGGCTTTGGCACCGACGGACTTACTCAATCGGCACGCTGACTTTACAAGCATATTGTTCTTAGCCGTTTCGCTAGAGTCATCTTCTGCCCAGTACTTCTCAAATACCGAATCAGTGGAGTTTTCTATAGCCGCGATACACTTGGCCATGCTTTGCACAGACTCTACCGGAAACTTACCCGACGCAGACTCGGCTGAAAGCATCACTGTATCCGCTCCATCGTAAATGGAGTTGGCTACATCATTGGCTTCCGCACGGGTAGGTCGTGGGTTGTCGGTCATACTCTCGAGCATTTGGGTCGCTACGATTACAGGCTTACCCAGGTCATTACATTTCTTTACGAGGCTCTTTTGGATGGGAGGTACATCCTCCATCAAGATCTCCACCCCAAGGTCTCCTCTGGCGACCATTATGGCATCTGTTTCATCGATGATATTGTCTATATCGTTGATGGCCTCAGGCTTTTCAATCTTAGCTACAATTTTAGAGTTCTTTCCGTGCTTTTCGATTATCTCACGAAGCTCGATTATATCGGATCCATTTCTCACAAAAGACAATGCGATCCACTCCATATCATACTGCAGACCAAACTCCAGGTCTTCTCTATCCTTTTCGGTAAGGGATGGAGCCGAAATCGCCGTATCCGGCAGGTTGATTCCCTTACGGGATTTGAGCCATCCTCCATGGATTACTTCGGTGGTTACTTCCCCTCCGTCACTCGAAAGCACTTTGAGCTGCAGGTTTCCATCATCGATGAGGATCAAATCATCTGCTTTCACGTCAGTGGCCAAAGGCTTGTAAGTAGTGCTCACCTTGTCCTTGGTGCCCAGCACATCCTCAGTGCTAATGACAAGCTTTTGACCGGGTAGGATCTCCACCTGGCCGTCCTCTACCTGTCCGATACGGATCTTTGGGCCCTGGAGGTCCTGCAGTTTGCAGACACTGGTGCCGAGTTCCTTGTTTACCTCATCGATCAATTGGATCACCTTCAGATGGTCTTCGTGCGTACCATGAGAGAAGTTGAGCCTAAAGACATCCGCCCCGGCTTGGATCAATTTGATAAGTGTTTCTTTGTTGTTACTCGCCGGACCGATCGTGGCGATAATTTTTGCTCTTTTTTGGTGCATCAAGTTTGACTTTATTAAAATATTAGGACGTCCTTTTCCTTTACCTTTTGGACATCTACTTTGACAATACTTCCAATTTTATCGGAATTTCTGAGTCTGGAAAATACCTTCTCCAGGTCTTCAGACTCCTCCAACTCCTCAATCTTTAGGAGAAAATTGAAATGGCTCAACGACGGTATCAGTTGTCGCTGAAATTGATCGTGCGAATTTAAAATTTTATTGCTAACCAAAGAAAACCTTACAAAATTACTTTCAAAGCCATAGTGAGAGACAGTTCCTTCCTTGATCACAGAAGAAAAATCCAGGTCTTCTGTTTTTTTCAGTTGAATCTTCAAGGCCTCGTTGATCGCCCAGGATACAGTGTAGTCCTTTGCATTGGATATGATCCCCAACAGATGAAAATCATAAGAAATATCAGCCTTGAGCTTTAGTTTTTTCAACGGATTTTGGATAGAGGCTCAAAATTGACCACTAATCCAGCAAAATCAAACGATCGTTGCGATTATTCGGGTTTCACCTCGTTGGGAGAAGCGATCTGAATCCCTAATAAGGAGATGACACAGTATGCCGTAAAATAATAAAATCCGGACAGCAGCTCTGCGGTGATCATAGAATTGGATTGGGTAGAGAGGTAAGCGATAAACACACCCACTACGAATACGTCGGCCATCGACCACTTGCCGATGATATTTACAAAGTTGTACAGCTGATGTTTGAAGGGAAATTTCTTAACCAACAGGGTTGCCAGGATGATGATTCCTTTGGTGACCGGTACAATTACGCTAAACAGAAAGATCAATCCGGCCACTAATTCATTGTTTGTATTGCGCAGGGTCTTTACCGTTTCTAGAATGCTCTGAGTCTGCTCATAAAAAGTAGTCCTACCCAATATCGGTAACTCAGCAGAAATATCAATTTTTAAAATGGGTTGAGTGAGTCCCGGAAATAGCAAAAAAAGTGAGGTCGCTGTAAGGATCAGAGCGATGATATTTCTTAATGACATAAAAATCTGTGTATTAGTGAGTAAGATATGTTTGACCCGAAAAATCGAAGGCGGAAGTTACTATTAATACCCAAATAGCACAACCCGACACGCACAAAATGTAGAACGAATAACCCCAGGATTAATTCTAAAAATATTAATTAATTCGCTAATATTAAGCATCAATCAGCTATCAGATTTAATTACTCACTTTATTATATGGAAAAATTTGATGTTTGTGTAATTGGTGGCGGACCCTCCGGGTATGCTGCTGCCATGAGAGCGGTTGATTTCAAAAAAAAGGTACTACTGATAGAAAAAGATAAGATCGGTGGAGCCGGCATTCACAACGGTGCCCTATCCAGCAAAACCTGGTGGGAACTCTCCCGTGAGGCCTATGCCCTGAGGATGCACTGCAAATCCACCAACGTACCTGCTCCCAAACACAACTTCCAGATCCTGAAAGAAGAAGTGGACAAGGCTGTGTCTACTCGTCGACACCTTCTGGAGCACCATATGCACAACATCAACCTCAACTCCCACGGGGAGTACTTTCACTATCTAAGAGGAGTGGGCAAAGTAGTGGGTGATACGGTAGTAGCTGTCAAGACCCACGATGGGGAAGATATAGAAGTCGAGGCGGACAACATTATCCTGGCAACAGGCAGTCGACCAAGGAAACTGGACCATATCCCCATAGACGAGGAGACCATCCTTACTAGTGATGGAATCGAAAACCTCGAGCAATTCCCAAAAAGCATGGTCATCGTAGGTGCCGGGGTGATCGGGTGTGAGTTTGCGACGATCTTCTCAAACTTTGGCCAGACCAAGGTTCACATGATCGACAAGGGCGACCGAATCCTTCCGTTTGAAGATGAGGACATCGTGAACATCATTGAGAAAAACCTGGAGAGTAAGGACGTATTGGTCCACCGAAAATCCAAGCTGGTGGAAATGAAAGTAGAAAACGGCATGGTCGTTTACACCCTGGAATACCACAATGGATCCCAAGAAGTTTTCCATGTAGAAAAAGCACTGGTATCCGTCGGTCGGGTGCCCAACTATGAAAGTCTCGTTTCCGGTTCGGTCAAGATTGACAAGGACGAACGAGGCATCATCGATGACCTTACCCAGACCTCTATTCCCAATATCTATGCGGTGGGTGACATCACTGCCGATATAGCGTTGGTGAATGTTGGTGAACTGGAAGGTCGGTATGCGGTAGAAAAGATGTTTGGTACACCGGAGCGACCATTGATCTATGACAACATCTCGACCATCATGTTCCTGGCACCGGAGGTGGCCGGCGTAGGATTAAACGAAGTAAAAGCCCGCGAGCAAAACATTCCTCATAAAGTGGTGAGCCTGGACTACAGCAATATCTCCCGGGCCATCGCCATGAGAAACACAGACGGGTTTATGAAAATCATTGTCTCCAATGATGAGGAAATGAAAGTACTCGGTATGCGGGTGGTTGGAGAGCATGCGTCGAGCTCCATCGAAGCGGTAGCCCTGCTTATCTCAATGAGTAAGGGAATCGAAGAGCTGGCCGAACTGATCCACCCCCACCCTTCTATCATCGAGGGCATCCAGGAGTGTGTGCGTATGCTGCTCAACAAATCCATGCTCAAGCCGGGTGTACTGCGCGATACGATGCGCTGTACCAGCTTCGCCGATGGTGAGGTAAAGGATATTGAGTTTGTGTGATAGCTGCAATTGGCTAGAGGGCATTTGCCGTGTTCAGTTTTTTTTTTGCAAGTCCAGATCAAAGTTACCACTGTGTTCAAACGCGTACCATCCGTTATGCATGAGCTGAGGCTATCTAGGTTGATTCACATTTTTTAATAATCTTACGAGCCTTTCTGCGATTTTTTTTATCCATAATAATTACCAAATAAAAATATTGCAGTTCTTCAGGCCTCTCTAAAGACTGAAGATCTGCTATCTCTGTGATTTTAACACCTTGTAATATCACGTTCTCAAGCTTTTCCACCAATTCACTCTCTAATTTACCCTTAGGCTGTAAAAAGGAACTATCATAAGTAACACTAATAAGCTCTTCTCTTAGTACATCAATTCCCACCTTAAAGGCTATCCTTTCACACTCCGAAAATCGCTCAAATTCCTTACACTCAAACAAGTGGGCCTTCTCCAATACATAATCGGCTGGATCTCTAGGTATCCAATCAAAAGCATAATGGTATGATTGCCCATGTCCTGTATGGGCAACTTGGAGCAGTAAACAGAATAAATATAATCGCCTCATTCGCCAGTTACTCTAATTTACTTGGAGTATCATATTTTAGTACCAAACCCCAATAGCGCGGAAATTATTTCCGTTCCCAACGTCACAAAAAAGCCTGACTCATTTCTGAATCAGGCTCTCTCTTAAATTTCTTTCTACCTATACCCTGTTGATCTTGATCTGGAAGGTAAAGTAGCTGTACTTACTGTTGACCTTGTCAAACTTATAGTTGAGCTTTTCCCCTGTTTTTCGCGCAAGCTGGATCAAGCCTAGTCCGGCTGTTCCCTTGTCAGAAAACTGGCCGTTGCTCAGGGTCTCTTTATAGAGTGTACGAAGCCCGCCCTTATCAGTGGCGTTTACCTCGTCGATTTTTTCTTTCAGGCCGTATGTGTTTTCGGTAGGGATGAAGTTTCCAGTTAGGATATTGTAGAATTTGTCCTTGGCCAGTACGGTGATCATACCCGACCGGGCGTCATGCTCAGAGATGTCATCAAACTGTCCCTTAATCTCGTCCATGTGATGGTAGAGGTTGTGTACCACTTCCACCGCTGCACTGTAAAACAATTTCTGGACTTTCTTGTCGGTTTCGATCATGTTGATCTTCCTGTCCAACGTCTCGATCACAGACGTCACCAAGTCAAACGAAACCGCCCCCTTGTACATGAGCAGAATGTTTTCATTGTAAACCTTGTTGTATAAATCAAAACTATTGATACCCCGCTCAGATTTTAGATCAGCCTTCTTTTCTGTTTGCTCTATCATTTTCTTTTCAATTGCCCTCTCTTGCTTCCATTCATCGAATGCACCTAGTATTTCTTGGGAACTATGATCCATCAGTGGTTAAACAATGAATAATGACAATCTGTCAATGTCCTTAAAACTACAAAATTATCAATATATTCCTCAAAGTTTGAAAGAAATAAGTCAATTGCCCGATTCTCTACAGATTTGATAAGGTAATATTGATATTTTTTTAATAATCTGGTTCACTTGGATAAATTTGGCTCGTGAATAAAATTTTGTTTTCAGCCCTGGTTTTCATCTTGATGGCCAATGCTTCCGGGATAGAAGCGTCTGACCTGTCGTGGGCTGAAATACAGCAGACCAAGGAAGGGAAAATTACGATCCACTACCGCATCAATGAGCCCTTCCTGATCTCCACCGACAATCATACACTCAGGGGCCTGGAGTACGAAATGATGGTGGGCTTCAAGTATTTTTTGCTCAACCGGCACGGGATCAAACTCGAGCTGGATTGGGAGGAAAGGGAGAATTTCGCCGATATCATGGATTATATCCGGGAGGACACCCTTGCGGGAGATTTCGGCCTGGACATTATCTCCAAAACAGAAGAAAGGGCCCAATACGTACGATTTTCTGAGCCCTACTTTCCTGACATCCAGATCCTGATCAGCAATCGCAGCACTTCGGCTATCTCCTCCTCGGAGGATTTTATCAAGACCTTCAATAAAGCTACGGCCATCTCCGTGAAGCAAACCACCTATGATCTCAACCTGGTGCAAATCAAGGAAGAAAACAAGATGGACTTCAAGATCAAGTACATCAACAACAGCAATGAAATCATTGAGACCATCCTAAATACTCCCAACTCATTTGGCTATGTCGATTTGCCGAGTTACTTGATCGCTCTGGACAATAATCTGCCTGTTATCAGACATAACGTTTTCCCCTACAAGGGCATTGGGTATTGTCTCATAT
Organism: Reichenbachiella sp.; assembly: GCA_965222305.1. GTDB lineage: Bacteria > Bacteroidota > Bacteroidia > Cytophagales > Cyclobacteriaceae > Reichenbachiella. Next base: position 1,810,197 of record OZ244943.1, read on the forward strand.
TTCCATTAGAGAGTGACTGGAGTGAACCGGTCAATGAATACCTCCAAAGTTCGGAGTTTAAGCTACTTCAGAGTAAGAGCATACAGCGCTACCTTGGTTATGACGTCAACAACCTGATCACCAACATTTCAAGCGGGGAGAACGAGGAACTAATCCTCCTGAAACAGGAAAAGAAATTCATCAACCAGGAGCTGACCGAAAAGGCTAAACAGGTGGAGCAGCAGTCCTTCGTCCGCAACGTACTCATCATTACCATCATACTGGCACTCATGGTGGCCTATTTTCTATTCAATAGAAACCGGGTGAAAACCACGGCCAATGAGGTACTCACCCTACACCGAAAGATGATCGAGAGTCAAAACAAACTCTTGAGTAAGCGCAATGAGGAGCTGATGGAAGTCAATGAAGAAAAAAACAACTTCATACACATACTCTCTCATGACCTGAGGGCACCAATCAACAACATCACGGGATTATCGAAACTGCTGATAATGGAGGCGGAGGATAAATTCAGCGAAGACCAACTTCGTATGATTCAACACATTGACTCAGAATCACGACGGTTGAACAAAATGGTCACTCGAATTCTAGATGTGGAAAAGATTGAAAACCCATCTCCCGACGAGTACCATGAAATAGACCTGAACGACTCTCTCTCTCGAGTGATTGACAATTATGAAACACAGTCCGAGGACAAGAAAATCAGCATTGAGACTAAGTTAAAACCCGGTGTGATGGTTTCCGGGCTGGATCAGTATATTTTTCATGTCTTCGAAAACCTGCTGTCCAATGCCCTCAAGTTCTCCCCTATGGGCAAAAAGATCACGATCGAATCTGTAGTCGCCAATAACTGGGTGGAAGTGCGTATCATTGACGAAGGTCCGGGCATGACTGACGAGGACAAAAAGAACATGTTCAAGAAGTTTCAGGTGCTCAGTGCCAAAGCTACCGGCGGTGAGCGCTCTACAGGACTCGGTCTGTCGATCGTCAACAAATACGTGACCTTACTCGAAGGAAAGTTGGATTGTGACTCTATAGTAGGTGAAGGTACCACCTTCACCGTTTCGCTGAAAACCCTGAAGGCTAAAAAGAAACCCCCTAAAAAAGCTTAATCTTTTAGGATCGTTTCGATCCGATCAAGCTCCTCTTTAGAAAAATCCTTGTTGCTCAAAGCCGCAATGTTTTGGCCTATTTGCTCGGTACTGCTCGCACCAACCAATACGGAAGTCACCACTTCATGGCGCAGCAGCCAGACGATGGCGAGCTGTGAAATCGATTGTCCCCGCTCATCAGCGATTTCCTTCAAAGCCAGCACCTGACCGATTCGCTTATCGGTGATCTGATCCTTTTGCAGGAATCCCGTAGAACGAGCTGCCCTTGACCCTTCGGGAATACCTTTTAAGTACTTCTCTGTCAACAAACCCTGAGCCAATGGTGAAAATGGAATACACCCAACACCATTTTTGCCAAGTGCATCCAACAAACTCTCCTCCACCCATCGCTCAAACATAGAATACTTTGGCTGGTGTATCACAAACGGAGTTTTCAGTTCCTTGAACAGCTCGATGGCCGGCAGCATTTGCTCGGTCTTGTAATTGGAAATACCCACGTATAAAGCCTTGCCCTGCTTCACAGCCTGATCCAGGGCAAGCACTGTCTCTTCTATTGGCGTGTTTGGGTCGGGTCTGTGCGAATAAAATATATCTACATATTCCAGCCCCATTCTTTTGAGCGACTGATCCAGACTTGCAATCAGGTACTTTTTACTCCCCCAGTCTCCATAGGGACCAGGCCACATAAGGTATCCGGCCTTGCTCGAAATGATCAACTCATCCCTGTAAGATTTGAGCTCGGTGGCCAGCATCTTACCAAAGTTTTCTTCTGCAGAACCCGGAGGCGGCCCGTAGTTATTGGCCAGGTCAAAATGGGTGATGCCATGATCAAAGGAGTATTTGATCATTTCCAGTCCTTTCTCATATACATCTACTCCCCCGAAGTTGTGCCACAACCCAAGCGAGATCTCGGGAAGTCTGAGGCCGGATTTTCCGCAGTAGCGGTAAGACATTTGATCGTAGCGTTCTGATGCTGCCTGATAGTTCATTTCTGTTTGGTTTTAAAGTCCTTTAGGATAATAATAAAAGTCGAGCGTTCCACCGGTGCCATCAAAGGCTGCCCAATCGTCAATATCCAGTGATACACCTGCCACTCCGCAAGTAGGAATATTGTAAATATCTGATCCGGTAAGATGATTCACAAAAAAGGTGATACCGGGATTATGACTAAAGAGCATCGCTGAGCCGTTATGGTTATAAAGTTGTGAAATTACCCGAATAAAATCCCGGCGATCAGCATGATATAGTTGCTCTTCCTGTATCATTTGAGCATTCGAATGATGAAACACCTCCAAAAAAGGTACGGCGGTCTCATTGGTACGTTTTGAGGTACTGCACACAAATACGGCCGGCGGATCGATCAAGCCAACCAGGTGTTGTGCCATCCTGGGAGCATCCCTATTGCCACGCTTGTTGAGCGGGCGATCGTGATCCGAAAGGTGTGGAAAGTCCCAGCTGGACTTGGCATGCCTTACCAGATAGAGCTTCTTCATTGGGCTTTAGCCTTTTTTGACTCAAAAAATTTCGTGATATCCTCCAGCGACAAGGCGTTGAGGGTCATCTCGCGGGTTAGCCCACCTTTCCTACCAGCCAGCAACCCGTAGTACATATCCTGATACCCATCCATATTGTGGGCATCCGGATTGATGGAGAGCATGACTCCTTTCTCCAAAGCATAGTGGACCCAGCGCCAGTCAATGTCCAACCGATACGGACTTGCATTGATCTCTATCACCACTCCTTGTTTCGCACATTCGTCAATGACCGCCTTGTGATCCACTGGATATCCCTCTCGCTCAAGGATCAAGCGGCCCGTCATATGCCCAAGGATCGTAGTATAGGGATTGCGAATGGCAGCCAGCAACCGATTGGTCGCTTTGTTGATGTCCATACTCAGCCCTGAATGCACGGACGCAACAATGAAGTCAAAACTCGCCAGAATTTCATCGGAGTAATCCAGTGCTCCATCATTCAGTATATCCGACTCAATCCCCGAAAAGATTCTGAACGGTGCCAATTCCTCGTTGAGCGCTGCGATTTCTTTCTGCTGCTCCTTTACCTCAAACTCCTGCAATCCACCGGCATAGACAGCGGTCTGGCTGTGATCCGAAATTCCGAGGTATTCATACCCCAGGCTCTTGCAGTGCTCGGCCATTTGACGAAGGGTGTGTTTTCCATCGCTGTACTTGGAGTGATTGTGCAAGATGCCTTTGAGGTCTTTCATCTCTACCAATTCGGGCAGATTGTTGCTTTGCGCCAAAGCAATTTCTCCCATACCTTCCCTCATCTCAGGAACGACAGGCTGCAACCCGGCAGACTGATAAAATTTTTCTTCCGAAGGAACAGTCGCCAGGAACTCATGAAGTTTTTTTCCATCCGCCAGTGACTGATTCAGGTGGTTGACTGATCCAGTGGTTTTGATCAGGTTTTTGTAAAACTCTCCCGGTAATGAAAACCGAATCACGACCGGAAGTATGGTTTGGTCAAAACTCCCTTTCCAGGTAAAAGGCCCCGCGAGTGATTCGTTCACCTCGAAGCCTTCCAACGCAGAAATACTTGATCGGCACTGCTCAAAATCATTGCACCCCACCAAAAACTCAAGTCGGTCGATGATTTCCATCCTGCGACGCAGATCACCTGTTTCGGACTTCAGCTCTATGGTCTGAATGGAATCCAGGGCTTCCAATATGGCTTTCATAGATTTTTCTGCTACCGCATAGCGGAGCTTGCCCCGGCAATCAATGAGAAACTCAACAGCCCTTTGCAGGGATTCCTGTGACTTTTCAGCGAAACCTTTGAGGCCGGCGATTTTCCCTTGTCGGCACATGGCGAGTAAATCATCGACTGTCTCTGCCCCGCCCTCTTGCCAGAGTGTCCAGACCTTCTTTGGCCCAAAGCCGGATATGCCCAACATTTCTATGACTCCCTCGGGCGTCAGCTGAAGGTATTTATCGAGGTTTTCGAACGAGCCGGTCTCCACCAGGCTCCGGATGTTGGCTGCCATTCCTTTGCCAATACCCTCTATGGCCTCAAGGGCCTTCAGGTCAAGATCCGCCAGTTCCTGATCCTGGCCATAGATCGTGTCAGATATGGTTTGATAAGACCGCAGCTTGAATGGGTTTTCCCCATGTAGCTCCATCAGCTTGGCAGCCAGTTTGAATTTTTTGGTGATTTCTGAGTTTGTCACAGGCTTATTTTTTGGAAGGTATAAACTTACGAATTGCCCCAGAAATCCCCCACTATCCATGGCTTTATAATTATCATTGCGAGCAAAAACTCATCACCTTGGGCATCGTCATCAAACAAAGCAGCATCTCCACGGTATTTACCTACCTGGGTACCTTCATCGGGTTTATCAATACCGTTATTCTCTTTCCTGCTTTTTTATCTGCCGAACAAATCGGACTGGTGAGGGCCCTACCCTCTGCAGCCTTTATGCTTATGCCGCTTGCACAGCTGGGCATGGTGAGGGCTGTGATCAAGTTTAGCCCCGAGCTCCGCAAGACAAGGGAGGGCATGGCACAATTCACCTTTTTCGTATTGGCTATGGTTATAGCAGGTGGGTTGATGACAGCTACTTTGGTCTACATCTTTCGCGATTCCATAAGTGGTCTTTTCATAAAGAACGCTCCCCTGTTTAGCGAGTACATCTATGTGGTCATTGTACTGATCATGGTGCTCGCCCTATACACCTTGCTAGAATCCTTCAGTAGGATTTTTCTAAAGATCGTGGCGGTCAACATCATTCGTGAGGTACTACTCAGGGTATTGATGGGTGTAGCCGTTTCGATGTGTTTCCTGGAATGGATCACCTTTCACCAACTCACTGTCGGCCTCATCGCTGTATACGGCACGACTCTACTCTCCGTCGTGGGTTATTTGGTTCACAAAGGCTTTATCAAAATCAGCTTTCACCTGGATGCAATTGATAAAACCCTGAGGAAGAGGATCATAAACTACTCCATGTACAGCCTGATAGGTGCCGGGGGTGGCTATGTGATTTTGAATGTAGACCAAGTGATGGTGACTTCAATGATTGGACTGGAAGCCAATGGTATTTACTCCACGGCCTTTTACTTTGCAGTGATGGTCGAGCTCTCCCGCCGGGCAATCATTCAAATCACCACTCCACTGGTTTCTGAGTTTTTTGAAAACAAGGACCTGCAAGCCATAGAAGGTATTTACCGAAAGGTCTCCATCAATCAAATGGTCATTGGCCTATTGTTCTTCATTGGTATCGTGTCCAACATGCACAACATCTATGCGCTCATGCCCAATGGTACTGTATATTCAGCAGGATACTGGGTAGTATTTATCATTGGAATAGCCAAGCTCATAGATATGTCCTTCTCTAATAGCGGTGAGATAATCATCATGTCGGATCACTATAGATTCAATGTTGTAACGATGGCGGTTTTGGCCAGCCTTATGGTCTATCTAAATTATGTTCTGATCCCGACCTTTGGGTTGAACGGCGCTGCACTGGCCACACTTGCATCTGCCTTGATGTACAATATGACCAAACTCATTTTTGTCAAAATCAAGCTGGGCATCATCCCTTTTTCAGCCAACACTATAGTATTACTCCTGATATCAACTGTCGTGTTGGCCATAGGATATTTCTTACCCAAACTCAGCAATTCATATCTTGATATAATTGTTAGATCTACACTTATAATAGGTATTTACGGATCGGCCGTTTACTTCCTCAACGTATCCGCTGAGGTCAAAGCCATTGTAGGCAAAGTGCTGGGCTTTATCAAATAGCCTTGTGGAGCATCTCAGCGACATAGCGAACCTGAGCCTCGGTCATCTCGGCATACATGGGCAAGGACAGACATGATTCTCCCAATTCTTTAGCCACGGGATACTCACCGTTGGCGAAGGCCTTGAGTGGCTTCAAATAGGGTAGTGCCACTGGGTAATGCATTTGACAGCCAACACCCGCTTTACGCATCTTTTCGAGCACAAGCGTGCGATTGGGCACCTTTATCAGGTACACATGAAAATTTGAAATATTGCCACTATCTATGGTTGGCAATTCGATAGGCAAGTCGGCCAGAAGCTTATCATACGCTTTGGCGATTACGAGTCTTTTCTTATTCCACTGATCAAGATATTTCAGCTTAACTGAGAGAATAGAAGCCTGAAGGGTATCCAACCGACTATTGCGTCCAAGCGCGACGTGATCCAACTTCGCACGCTGACCCAATCGACTGATCACGTGACAGTTTTTTGCCAATACCTCCTCATTGCACACGATCGCACCGCCATCACCATAAGCGCCCAGGTTCTTCCCAGGGTAAAAGCTAAAAGTTGCCAGATCACCCAGCGTTCCGGCCTTTTTTCCATTTTGGGTAGCGCCATGCGCCTGTGCTGCATCCTCGATCACGAATAAATCATGCTCTTTGGCGATTTTCATAATCTCGTCCATTCGAGCCATTTGACCATACAAATGGACTGGTATGATACCAATCGTCTGAGGTGTGATTTTTTTTGCAAGCTGTGCTGGATCCATTGTATAGGTGTCGGGCAGGACATCGACAAACACAGGCTTCGCGCCAACGGTGTGAACTGCCGAAGCAGTAGACACCCACGACATAGCTGGCACGATCACTTCGTCACCCTGCCCCGCACCCAAGGCCATCAGACCGATCTCAATCGCATCCGTTCCGTTGGCGCAGGCTATCGCATGCTTGGTCCCAATGTATTTGGCAAATTGCTTTTCAAACTCTTCAACCGGTTTGCCCCCAATAAAACTCGTATTGGTCAATACGCCCCCTATCGCTGCGTCTATTTCTTTTTTAATCGTAAGGTATTGGGCTTTTAGGTCTACAAAGGGGACATTCATGGGTCTTTCCAAAAGTTGGTACTAGAATTTAATTAAACAGCAAAATAGGGCATTTTTCATATCGCACAAAGCATGAGTTGCAGGCTAGTCCAACTTTCTTGCAGGGTTGCCCACATATTTTCCCGGGGTGGTGATATCTCTGGTCACAACCGCCCCTGCACCAATTACCACATTGTCACAAATAGTGACCGGCATGATGGTCGCATTTGAGCCAATCGATACGTGATCACCAATCTTCACTTCTTGCCACAGTTCCTTATTGCCTTGAGCCGGGCCTCCTATCGAGAACTTGTCATTGACAAACATCACCCCATGTCCGATGAAACAATCATCTCCAATCTCCACGAGCTCGCAGATAAAGGAATGGGACTGCACCTTGCAGCGATTTCCAATTGTTACATTTTTTTGGATCTCTACGAAAGGCCCAATAAAACAATCACTACCAATCGAGCAGCCATACAAGTTCACAGGGGCTACAACCTTCACGTTTTCACCAAAGGTTACATCTACAATTCCCGATTCCAGCATTGTTGGCTTCATGGATCAGATGGCGTTTTGATAAATCATGTCGATTGCTGCCACAGACTTAATTCCTTCTTCTCCCTCCACTATGAGCGAGTGTTCTCCATTCAGGTCTTTGACGATTTCTTCAACGACCTTGTGGTGGTTGGAGCTGGTGCCCTGGTATTTACCATAATTATTGGGCAGATCGGCAAAGTTGATGTTAGTGGGCAGCGGATAAGCTTGTACATCCCAATAGTCGATCTGATTAAGATAAGGGCCTCCTATTTTGATGGTGCCTTTCTCGCCGACAATGGTAATGCTGCCTTCATAGTTTTTGTTGTAGACGCAGGTTGTCCATGTAAGACTGCTTTGCACTCCACTTTCAAATTTCATAATGGCCTGTCCACAATCCTCGATCTCAATATCCTGCATCTTACGATCGACGATGCTACTGGCTTGAACCACATCCCCAAACCACCAGATCAACAGATCGATAAAGTGGCTGGCCTGAGTAAATAGCGCCCCTCCCTCCTGGTCTTTGCGTCCGCGCCAGTCTGACTCTGAGTAGTACTCTGGATTTCTGTTCCAGTACACATTGCATTGCACCATATAGATCTCTCCAAGCCTTTTTTCATCAAGCGTCTCCTTGGTCAGCTTCACCGGGACGTTGAACCGGTTTTGCTTCATGACGTAGAGCCGTCGATCCATTTCTTTGGCGACCTTGATCATTTCCAAGCTGTCCTTTTCGGTCAGGGCCATGGGTTTTTCAACCAATACATGTTTTCCGGCTCGCAGCGCCGCGATAGACATATCCTTGTGCAGGGCATGAGGGGTGCATATACTTACCAGATCAATGTCATCTTTCTGGAGTGTCTGCTTATAGTCGCTGTATACCCCATAGTTTTCTCCATATTTATCTGCCAGAGCTCCGGCCTTTTTAATGTCACGATCAACAAGAGAAACAATCTGTGTGGCCGGATTTTGGTCGAAAACTGCTACATGTCGTTTGCCGATATTGCCGCAGCCAATTATTGAAGTTTTTATCATTCTATTGCGGTGTGAATGCACCACAAGATTATCGAATAGTTAATGAAAAATGAAGTCGTTGGTTCAACTTTCTGTCATTGAATTCAGCAGGTTTGATAATTCAACGGTCTGATGCCTTCTGGTAAATCTAAAGCCCTCTTTTTGAAGCTCAAACGACTGTTTTGACTTGAAAAGTTCATAAGACTTTCTGATCGTCTCTTTCATGGATTCCTTGTCGGAAAATTCAATCATCGGGCTTCCGTTGTGCTCTTTCAGGATTTCCGCTGCATCACTATCCTTTAGACCCAGTGCCAGGATCGGCTTACCCATGTACATGTATTCATACATTTTCACAGGCAGGATCCATCGGGCGTTTTCCGTCTGGTTGAGTAAGATCAGGAGCAGTGAAGCCGAGCTATACAGCGATAACACCTCCTTATGAGTCATGTGATCATTGTGGCTCAATACGTCACCCAATTCCGGGTCTGATCTTAAAAAATCCAAAATCGACTCACTGACAGTGCCTACCAGCTTCAGTTCCAGGCTTTCCCTAAATTCCGGCTCTTCAAGGCACAATTCCTTGAGGGCCTGCCACAGTGTCGTAGGATTTCGCATTTCATGCAGCATGCCGGTATGTGTAATCTGAAACTTTGGAGATACGGCATTTGCGTCTACCTGCTCAAAGTCCTCTTCATCAATGCCGTTGTAGAGAATCTTCACATTTGCATTGTTCGACTTTCCGGCAAATTTCTCACCTAGCCTATTGGACACCGTCACGAGAATATCGCACTGAGACACTACCTTTTTCTCCAGCCGTACATGAAACGACTTAGCCATTTTGCTGATTTTCATTTTGACTAGCACGTCCCAGTCTGACCAGGGATCACGGAAGTCAGCCAGCCATTTTACACGAGTTCTTTTTTTCAGACCCAGCCCTATGAGGTGCACGCTGTGCGGTGGGCCTGTGGTCACAATGGCGTCAATGTCATTTTCCCGAACATATTGAGAAAGAAACCTCACAGACGATCTTACCCAAAAAACCCTAGGGTCGGGTATCATTATATTGGCCCTGATCCAAATCGCCAGGCGATCAACAAGGGACAGCTTCGATTTCTCAATAACTACTCCGTGCTTTAGCCCTTTTTTGGTGGACTTACCGAAGAGCTTTTTATAAAGACCAAAGGGTTCCCAGATCGGTTTTTTGATTACTACCGTCGAGCTATCTACATCCTTGAGCAGGGTTTCGTCCTGAACGGAAAAGTCGGGATTCTCGGCTGTAAAAATCACAGGACTCCACCCATTGCCGGGCAGGTATTTGGCAAATTTGAGCCAACGATGTACGCCTACCCCTCCACTCGGAGGCCAGTAATAGGTGATGATCAATACCTTTTTGGGTTTCATTGTCTGCTTCATCGGTTCGCTCATTGGCAATACTCTTGTCCCTGTGAGATAGGGGTTTTCGGTGCGAATTTAACTCCTAAATATTCATTTGCTATTGGGTGAAATTGTAAATGAATATGCTTTATTTTGAGCCAAATTCAGCAATCACCAAAACTACGTAGTTGGTTTTGTAATATTACTTTTATCAGAGATTTATGAAAAAAATAGCAGTTTTTACTTCGGGCGGAGACGCTCCCGGGATGAACGCATGTATCAGGTCTGTAGCCCGTAGTGCCCTGCATATGGGACTGGATGTGTATGGCATCCGATATGGCTATGATGGTATGATCCGTGGAGAGATCGATCAGATGACATCTCACTCGGTGAGCATGATCGTACAAACCGGTGGCACGATCCTTAAGTCTGCTCGCAGTGATGAGTTTCGCACCAAGGAAGGAAGACAAAAAGCCTATGACAACCTAAAAAAACACGGCATTGAAGGCCTCGTGGCCATTGGAGGGGATGGTACTTTTACCGGGGCCAATTTGTTCTACGATGAATTTGGAATACCTGTAGTAGGTGCGCCCGGCACCATCGACAATGATCTCTATGGTTCTGATTATACCATTGGATTTGATACAGCCGTAAACACTGCACTATCTGCCATCGACAAGATCCGTGATACTGCGGCCTCCCACGATAGGGTGTTTTTTATCGAAGTGATGGGACGTCACAGCGGCTACATCGCGATCCAATGTGCGATCGGTGGTGGAGCAGAAATGGTGATGGTTCCTGAGATGTCAACCAGCATCGATGATGTCATCGGCAAACTGAAACAAGGCACAGACAACAAAAAAACCTCTTCGATCATCATCGTTGCCGAAGGTGGCGAGCAAGGCAGTGCTCAAGAAGTAGCTGAAAAAGTGAAAGTACACGCACCAAAACTGGACATCAAAGTAACAAACCTTGGTCATATTCAGAGAGGTGGAGGGCCGACAGCATTCGACAGAACTCTGGCTTCACGACTCGGGCTTGCCGCAGTAGAGGGCCTGATGAACGGTGAGAAAAACGTAATGGTGGGGATCATCGACAACAAGATTACCTACACCAATCTTAAGTTGGCGATTTCAAAATCCAAGCCAATCAACCAGGAACTGGTTAGGCTCACCAATATTTTGAGCAGCTAAGAAATAAAAAAGGCTCCCGGTGATCGAGAGCCTTTTTTGTTTTTTTCCTAACCTCTATCAATCCTTGCCTAGAAGAGTATAACCGACAGAAAGTTGAATCAAGTCATTGGTCGTGGATGTTGCAAGCCCACCAGCTGAAGGGTCGAATTTAAATGCATCCTTAGTTCCTTTTACATATCTCAGGTCGACACTTAGGCCAAAGGGAAGATTCAGACCTACGCCTGCGGCAATTGAAATATCATTCTCCAAGGCCTGATCTACCAGATCCTCTGCATCTCCTTCTATTGCCTCATTAAGCAAGAAGCCAAATTGTGGCCCGGCATGTACATTTAGCACTTTCAAGAAACTTAACTTAACTAATATGGGAACCTGCAAATAATCTGTTTTTACTGCACCGGAAGCACTCTGATAACTTAATTCCGCTCCCTGAGCAGAATAGAATGCTTCGGGTTGAATCGAAATTGGCCCCAACTTAAACGAAGCAAACGCTCCAAAGTGAAAGCCGGTTCTTGAATCTGCAACATCCGCTACAGATCCACCACTTTGAGCAACATCTATCGATTGAAGATTGAAATTCAGTCCACCTTTTACTCCCAAAGCTATCTGTGCAAATGACTCATAGCTGGTAAACCCTACCGCCAGGAGTATGATTAGTAATGTTCTTTTCATAATTGATTGTGTTTAAGATTTGTATTAAAGACCACCATTGAAGCAGCCTCCCCTAAAATTAATATTAACTTATCTAAGAATAATGATACCGGCACTGTAATATCTGAATGGCTTCATCGGTCACCCGGTATACGATCCTGTTTTCCAAATCGAGCCTGCGAGACCATATATTAGACAAGTCAAACTTGAGTTGCACAGGTTTAGCCTCACCTTCAAACGGATCTCTGCAAATCTCCTTTGCCAAAGCATCGATCAATGCCTGTTTTACCTTGTCACTCTTCTGCCAGTAGATATAATCCAGCCAGCCGTTAGGCGAATACACAAGCCTCCTCATTTCGCCATCTTTTCATAGCCCTTGCCTACATCCAGGTCGCTGAGCGACTCGAATATTCTCTTGGCGTTGCCGGGGCTCCTGAGCAGATAAAAAGTTTCCATGATACTCGTGTAGTCTTTTTTCGACAGCACTACCACATCTTCACCGTGAGTTCGAGTCACGATCAGGGGTTCATGCGTTTGGTACACCGTATCGAGGTAGGACTTGAGGTTTTGCCTGAAATTTGTATAGGTCGTAAGTTCCATTGTGTCATAGGTTTACACCAAATATACCCAATTCTGTACTACAACCTGTACAAGACAACCTTATTCCACCGGATTGGACGTCAACTCTCCATTCACCTTCCGTACCAAATTCATAGAATTTGAATTTTTCAAAACTTCAGGCAGCAGTTCATCAGGCATATTTTGATATGCGACGAACCGAGCAAAGCGCACGATGGCATCAGCCCCCACACTCGTAGACCAGCCTACTGATGATGCAGGAAAAGGCCCCCCATGCTGCTGAGAAGGACAAACTTCAACTCCCGTAGGATAGCCATTGTAGATCACACGGCCAACTTTTTGCTCCAGGATATCAGACAACTCCCCTGCCAGCGCATCATCCCCATCTGAGTGAATCGTAGCAGTAAGGTTGCCCTCGATGGATTCGGCGACCTGCTTCATCTGATCTACATCTTCGCATATTACCAGCAATGTCACCGGACCAAATATCTCCTCGCCAAGCGTATGATCCGATAAGAAATCAGCCGCCTTCACTTTAAACACTGCGTTCGGAGGAGTCATATCACCTTCCTGGATATCGGTAGGATTGAGCCACTCTACGGCCCCATGACCGGTAAGCCTTTGAAGTCCTGATGAATAGGCCTGTGCAATGCCCTGATTAAGCATATTGCCCCGGGCAGCATCGGTCATCGCCGATTTCAACTTGTCCTCCAATTCGGTATTCTCTAAGGTCACCACCAGACCCGGTGAGGTACAAAACTGACCTGTACCGAGGCAAACAGACCCTGAAAGACCTGCGGCAAGGCTATCTGTATTTTTATTAAGGGTATTTGGCCCAATGAAAACAGGGTTGACACTGCCCATCTCTGCATAGACCGGAATAGGCTCCGGACGAGCTGCCGCCAAATCCATCAGTGCTCTACCTCCACGATAAGACCCGGTAAACCCTACTGCCTTAATGCCGGGGTGCTTTACCAACTCGGAACCTAATTCGTTCCCAACCCCTTGCAGCATTGAGAAAATTCCTGCGGGCACATTAGTCTTTTTTATAGCTGCCTCCACTGCTTTCGCAAATAACTCTGATGTAGCTGGGTGCGAAGGATGCCCTTTTACAATCACCGGATTGCCGGCAGCTAGGGCTGATGCCGTATCTCCCCCCAGTGTACCAAATGCGAAAGGAAAATTAGACGCTCCAAAAACAGCCACTGGCCCTATGGGTCTCATCATCCTTCTGATGTCGGGTTTTGGTATAGGCTCTCTATCAGGAATCGCCGTATCAATGCTTGGCTGGGTCCATTGCCCGGAAGCTGCGATATTGGCAAATGCCCTGATCTGACCACAGGTCCTCCCTCGTTCACCCGTCATACGTGGGATGCCCAGACCCGATTCCCTATCCCCTACTTCTAGCAGGTCGTCACCCAAAGCTTCGATTTCATCTGCTATCGCATTGAGGAATTCCGCTATTTTGCTGCCCGTAAGTCTGCGGATCGACTGAAAGTCTTCTGTTGCTTTGGAAACAGCCAGGTCGATTTCCGAACTACCACACGTACTGAATGATTCACCGGATTCACCGGTACGTGGGTTGATTGATGAGAAACTTGCTCCATTAGGAGTGATCCATTGGCCTGCAACCAATGATTGTCCGCTGATATTGATCATGATGGATTGTTTGGAAGATAAATAAAGAAACTCTTGGTGAGCCTATAGCTCCACGGCACAAATATCGTGTAGCTCGTCCTTTTTCATTGGCTTGATCAGGTACTTTTTCACACGACTTATCGATTTAGCCTTGTCGATATCCCGCTGGTCGATCGACGAAGTGAGGATATAAATTGGCACATGGTCTTTGGTGATTTTGTCCAACTCCTCCAAAAAACCCCAGGCATCCAGCTTGGGCATATTGATATCCAGAAAGATAAGGTCGGGAAGTGATTTTTTTTCAGCCAATTTATCAATGGCAACTTGTCCGTCTTCATAAGAACTCACATCCAGACTTTCGTCAAAATTTTTGATCATTCGAAACATGATTTTTTGGAGGATGGGGTCGTCATCTATGACGCAGACACTTTTCATGCAGCGATGCGAGTTGGTTGAAAATTTAAAATCTGGGTCAATTTACAATTTCTCTTGTGAAAAGAATAATAGATTTGAGAACATATTTATTTGATTTCCTGTTTAGAATAAAAAACGACTAGCAAAATGAAAAAAACAATAATTGCCGTATTGGGCTTGTTGATCCTGGCTCAAACTAGCAGAGCTTCCGGCCCTGGTGCCGTTCAGGAGACTTACGATATCAGCAAATCCGAAAGCACCGTAAAATGGACTGGATATCACCTGGCCAAATCCTACGAACACTGGGGGTATGTAAAAGTAAAGTCAGGTGAAGTTGAAATTGTGGATGATGAAGTAGTAGGTGGTAATATAACCATCGACATGAAATCCATCACCTCCGAGGATGTGACCGATTCTGATAAGAACAAGAAGTTGGTAGACGATTTGAAGTCTGACCAGTTTTTTTATACCAAAAAACATTCTACAGCCACTCTTGTCATTACTAAAACCGAACTAAGTGAAAGTGGAGGAAGTACGGTTTATGCCGACATCACCATTAGAGGGATTACTCAACCGATCACCTTCGAACTCATGACAGAGGAGGACGATGATCAAATTATCCTCACTGCCGAGCTCAATGTAGATAGAAGCAAACATGAGGTGCTGTATGGATGGTCATTGGAAAATGCCATTATCAGTGGTGAGTTCCTGTTGGAGGTGAAGCTGGTGCTGGAGAAGTAGTAGAAATAAATTTACCCGATAATCAAAACCGCCACATCAAGGCGGTTTTTTTATACCTAGTTTTGCAGCATGGAATTAGGCCTTACAAATACGCTAAAGATCAGGAGGTTTACCCCGCATGGGGCCTTCTTGGGTGACGGACAAGGAAACGAAGTGCTCCTCCCAAAAAAGTACCTGACCGATGCAATGAAGCAAGGGGAAGACATTGAGGTCTTTTTGTATAAAGACTCTGAAGATCGCCCCGTGGCTACCACAGAGACTCCTCTGGTAAAGAGAAATGAATTTGCGTGCTTGCATGTCAAGGATGTAAACCAGGCCGGAGCTTTCCTGGACTGGGGTCTCGAAAAAGACCTTTTTGTTCCGTTCAAAGAGCAAACCAGAAAGATGAAACCGGGCCACTGGCACCTGGTCTATGTATATCTCGACCCTAAAACAGATCGCCTGATGGCCAGTGCAAAGGTCTACCAGCATGCAGATAAAGAGCCCGAACTAAAAGAAGGTGATCCGGTAGAAATCATTGTCGGTCCTACCAACGAACATGGCATTCAGGTCATCGCTAATGGCAAACACCTGGGACTCTTATACGAGAATGAGGTGTTTGAAAATCTGCTGATGGGCGAAAAAAAGCAGGCCTTTGTCAAGACTGTGAGGGAGGATGGAAAACTGGATCTATCCCTCCGCAAAACGGGCATGGATCAGTTGCAGGATGGCACCTCCGTAATTATTGAAGCATTGAGCAACAACGGCGGCCAACTCCCAATCCATGACAAGAGCGATCCGGAAGAAATTCAATCCCTGCTCCACATGAGCAAGAAAAACTTCAAACGATCCCTGGGTATACTGTACAAGCAAGGCAAAGTAGTGATTCACGAGGATCATATAGAGGTGAAGTAAATAATGGTTTGATGGGATTAATGGTTGTGTAAAGTCTGAATTTAGTAAATTCAATTTTGCAAAACCTGTCCCCATTATGAAACGAACCCTAATTACCCTATCCCTTTGGGTCACTTTATCACCTACATGGGCCCAACTCCCGACCAATCTCAGCGATCTGGATAAATGGATTAACGAGCTACCCAAAAAAGAAGTATCGATAGATTCAATTCATAAGGCCATAGATAGTCTGAGGAGAACAGATCTGGAGCTCTTCAAAAAATATGTGGACTACACCCTGGAGATGAGTCAGGATCTGGAGTACGCAACGGGCCAAACAAGATCTTACAACCTGCTGGGCGTGTACTACGTCAACCTTGACCTATATGAAAAAGCGATGGAGAACTACCTCAAGGCCATCAGTCTCTGTGATAGTCTTGGCAATGAAAAAGGGGCAGCCACCATATCCGCCAATGTAGGGATTATCTATGATCAGATCGGCCAGGCCGATAAGGCCAAAGAGTATTTTACAAAATCCTACAAATACTTCAAATCCGTCGATCATGCCAGATATATGAATATCCTGGAACTCAACCTGGGTGCGGCTTATTTCAATCTGGAAAATTATGATTCTGCTCTACACTACTTTCAGACGATCATCCCCTATCGGGACTCTGTTGGCAATACTCACGGCTTGGGGGTAGCCTACTCAAACATTGGCGAGACATATGCTTATCTCGAAGACTACCCCGAGTCAATAAAAAACTATGAGAAATCCCTGGAGTACCTGCAGGAGGATCATGATATGCTCACTGATGTATATGTGGGACTCGGCCGTAGCCTTATCAAAAACAAGCAGCACAAAAAAGGAATGGAATACCTGAACTCAGGGCTGGAGTTAGCCATAGAAAATAAGTACAAACGATTTGAAGAAGCCGTGTATAAGTATAAGAAGGAATACTATGTAGAAGTCGATGACTATAAGAAGGCCTTCTTGTTTCAAACAAAGGAGCATGAGATCGAAAAGGAACTGCGAGGAGAAGAAGTCCAGGGAAAAATCGAGCTGATCAATCTGAAGTACGAAGATGAAAAGAAAGCGAAACAACTGGCGATTCTGGAAAAACAAAGAGCCCAGGACGAACTCTACCTGCTCTATACTGCCGGCGGCGGAGGGTTCCTTCTGGTTACTGCATTGCTATTGATCATCACCCTTAGACTCAAGGTCAAAAACGAAAAACTCAAGGCGCAAGAACTCAAAATCAAACTTGAGCATAAGACACGCGAATTGACTTCTTATGCTTTGAATTTCGTTCAGAAAAATGCACTCATGCAAGACCTCACCACCAAAATCGACGACCTCAAGACCAAGTCAGATACGCAGGGCATTAAAGACCTTAATCAGATGAACAAAATCATCAACAGTAGCTTTCGTATCGATCAGGACTGGGAAAACTTCAAAGTAATGTTTGAAGAAGTGCATTCCGGGTTTATCATGCGACTGAAAGACCAATACCCCGAATTGGGGAATGCAGAGCTAAAGCTTTGTGCACTTCTCAGGCTCAACATGAATCTGAAGGAGGCCTCTTCCGTGCTGGGCATCTCTCCTGATAGCGTCAAAACCGCTCGATACAGGCTGCGCAAAAAACTGGAACTCAATACAGATGACAACCTGGTCGACTTTCTTATTCAGTTCGACAACCAGGCTGTTTTGCAATCAGCCTAGTGGAAGGAAAATAATCCACATCAAATTACTTAGAATTATTCTAAATAATTTGGCAGAGTCTGACCGCCAACCTACTTTTGTTTAGAATTATTCTAAATAGAATTGAAGCCCATCAAGACGGTCACACTCATAGACTCCAACCACATCAGCTCAGAAGGATTAAAGAGGATCATTGAACAATCCCCTACCCTGACCGTCAAAAACCATTTCACGGATATATCAACACAGAATGGAAACAAGTACCTCATTGATTCTGACATTGCGGTGCTCCATCACAAGTCCGATACCCACCTTAGTTCCCAAACTCTGGCCAGTTTTGCCCCGACGAGCAAGTTAGATACCTTGGCCATATTGCCTACAAGCAATTCCTCGCTTATACAAAAGTTTTGGAGCCTGGGTGTGGCGAGTATCCTTACCACAGAATGCAGCGAACAAGAATTGAGTACCGCACTTGACATGGTGTCGAAAGGGCAAAGATTTTATTGCAACCGAATACTGGAAATGGTGGCCAAGCCTGAGGAGCCGACCAGCGAACTTTCAGACCGTGAGACGGAAGTACTGAGACAATTGGCTGAAGGAAAGACCACCCAGCAGATTGCTGATTCACTATTCGTCAGCATCCATACGATCAACAGCCACAGAAAAAACATCATGAAAAAACTGGGCTTTAAGTCTCCCGTCGAGATGATCGTTTATGCGGTGAAAAATGAGATTTTGACCTAGGCGTAATTATTCAGACCTCCTGCCAGATGTCTACTCTGAATGAGGTCACGCGTTTCCGCTGCGCTCAAACGCGCGCCCTTTGAAGTGCAGTATTATTGCATATTAAAGGTTATTTCCTGAATTGCAGGGAATGAAATGCTGGAAACATAAGTTCGCTGAAATTATCCTTGGTGTTAGCAAGAAAGAAAATATAGGCATCAGCGAGGTTCTGTTTGTGAATCGCTACAACCATACAATATTTGTAACTCTGACCAAATTCTTGTCCGACGTTAACAAAACTAGTGGCTCCCCAATCTGCGTTGAATTCAGATTTTACCGCCTGACTGTCGAATTGTTGAATTGGCGGAAGTTGTCCACCGGATATATTAAGAATAGTTGCCTCTAATAAGGATTTGTAAAGATTATTAGGGTGAATATTAATATCACCGGGATTTTTGTTCCGTTCACGTTCCTCGTAATCCTCAATGTAAAGGTCAAGTGGTCTAATAGCAAATCTTACTTCAAAGCTATACTTTGGATACTTAATGGCAAATTCATAGTTCATCTGATCATTCTGAATTATTGGAATGCTTTTAAGCCCGTTCGGTAGGGTAAATGTCATTGATGACCTGTTCAAAAGTTCGGTAAAGTCAGACGGCAAATCTTGACCATAAACCGATATTGTTGTTAGAACAACAAGGCTCAGAATATATTTGATTTTAATCATGCAATGGGATTATTCAGTTTCGTCTTATGGCACACAACGCTAAGATAAGGCGAGTGGCCATATCCTCTCTAAAAAGGAGAAAGGTAGTGAAACTGCCCAACCACCACAAGAGTCGGCTACAGCAAATGCGTTATCAAGATAAAGGCCAGAAAGAATGACGCCTCTAAAAGCTCAGAAGCCAGCAGAATGGGCAGTGAAATGGTCGAATAGATAATCAAATAGCTCAGTTGGCCATTGGCTATATCGCCTGTTATCAGCTTTATTCCGTTCTATTAACAGTCATTGGAAGGTATTTGGTGTTTCCTTCAGCATTCATGTAATATATCTCTACGAAAGTGTTCGCAGAGTTAGGTCTTCGTTCGCAAAAACATCGAGACACTTCCTTTACTCCTAGTTGTTGAAAAGCCGTTCGAAGTTGACTCATGTTGACTGATCTAATGGTATCTAATTTACAAGGTTCCTTAGTGTATAGATATTCTCCTTCATTCGTAAATCCGAGAGTTGTGATTCGATTAGAGGATATAGTTGTCAGTTCGTAAACAGAAATACCACGAATGACTGAATATTGAGGAGTTTCTTCGTTGTGCTCGCTTAGATATACTTGTCGAATTTCTTTAGGAACAACATCAAATGAAACAGTATCCATTAACGGTTGGGCGTTCAGAAAGAAGTTGTTCGCTACTAATATGAAGCCCAGGATAGTAAATATTTTCATTACTTCAAGTTGCTGATAAGGTGCGGCTATAGTGCATGCACTATATTCACACTGTGTCTTTACTGCCAAATCTAAGGGATTCACTATGCTTTTGAAAGCCGTGTTGAACTGAACAAATGCTTCTCGATTTTTTACTCAACTAAACGTTTAAAAAACCATTCGGGCTCCAGGTTCCTGCCATACTGTTCATGGCGGAAACAAAGAAAAAACTCACATTCTCACCTCAGAAAAAAGGCTCATTTTAGGCAGTATTCAAGCTTTTCCCGATTTGTTTACCTAATGTTTACCTGTTTTGGGAGGAAACGAATTCTTGTTTACCTCATGTCCACCTCCTTTATTATGGAGGCGTTTGGAGCCCCTCTACCTTTGTCTCAAACAAAACCAATAGCAACATGAACAAATCAACAGCAGTAAGCAAAACACCGGCTTACAAACTTTCAAGATGGGCCAGCAGCATGGAGGAAACCCTTGATAATGCATGGAAGCAGTGGAGCATCATGACGGCCACCTTCAAAATGAGAAGAGTCATCCCGAAAGACAACTCCTATGTAAAGGAGCTGATCCAAAAGATCCTGATCGAACGGGGAGGCGTAGGCTCAGAGGCACTGTATTATGACAAAGAGCTCCTGAACATCGCGGACTACTACGGGCTCCCCGGTCATCGTTTCAACGTGCTCCTCCATAAAAAGCAGATCGTAGGTACGGTAGGCATCGGGCCCAGCACGCATGAGTCATTTGACCCTAAGAAAACCTGTGAGGTAAAAAAGCTCTACCTGAGAAAAGAGTACCGCAGCCAGGGCCAGGGCAAAACCATGTTTCGACATGCATTGGCTCAGGCCAAGCACATGGGATACGCTCAATGTGTGATCAAAATCGAAAAACGCGAAGAGCAGTTTCTTTACTTTCTTTTGAAGGAAGGTTTCGAGCAGGTGATCGAACGAGATGACGACAATTTTAACTACGACCTTGTCATGTTTAAGCCATTAGATTAGACAAGATCGTTCATCCGCTAAAGGAAGTCCCGGTACCGATGATTCGGATCGGGATTTTTTTATCCTCCTTCATGAGGTAAGATTAGACTTACTTACCCGTAGGAGTTACATGGATAAGCATCTCTATTTCTATTCTGCGCTTCACAGGGTTTATGTAGCTTTGGCGATCACAGGATACACTCAGTGAAAAAAGACACTCACCCCATCAAGATCGTAGTGACCGGTCCGGAATCCACCGGCAAGTCCTCCATGTGCCAGGCACTTGCCGATCACTTTCACACGCTATGGCTGCCGGAGTACGCGCGGGAATACCTTGACAGACTAGATAGGCCCTATACCAAAGACGATTTGGATCATATTGCTCTTGGCCAAAAAAGTCAGGAGGACAACATGGATATCAGCCGAAAAATCCACGTTGTTGACACAAGTTTTGAAGTTTTGAAAATCTGGTCAGAATGGAAGTATCAGGATTCCTCCCCGACCATCAATGAGCTTTTTGATGGCAGTCAGGTAGACCTGTATCTCCTCATGTACCCTGACCTACCCTGGGAAGACGACCCACTTCGGGAAAATCCAGACGACAGACTCGAGCTTTTCGAAATTTACAAAAACCTTCTGCATACCAGGCAGTTACCTCATGAAATAATCAAAGGATCCGGAGACAATCGACTCAAAAACGCAGTACAAAGCCTCGGGAAAAATTTCGATTTGGATTTATAAAAAACATTCTTCTACCTTTGCGCCCAGGGGGTGCCTAAACGCGACGAAGGCGTTGCTACAGGCTGAGATTATACCCATTGAACCTGATGCCGGTAATGCGGCCGAAGGGAAAAGCGTGGTACGCAAATGACGAGTGACCCCTATCCTCGTCGATGTTTAAATATCAAATACAGTAAAATGAAAAATGCGATGATGGCATGGCTTGCACTTTGTGCAGTGACGACCTATGCCCAACAAAACTTGGTGGATTCCATCAAAACGATGGACCTCAAAGAGGTGGTGGTTTCTTCCACCCGTGCGACGGACAATACGCCTGTTACTTTCAATGAAATAGACGAAGAGCAAATTGAGAAAAACAACATGGGCAAGGACATGCCCTATATCCTGGAGATGACTCCTTCGGCGGTGGTCACCTCTGATGCCGGTGCCGGAGTGGGCTATACAGGCATCCGTATTAGGGGTAGTGATGCGACGAGAGTCAATATCACAATCAACGGCATCCCGTACAACGACTCAGAATCACAAGGTACCTTTTGGGTAAACCTTCCTGATTTTGCTTCATCGGTATCCTCCATCCAGGTACAGCGCGGGGTGGGTACTTCCACCAATGGCGCAGGAGCATTTGGTGCCTCTGTAAACATTGAGACCTCCCAGCTCAACAAAAAGGCCTACGCTACTTTAGACAATGCCTATGGATCTTTTAACACGCGCAAGCACACCCTCATGATGGGTACCGGACTGATCAATGGAAAATTTGCCTTTGACGGTCGGATATCACAGATCGCTTCAGATGGCTATATAGATCGTGCGACATCTGACCTTAATTCGTATTTCCTATCCGGCGGATACTACGGCAAAAAATCTCTTGTCAAATTCAATATCTTCTCAGGTCATGAGGTCACTTATCAATCATGGTATGGCACTCCTGAGTCACGAGTGAATGGAGACGTAGAGGAGATGGAAGCTTATATTGCCAGAAACTGGCTTAGCGAAGCGGAGGCAGAAAACCTGCTCAACTCAGGACGAACGTACAACTACTACACCTATGACAATGAGGTCGACGACTATCAGCAGACCCATTATCAGTTGATCACAGCTTTTGACCTCTCAGAACTACTGACTCTGAATGTGGCCTTGCACTACACCCACGGAGAGGGTTTTTTCGAGCAGTATAAAGCAGACGAATCATTCTCTGACTATGGACTGGATGATATAGTGATAGACAGCACTACCATCTCCAGCACAGACCTCATTCGAAGGAGGTGGCTGGATAATGATTTTTATGGCACCACCTTCTCATTGGATTACGCTCCTAGCAAATCACTTAATGTAACCCTTGGCGGAGCCTGGAACCAATACGACGGAGATCACTTTGGGGAAATCATATGGGCGCAATACGCCAGCAACGGCGCCATTCGTCATCGTTATTATGACAATGTAGGAAAAAAGACCGATTTCAATACTTATATTAAAGCGGACTGGAGAATAACTGATAACCTTTCGTTGTACGGTGATATACAAGCAAGAACCGTCGACTATAGTCTGGAAGGCCTGGACAGTGATCGCTTAATGCTTGACGAGTCGCATAATTTCTTTTTCCTCAACCCAAAATTTGGTGCCAGCTATGCACTTAATGAAAGTACGAGCCTCTATGCCTCGTACGCGATAGGAAACAAGGAGCCTGCAAGAAGTGATTTTACTGATCATCCAGATGCGTCTACACCCAAAGCCGAATCAATGCAGGATATAGAGATTGGGTTCAAGAAGAGATCTGATCGGTTGTACTTTGAAGCCAATGGATACTATATGATCTACAAAGATCAGTTGGTTCTGAATGGTGACCTGAATGATGTAGGCTCTCCTTTGCGTCAGAATGTGGACAAGAGTTTCAGAAGAGGTATAGAGCTCCAGGCTACTTATCACTTGAGCCAAATCCTGGCCGTATCAGCCAACGCCACTTTGAGTCAAAACAAAATAGAAGACTATACCGAGTATATCTACAACTATGGAGAGGATTGGGATGAGTACAACCGGGATGAAATCCAACATGGACAGACCGATATTGCCTTTTCTCCTAGCGTAATAGCCGGAGGTAATATTACAGCAACGCCTACAAAAGGACTTTCACTGGCTTGGATACACAAGTACGTAGGCAAGCAATACCTTGACAACACTTCTACCGACAGCAGATCCATTTCTGAATACTATATCAGTGATTTTGTGGCTAACTATGAACTGGAAGTCAGAGGGCTCAAATCAGTAGGATTACGACTGGGCGTCTACAATATCTTCAATACCTTGTACTCTGCTAACGGCTACACATGGGGCTATCGAGGAGGTGGTGAGGAGGTTAGAGAGAACTTCTATTACCCACAGGCAGGTACCAACTACATGCTGGGACTGACCATCAAAATCTGATCGGCGATAAGAACTAGTCGGTAAACAGGTGCCGAGCGAAAATATTAGAGGGGGTAATTCTATGAATGAATTCCCTCTCTTTTGTTTTACACTTTACCTCCAGATCGTTGAATCCAAAGATGTAGATATTGAATTCTACATTCATATCCACTCCATGACTAAAGGCCTTTTTTAACAAGCCCCAATGGTTCCTCACCATTTCCTTTTCTTCTTTGGTCAAATCACTGAGATGTTCATGAAAGGAATTGGCCCCTACATAGGACTCTCTTAGATGTATTTTAAATTGGCCCATTTCTGCGTGCATGGAATGGAGTGTTTCTTCATAGAGATGCTCGATAAGTAAGTCATGGTTTTTCATTGAAAGCACACCTGACTTAACAGAATCGTCTTTCAGATTATCATACGGAAATTCTCGCTCTAGCCAGGTATCCGTCACTTCCAGCACAGAAAACAAGAGCGTATCATAGACGGCCATGCTGTAAATGCTTATGGGAACCATTATCATGGTAAAGTTTTGATGCTCGGTAAAATGACGCACATATATATCTACATCTTCACCGATCCCAATATCCTTTCTCTTGATCTTGGAGACGTCTACATCATGACGATCTTCCTCCTCTAGAAACTGATCAAGAAAGGGCTTGGACAAGGCAAGCTTGTGCACCATGTCTTCAATCTGGCCGATATGGTTGCTTCTGATATACTCCTTCATCGACACACCCATTTCTTCGCCATTCTTTTGAGCAAGGCTCATGGTCGAAATCAGGCACATCGACACTATCAGTAGGTATATGATCTTCCTATTATTCATACCTTCTTAAAAATATATAAAATCTGTCTCAATGACAGATCAGGTCATAATGAATAACAGGGATTACAGGTGGGGTGACAGCTTAATTATTTCAGGCTTAAGCCAATCATGCATTTGGTCTTCTCTCCAGATAACTTATCCTTAATGAGGCCGGATTGCTCCTTCATCGGCTGATCATGCAACCCTCTCATATATTGTAAGAACGACAACCCCTCTGCAGCCGGATCATCTTCATTTACAATCTGGTTCAAAATATTCTTAGACACAAAATACGCTTCAGTTACATTTTCAGCAGAGCTGGATTTCAATGATGGCACATCGCCTCCTTTGATTTGGAAGGCTTCGTTGTATCCGTTGAGCATCTTCATTTTGCTTTGCTCATCGAAATAATAGGCATTTTGATTGACTCCAGAAAAACTCACGGTTTTGGCTTTTTGGTCAAGAACCATCACAGAAATATCCAGGTCTCCCAGTTCCTCTTGCGAGTCACTATATCTTCCGGCTACTTTACCCAATACGTTAGTAAGAATAGCTGCTGGTTCTAAATCCTGAACTCGGTAGATAGATTCAATCAGGTTCAAGCTAAGGAACGATTTCAACCCAACCAACGAGGCATTATTGTCCGAGGTATTAAAAAAGGAAACCACAATTTTCCCATCCTTTTCGCCAAACCAATAGCTGTTATTGTTTACGGCTGTGTTGTCGTACAGTATGAAACTATCCTGAATGTACTGTTGTAAATCTGCCTCTCTTGGAAGCAATGAATCGTTGACTTTCACTACAGAATCATCAACGTTTGTCTTACCCTTGGCCTCTACTTCCTTTTCTTTCTTTTCGAGGGCCTTATCAAACTCAACTTTCAGCTGATCCCTATCCCAGGGTTTAACCAGGTATTTGTCAAGTCCAAATTCATTCACTGCCCTGATAATGGCTCCAATATCACTAAACCCGGTCATAATCATCCGTACGATATTGGGATGCTTGGGTACAATCTTTGCCAATAAGTCTACCCCGGACATACGGGGCATTTGCTGATCAGTGATGATCAGATCAATTTTCTTTTCATTTAGGATTTCAAGGGCATCAAAGCCATTGAGCGCAGTGTATATGTTATAATCACGTTTGAAAGCATGCTGGAAGATTCTCAGGTTTACGGGCTCATCATCCACATACAACACACTATATTTCTTTACAGACTCCTTACGCTGTGGACGTTGCAATACTAATTCCATACTATAACCTTAATTCAATAGTTGTTCTTCTAAAACTTTATCGTCGACCTCTAATTTTTTCGGCAATTTAATGATAAAAGTGGTACCAACACCTACCTCACTTTCTACTTCGATCGTGCCTTTGTGTTTTTCTATTATACCATGCGAAATGGACAGACCCAATCCTGTTCCTTTACCAATATCTTTCGTTGTGAAGAACGGGTCAAAAATCTTGTCTCGTACTTCAGGAGGCATACCAGACCCATTGTCTGATATCTTCATTTCTATATAGTCATCGTTGAGATTCTTGGTAGCCAGGGTAATTGTCCCACCCTCGTCCATTGCATCCAACGCATTATTAATAAGGTTGACAAAAACCTGATTAATCTGACCTGGAAAGCACTGAATTTGAGGCAAGTCTTGATCAAATTCCTGTACGATCTCCGCTTTGTTTTTGTATTTATTTTTAAGGATCAATAGTGCCGAGGCAAAGCTCTCATTCATATCAGCATCCTTAACTTCAGCTTCATCATGACGAGAGAAAGTACGCAAACCGTTCACTATCTCAGTAATCCTCGTGATTCCATAGTTGACATCCTCAAGGAGCTCCTCTCCCGCTGCCTGCAAGTCCGCCAGAGCATCCTCATCTTCTTGCAAAATGGCACGGTATTTTTTGATTTCATTAAAATCATCAAGCGACAATACCTTCTGGTAGTTTTCGATGTAAGACTTAAGCTCTGAAAAGTTATTGAGCAAGGATTGCACCCCGCTCGATACGAAGTTGATAGGATTGTTGATCTCATGCGCAATACCCGCAGTAAGCAAACCCAATGAAGACATCTTCTCCGCTTGTACTAAATGCACCTGCGTCTTCTTTATTTCCATATTGGCCTTTTCCAGCTCTTCTTTGGTTTCCTGCTCTTTCTTGAGCAATACTTTCAGGTTTACATGAGCCTTCTTGAGTTTGTTATTCATCGCCAGCATGGCTTCAGAACTCTTCTTTAACTGTATGTTCCTATTAAGAATGGTTTTTTGTTGCTCTGCAAGGTTTTGGTTTTGCTCGCTGATCGTTTTGTTATTGTTGTAGGTTCGATAAAAAGCAATTCCCAAAATTGCCAGAATCAAAACCGATGCAATGATGATCACATACTGCATGGTTTTGGCCTGCTGAGCTTTGACAGCTTCAATTTGTTTCTGCTTAGACAGTAACTCACGTTGATTTTCCAACAGCTCCAGTTCCTGTCTCTGTTTTTCTTCTATCGTCTTGTTTAATTCGGCTTGGGTACGCAATGTATCAAGGGCCACTTCCTTAAGTTTATTCTGTGTCTCTTGTTCGGCAAGTAGTACCAACTGCTTCGCTCGATCAGCTTCTAGCCTCTGTCGCTCAAGTTCAGCCTCGGTCAATGCCGCTTGCTGTTGCACCAACTCTGCGTCACGCAGTTGTTTTTCCTTTTTCAGTCTTTCACGCTCTTCAGCCAGTCTCCTATTTTCCATCACGGATAAGTTCGCTCTTGCTTGCTGCTCCAGACTCTCCGCTTTGTTCTCTCTGGCCTGAGATACTTTTGATTTAGGTCTATCTGAATCTCCAATTTGCAGCTTCACCGCCTCGTATAGCGACTGATATTCAGCCTGCTGTGCCGTAGCACCTCGCTTTCCATAGGCAATCGCAAAGAGCCTGTAAGTCTCCTTTAATGTTTCCCTGGAGTTTTTCTGTGTCCCTATCTTTTCAGCTTTTTCCAGATCGCTGATCGCATCTTTGTAATCCTGATGATCTATAGCAACCTGTGCCAGTTGATTGTAGTTTCTTGCAAGGGCAATACTCTTCCTTTGTTTCTCATTTCGATCAATGGCCCTGTTCAAAGTATTGATCGCCTTACCCATGTCGCCGTTCTTAGATAGAGCCAAGGCATAGTGCTCCAGATACTCCGATCGATTGGGGTCCTTTTGAGTGGCTATTAGGCCATATTTAAGTGCACCTTTATTGTCATTAGCCTTTAGGTATTCCCCAGCCAAAAGATCTGCTGTTTCAGCAATTTTCGCATTTTTCCCTCTGTCCTTGATCCGATTGTAGTATAGTTCTCCATACTTGATCGCCTGATTCGTATTTCCGAGGATCATGCTTTGCCTAAAAAGCTGTTCTTCCGCCTTGCTGATATATGAATACTTTCTTTCTGCAGTGGCGAAATTCCTTAGTTTCTCATAGGTCTCAATCGCCTTTTGGTTCTGGTTTGATTTGATATAATTCTCGGCTAATGCTTCCAACGCCCTCGCTCTACCTGTTTTGTCTTTCGAACGTGCATACAAGTCTATAACCTGCTCGTAGTAATTGGCCGCCTTCACATATGCCCCCATTTCAGAATAGGCAACCGCTAGTGAATTAGCTCCCTCGACCATCTGATTAATATTGCCTGAAGAGCGACCACTTCGCTCCATACCTATATAATAGAAAATGGCATTTTCGTAATCCCTTTTTGCCAGGTATATGTCGCCCAGAACTTTTCTGAATTGGAAAACAAGGTTATCATCTTCTATGCTCTGCGCTGATTCAAACCCTAGCAAGCCATAACCAAGTGCTCCATCGAAGTTTCCCCTTTTTTTGTTATAAAGGGTTTTGTCTAATAAATCGCGTGCGTCATCTTTTGATTCTGATTGCGCAATCAACTCAAGACATCCACAACACAGAACTATTAATACTACAAATAAGTTTTTGACTCTCATAGCTTCCATAACCTATCCTCAGACCTAATCATCACCTTCCACTTTTATAATCCAAATGATACTGAGACCGTTGATCGAAATTGAGATTGACATTGGATAGAAAAGACTCAACAGTTTTCATCCTTATCAATCTCCACACAATATTGTAATAAATCGACCCTTAACAAAAAAAATAAAGATAATATGTGCCAAATTTTCGATCAACAGCATTTAATCGTCTATGGATCGACAATTTATTTCAATCAACGCTCAGAAGTAACGGTTTTACATACCCGCCTAATATTGAACTTTCCTAAGAAGATCTTTGAACAACAATCCATTAAAAAATCATTTCAAATAGCCCTTTAGAGCCTCAAATCACCTATTAAGCACACAACAGCCATAAGTGCAACAGAAACTTTAATGAAATATAATTGTATTATTAGACTATTTTAAATCAACAAATCAATAATTATTTATTAATAATTGTACAATTCAAATATAATGTTTGATTATTTCATTCAAATACACTAAATTCGATATAGTGATTTTCCACCTTAGTAATAACCTAAATAACTATCCAATGATCAACTCAATATTCTCCAGGAACAATACCAAGGAGAAATCCTTAAAGCTAAAATTCGACAAGCATGACAATACATGGCTGGTCTTCAAGGGAGACAGCATCATGTTTATGGGGCCGCAAGAGCAATGTAAAACTTATATCAACCAGTTTAGCTAGAGATATTTTATCCCGTATTTCGCATTGCCCCGGCAATCGCATTGATGGTAAGCATTAGGTCTCTTTGGAGAACTTCCTGTTGCTTACCATCTTTCTTTTTAGCCTCACGCCAGGTATCGAGCAGCTCCAGCTGCTTTTCGTGTAGATGCTTCATCAATGGAGCTCTTAAGAAATTGGAGTAATGATGGTTTCTCCTTCGAGAGGCAATACCTTCACCCAACAGATCCATCAGCATTTCCCTGGCTTTTTTCAGCTCCGTCAGGAAAAATCCCATAAACTTTTTCTTAACCTCCTCATTTTTAACCAAGCCGGCATACATCTCGATTATTCCCTCATCGGTCGCTGCCAGACTGGTATCCACGTTCGTTAGTACATATCGAATGAATGGGTCTGATTGTGTAGCTTCTTTGAACTTGCTGTATTCCTCCGGTCTGTTTTCTTTCAATTCCATCAACGAAGTACCAACTCCGTACCAACTCGTCATATGATACCTTGCCTGACTCCATGAAAACACCCAGGGAATGGCTCTAAGGTCTTCTAAAGTACTCGCTCCGGTTCGCTTGGCAGGTCGCGAACCTATCTTGCTCATTTCGATAGCATCTATTGGTGTAGCATGACGGAAATACTCAATAAAGCCGTCCTCATGGGTTAAACGTTCGTAATGCTTCTTACTACGTTCGGCCAAAAATTCCAGAATATCTGCCAAAGGATGGAATGTCCTCGCTGACCTTTCATCACTTACCGATTTAGCGAGAGAGTTGGCCACAAGAAGCTCCAAATTGTACTCGGCATTCACCTTGTTTTCATATTTCTGAGCAATGGTTTCCCCTTGTTCTGTCAGCCTGATATTTCCCTGAATGGACTGGTAAGGCAGCGCCTTAATAAAGTAATGTGTAGGTCCTGATCCACGGCTAATTGACCCTCCTTTTCCATGGAAATAGTTGAGCTGAATACCAAACTTTTCTCCAATCTCGGTGAGTTTAAACTGTGCCTTATACAGATGCCATTGACTGGCTATGATACCTCCATCCTTGTTACTATCACTGTAGCCTACCATCACCTGCTGGACAGGATTGCTCTGTCCATTTTTTTTCATCAGGTAGTTTAAGCTCCTTTTTGCATATTCATGAGAAAAGAATCGCTCCAATATCTTGGGGCCATTTTCCAAATCGTCAATCGTCTCGAGCAAAGGCACGACAGGGACTTGACATACCAGTCCATCATCGGTCAGAATAGTAAGTCCTGCTTCCCTGGCCAGCAGGTAGACAGACAGGAGGTCAGACAATGATCTTGTCATACTTACTATAAAAGAACCAATGCCGACTGTTCCATATTTTTTTATGTGATCGCACACAACGCGATAAGACTCAATTACGGCTTTGGCATTAGGCCCCAACTCAGTGCGCTCATGGGTAAACGGCCTATTGGATTGTAGTTCTTTCGTTAGAAATTCCACCCGTTTCTCCTCGTCCCATTCAGAGAAATTACAATCTTCAAACTGAGCTGCCTTCAGCAGTTGCTCAATTGCTTGATCATGGAAGGCGCTATTTTGTCGGACATCTAATTTGGCCAAATGAAACCCAAAAACCTCGACACAGCGGATGGCCAGGTTGACATCATCATCAGCGATGGTCTTGGCTCCATAATGAGCCAGCTCCTTTTTCAAAATTTTGAGATCCTCAAGTAAGTCTGCGGCAAGAAAATAGCTACCCTTGTGCTCGGACAATTCCGTCGCATGTCCCCGCTCTAGGTTTACAGGGAGCTTTGTGACCATCAAATTGACAAATTGCCGGAAACTTTCCCCCTTATTCCTTTTGAGCGCCTCTTGACCAACTTTGCCCAAGCTCTCGACCATCTCATTCACCCGAGTCATGAAAGCATCCGAACAATCTTCCAGCTCACAGGCAAAGCTCATTTGCTTAACCAATCGCGTGAGCTTTCTCTTGAGCACTACAAATGCATTCAGTCTTAGTAGATTGAGTGTTTGGTGCGTGACATCTGCAGTAACCAACGGGTGTCCGTCTCGGTCTCCTCCTACCCAGTTTCCAAATGAGATAGTTGGAAAGGCATGCTTTTCCAAAAGGTCTGATTTCTTCATACCACATGAGACCCAGGCTTGAATCAGGCGACGATCCAACACCGGCAGCACCTCTGGGAATACGTTCACCAGGTAGTGGAGAATGTTTCTCAACTCTGAACTCACATCTGGCTTTTCAAGATAGATTTCGCCTGTTTTCCATAGTCTATACAGGGCAAGCTTTATATTATGTCGGATATTGAGCAACTCACTTTCTGAGTACATTTTATTCTCGCGACTGACTATCATCAAATAGAGATCCCTGTGATGATCTAGTACGGTGGCTCTTTTTGCCTCCGTGGGGTGTGCTGTCAGAACAGGTTCGACCGTTATGTTCGATAAGCGGTTAAGGATATGATCGGCTTTCATACCCTTATCCATCAAATCCTTAATGTTTTTTGCATAGAGACCGTTTACTTCATACAGATTCTTCTCATTTTCGATCCTACGTCTGTTTTGTACTGCACCATTCACTTCCACCATATTCACAAGTTGGAACACAAGTGAATAAAGTTGGATATGTTTGGCGGACATTTCCCTTCCATCTTCAAAGGGGAACTTGTCAATAAAAGGGATGTTTTGGGCAATTTCTGCCTCACCGTTTTGTTCCAAAACTTCCTTAAGGCAGTGGAGTAGAAACTCCAGATCCTGATAGGGCTTTCCTAGTTTATCCTTTACTTCGCTTAATATACTGTTCATACTTATTTGACTGGTATTGGGTAATTCTGAGCTATTTTCTTAATCAGCCGCAAGTTAGAAATTAATTACAATTAATGATTTGAGATCACCGAGTACTTGTTTGTCCTACATCAGATTTTTTATGTTTTTTTCCGGATCACCCAACATTTTGTGATCGTGTGTTTCATTAATTAAATAAATTGGTTAAGATTGAAATTCGAATTTGACAATCATAAGATCAAGGAATATTAATGGAAAAATATAAGTGCGTAGCGATTGATGACGATCTGGTATACCTGGAGATTTTTAAAAAACTTGCAGAAAAAGTAGACAGTATCGAATTGGTTGGCACATTTAGTAGTGCGATAGATGGGGCGGTGGGAGTTTCCAAACTTAAGCCGGACATTCTTTTCCTTGATATCGAAATGCCCTACCTCGACGGTTATGAAACCATATCTACTCTAGAAAACAAACCGAAGATCATCATTGTTTCATCGCATCTGGAGTATGAGACAGATGAGTTAAAAATCGATGTAAAGAAGTTTGTAAGAAAGCCCTTAGAAGGCCCCGATCAGCTCGGAGCCATAGTAAAAGAGGTAATGGAGGCTGAAGACTAAGCGAGACCCTGCAGCACTAATTTCAGAATTAATATCACTATTTTTAGTTGATGTAAGGAGGAATTCATTAAGTAATTCCCCTAAATTTCATAGGATTACTACCTAAAATGGCCTGAATCACACTTTTTCACCCCGTCAGGGCGCAATGAATTCTTTAAGTTTGTTAGAGAAACATTGCGTTAAGTTATGAAGTCCATCTTATGCTTTTTGTATTTAGCAGCGTGTGTCACAACATTTGCCCAAGCCGACAATGAGAAAAAGCTCAGCAAGAAACAGCTGATAGAACAAGCTGACTATTATTTCTTCAAAGAGAATTTCGAGAAAGCGCTCGTGTTGTATGACTCCATCCTGCACAGGTACCCTAAGAACCATTACACACAATATCACAGATATGTAGCCCATCATCTGACAGACGGTAGAGGCGGTGACCTATCCGGCCTCAAGGAGTTTGAAGAAAACGAGGGACACACCGACAAGTTCTACAACTATTGGCTCGGCCGAATCCATCATTCACGATATGAGTTTGATCTCGCATCCGACCACTTCCAGGCTTTTTTGGATCTGGACATCTACCGCACCAAGGAAATAATTAAAGAGTCTGAACAAAGGCTGAAGGATTCGAAATACGCTGGAAAGTTTTACCTCGATCCTAATGAATATGAGGTGGAGCTGCTGGGAAGTCCTATAAACTCGAGCTATGCCGACCTCTCTCCGGCGTTCTTCCAAGGACATAGTGAGCTTTTGTTTGTTTCGGCCAGGCCCAATGATGGAACTCAGACATCTACCAGAACCTTTAAGATCTTCCACACGGTCAAATCCCCATCCAACAGCTGGGACAACCCCAATGCACTCGACTATCTGGGTGAGTTTGAAGAAAACAATGCCAAAATCGAGGTGGTCAACAACGACGGAAGGTTATTTGTATATCAGGGCAATGACATAGAAGGAGACCTGTTTTACAGTGAACCTACCGGCAATGGATGGAGCACTTTTAAAGAGTTTGATTCTGAGTTGCGACAGAAAAAAGTAGAATCTGATTTCTTTATTAATGATGCAGAGGATGTTGTTTATTTCTCGTCACTAGGATTAAAGAGTGACCTGGATATTTATCAATCGATTAAGGACCCCATTACCAAAAAATGGTCGGAGCCCGAGCCAATCCCTGGATTGATTAATACGCTGTCCAACGAAGACAGCCCATACCTCTCGCACGATGGGAAAACCCTATACTTTAGCAGCAACCGCAAGGGATCGGTAGGTGGATACGATATATTCAAATCTGAATGGGACAATTACAATCAACTATGGAAAGAACCCATAAACCTTGGCTTTCCTATCAACACCATTGATGATGAAATCAACTTCCAACTGAATGAAGACAATATCTCAGGGTTCTTCAGCTCAAACAGATTGCATGGAGAAGGAGATTATGACATCTACTACTTTCACAAGCAAGGAAAGGTGCTGGCGTCTGGAAAGGTTTTCAATGAAAAAACAGGAGCCCTAATGTCGGGGTATACCATTGACTTTCACCCTGAGAACTACAAAGATGAAACATTCAGAACCGTGACAGACGACAATGGCAACTATGCCAAAGAGATTTTCACCAACGAGCCATTCATAGTGGAGATCTCAAGAAACGGCCAGATTCTTTACAGGGACCAAATCAATTCCAAGCATCAAGAATTAAAGAAATCGTACTCCAAGGACTTCTACATTACGCTACCTGAGAAGCTCGATGAGAAGACAGATTTTTACGCACTGTACGACCAGAGCCAAAAAGACCCTACCTATGAAGACCTGGAAATGCTTGGTAGCAAGTTTCGTGTGGGACAAAAGGCCATGCTGAAAAACATCTATTTCGACATTCAATCGACTGAATTTCGTAGTGAATCCAAGCCGGTGCTCAACCAACTCTACGAAATGCTTTCGGAAAACCTAGAACTAAACATCGAGATCGGAGGACATACCGACAACTCGGGTCCAGAACCCGCAAATATGAAAATCTCCAAACAACGAGCCGAAAGTGTAAAAAAGTATTTGGTGTCCAGTGGTATACCTGCACAGCGCATTTCCACAAAAGGTTACGGATCATCCAGACCCCTAGCCTCTAATGACGATGAGAAAGATGGTCGCGAACTTAATCGTAGAATTGAGGTAATTGTTATTGAATAGAGTTCCCTATTGATTTAATAATTCGCCCAAGGATAATTATTTTAGCTTGAAGTATCCTATTCATGTCTTTTGAGGAACTCCCTTCTGATATTCACTCTGTGCCTTATTTCTTTTTCAGTCTTTTCTGAAAATGTAGACACCGTATACATGACCAATGGTCACGTGGTGATAGGTGAGATCAAAACACTGGAAAACGGACTACTCACCATGGAAACCGACTATGGAGATCAGGATTTCATCATCAACTGGGATCATGTAGCCAAACTCAGTACCAATACTACTTTTATCATTACACTCACTAATAAATTCCGTGTAAATGGCACTATAACTTATAGTGATCTACTGTCCGATTATGTAATCATTCTAGGAATAGAAGGGTCGAGATACATGGCTAAATTATTAGACATCGTCTATTTAAAATCGACCGAGAGTGGATGGATTGATCGATTCTCAGCCAGCATAGATGGAGGATATTCAATTACGAAAGCCAGTAATACCCAACAGTTTTCACTCTCTGGTAATATCAAATACTTGTATACTCGACTCAGCTCTGAGGTTTATGTCAATTTCATAGACAACATCACACAAGACACAATCCGCTCCAAAAGGAACAACTACGGAGCCACTTGTAAGGTCTTCATGGGAAAGAGCCTATACGTTTTAGGCACCTCTGATTTTCTGGAGAGTGATGAACAAAACCTTGATTTGAGAACCACCCTACAGTTAGGGTTGGGTAAGTTTTTCCTTAGAGATCACAAACTTTCTTTGGTCGGTGCACTGGGACTGGCTAACAACTCGGAAAAATATATCACCCAGACTCTACCTTCTGAGAATAGCTTAGAGGCCTTTACAGAAATGGAATTTAATGAATATGGTGTCAAGGATTTAAACCTTTCTTTCAAGGCACAATACTTCCCGAGTCTCTCCAGGAACAACCGAAACAGACTCATATTTAGCTTCGACTCAAAAGTAGATCTGCCTCTGGACTTCTATATAGGACTGTACTATACATTTAACTATGACAACAAACCAAATGCCAACGGATCGAAAACAGACTATGTTTTCCAAAGCACTTTTGGTTGGCAATTTTAAATCCGCTATAGAAAACTGTTTTTTTTGACTAATTTAAATTCTGACTTCAGTACAAACATTAAATAAACATGAAAAACCTAATTACTCTTACCTTTCTGCTATCTACGATCTCAAATATATTGTCAGCCCAGGATATAGTTGAATTGAACAATGGAGATAAAATAGTGGGTGATTTTAAAAGTTTGGACAATGGCGTTTTGGAGATTGAACCCGATTATAGTGAAGAAAACTTTCTAATCGATTGGGAATCTGTAGTTTCATTAAAAACTCAAGATCATTACATCGTACACTTGGCCAATGGCGACAAAATCAATGGCAAAATTGATTATCAGGAGGGCATCATAAAAATCACCTTGGAGGACGAAACTACTCAAGAGTATCCTTTTTTAGAAATCGTATTTTTAAAATCAGTAAGCAGTGGTTTTTGGGATCGCATGAGTATCTCTGTGGATGGCGGGTATTCTTTCTCAAAAGCCAGCAATAACGAACAGCTTACTTTCAAAGGAAATGCTTCGTATATGACAACTCGAATTAATCCAGATGTTTACTTTAACTTACAGACAAACTCCATAGATGATGATGCCGGTCAAGAGATATCCACAAGAAGAAACAACTGGGGTGCAAATTTCAGATACTTTTTTGTAGGATCTTGGTTTGGATCAGTTGGCGGAGATTATCTCATGAGTGATGAACAACAACTAGATCTACGTTCTACCTATACGCTTGGTCTTGGATATTTTCCTTTAAGAACCTATAAGATGTATCTGAGTGCGATCGCCGGTGCTGCAATCAACAAGGAAAGTTATTTTGAAGCGGCCATGACCGAGGACGGGTCTTCGACAGAAGGACTGTTTGGCCTAGACTACAATGCCTTTGGTTTGAATGACATTAGTATCACCTCTAATATTCAATATTTCCCTAGCTTCACTCAAAGTGGTCGTAACAGGGTTAATTTCAAATTTGATATAAAATTTGACCTTCCAAGAGACTTCTATATTGGTGGAGGATACTCAGTCAACTATGACAGCACGCCGCAGGTTGAAGGTGCTAGCACTACAGATTATGTAATACAGACAAGTCTCGGTTGGAGTTTATAGGAAACTATATCTCTCCCATTCCTAAATCACTCTTGGAATAGAAGAATTTTGCATTTCTGAAGACAGCGAAGTTCAGCGAAATGTACCAGATATTACTGTCAATTCCTGCATATGGGGTACTGGGGTTTCCATTGAGATCATATGCAATAAAGTCAGGATCATGAAGTGATGTTAGATAATATTTGAATTTCAAATTCATGCCTGAATAAAACTGAAACCCAACAAATAGAGAATGTTGTAAAAGGTTGACTCGGTCAGAAAACCAAAAATTCGGGTTTCTAATTTTTTCTCCATTCTGAAATTGCTTCTCCTTATAGTTAAATGGAAGCTCTAGTTCATATCCCCCATACACAAAGGCCTTTTCAAGATTCCCTATTTTTATTCCTGCAGGGATTCCTATATTATAAGTCCGGTATTTGAAGGTTGTGCCCTGGTTATTTGGGTCGTCATAAATAAAGCCAACATTTCTCACTGCAATACCAGTGTACACCCCTAGTTTGTCGCTTAAATCCAAATTCAAGTTAGACTGTAAGTTTAATACAGGAGCGAACCTGATATTACCATCGTTTTCCGTACCTCCTTTAGAAAATATGATTTCAAGACCAGAGGTAACATATGCCGCATCGTTTTGAGCAACAGAACGAAATGATACAAGCGTAAAAAGGGCCAGAGCAATAAATATATTCTTCATTTTCATGGATTGTTTCAAGTCAAGGCTAAAATAACATATTCACGGCATCTGGGACATACAATTTTTCTCACTTTTACAAGAAATGACACTACGTAGTTTTTTAAATCAATCATCGATAACTAACGGATTTTCTACGTAGTTTCCTAGGAAAATCTCCTAAAACACCTAAGAAAAAACCTGATTTTCAGCCAGTTTGCTATGAATCATTTGTAGGCAATATCATTTTTTCTCAACTTGTTCGGGCAGAAATTGTTCAGAATTAACTAAAACTTAAATCTGGCAGCTATGAAAAGACTAATTATTATCCTGACAATACCCCTATGTATTGTCATCGCTCCCTCCCTCTTTGCGCAAAGCGAGAGTTATGACCTAGGCAAGACTGCCTACCTCGAGGGAAGAAAACATGAAGCGCTCCGGCACTTTCAGCAAGCTGTAAATCACGAAAAGTTTGAAATGAGAGGAAAAGATATTCCCATGGCCTATGCATATATGGCATTGATTAAAAATGAATATCTGGAAATGAAACTCGACAATGGCACGTTCAACACCATCCAGAGCAATCCGGGTCTGTTGAAGTCTGCTATTGCTGATTTGTCATTAGCGATCGACTTTCACGACAAAAGTGCCAATGGTACCATTCAAAAGGCTAAGAAGAAGTTAATAAATAATGCTACCACGATAGGTGAAATAGTAATTGATTCTTTGATGAAGCATGATTTTGAGAGCCACTCACCAGAGGTATTAGAGCTGGCTGCTTTGATCAATTTCGAATTGAAGGAACTAGATACCATCGAAAATGACAATTGGAAGCTGCATGATATCCTTGGCTTCACCCATTATGTCCTCGATGAAATGGATCTGGCCATGCTGGAGTTCAAACGTGGACGAGAAATCTACAATGAAGATAAGGAGCAGCCCTTGGATCCATTGCATCTACTCAACTGTACCTATAGCGCCAAATATCTATACAAGGAAACTCAAAACTATATAGAGGCCTACGGTGCTGCACAAGACGGCAAAAACTATGTGATACGTCAAATGCATGCTATGGAAACCGAAGACGTGAATGACCTAAGAGAAATGTCTGCCTTGGAGGGAACCTTTACCAGTATTCAGACCAGGATAGAGAATATGGCGAGCATCTCTTCTACCAAGGAATAAGACCTGATACAATAAAGTATAGAAAGCCTGGCATTCGCCGGGCTTTTTTTATTTCGCAGCGGGAAACCTTACCTCAAAGCAGCTCCCCTCTCCCAGTTCGCTAATGCAGTTAATACTGCCTCCCATAGCATCAACGAATTTCTTTACAATGGACAAGCCCAACCCAATCGACTGCTCGTCACCCGTTGGCTTGGCGGACAATTTCTGGTATTTGGTAAACAGCTTTGCCTGGTCTGACTGGCTCATTCCTGGCCCTTCATCCTTGACAGAGGCCACGATGTGACCATTTTCTTTTCGTACATCGAGATATACCTTTTTGTGAGGCTCGCTGAATTTGATTGCGTTGGAGACAAGGTTGTCAAAAATCTGTACTGCATAGTTGATGTCCACCTGTGCAAAGTAACTATTGGTGTCTATGCCGTTCATAATTTCAATATGCTTCTTTGAGGCCATGAAGTTGAAGCTGTCACTTACCCCTTTGAGAATGACGGCCAGGTCGTGTTTTTGCAGATCGAGGTTGAGCTTCATTTCCTCTATTGCATTTATATCCAAAGCCTTGTCTATCATCTCACGCATATGATTTGTACTATTGGACAGTAACTTAAAATACTCCTTTCCTTCACCTGAAACCTTGTCAAAGCTGGCATCACCTTTCATTAGCGAAAGGAGCCCCTTGATGTTGTTGAGCGGGCTGCGCAAATCATGAGCGACGACTCCCAGAAGGGTGTTTTTTTCCTGATTCAATGCCTCCAGCCTATGCGTATGCCCTTGTAGCAGGAAGTACGACCTAATAAGCGTCGCGGCCAGCAAAACGGTCAGGATCAGCACCAAGAGCAAGACATTTTTATTTGACTCTTCACGTTCCAGGTCAGCCTGCAGCTTGAGTTCTTCCGCCTCACGACTGTACTCCAGACGTTTCAATTCCTTTTTAAACTCAAACTCAGCACCGATCCTTGCCATGGCCATGTTAGAATCAATACCAAACAGCGAATCTTTCAGCGCAGAATACCTTTCAAAATACGTAAGAGCTGTTTGAGTTTGGTTTAGTTTTTTGCTCAGCAGATAAAGCTGGTAGTATGCTTTCTCTCTCTCTTTGGAGAATTTGAATTCTTCACTCAATTGAAGGGACTCCAGTAGCAGCAGTCTTGATTGGTTATATTTTCTCAGCTTAGACATTACCTCACCTAACCTTCGCTTGACTATTGTAAGCAACAGTTGGTTGTTGCATTCATTCGACAAGTCAATAGCCTCATTGTAACAATTGATCGCAGAGTCCAGCTCATTCTTTTGTGCCATGATCAATCCGATTCCCTCCAGGATATACACCTGCTCACATTCATCTTCTACAGCCTTAACAAGCTCGAGGGCCTTTCTGAAATTGTCCAGTGCGGCCAGCGTATCTCCCAGTTCAGCATGGATCTCCGCCTTGTTACTCAACAAATACCATTTATTTTCATCATTTACTCTACCTACGGTCAGCTCCAGAGCTTCATCATAGTATTTTAATGATTCCTTTGGGTTGTCTATTTGCGAGTACAAAACGGCTATGTTGTTGTAGACTATGACCTGGCCCTGGATATGGTCAAACTCCTGAACCAGGTCCAATGCCTGCATATAATTTTCCAGAGCGAGAGGATAGTTTCCCAAATCATCGTAAGCAACTCCCAGGACATTATAGACATACCACAGTCTCTCTCTCTGACCGGTGGTATCGAAGTGGACTTTGGCAGCCTTTAGGTGTTTTTCAGACTCTCGGTTTTCCCCTATAGCATTAGCCAGAGCCCCATAGAAGAAATGACTCTCTGCATTAATGTCAGAATGCCCGTGCTCACTTGAGTATAAAATAGCACTGTCATAATGAGCGAAAGCTTGTTCAAACTCGTTTTTACCATCAAAGTATCTACCCCTCAGTAAAAACTGACTGGCATACCCTCGATGTACTCTATGTTCTTTGAAAAATTTGTGAGCTGTATCTAATGATGCAACGGCCTCATCCCCATCGCTCTGATCAATGAGCGTTTCGGATCGTTCAAGATGTGCCAAAGCGATACCCTCCTGATAATCTAGCTTTTCGGACAAACGAAGAGCCCTGCCTGAATAATACAGCTGCTCGTCAGGATCAGAAGTCTCCTGACTTAGTCTCAGCAAAATATGCACACGAGAAGTGTCTTCCGGGGAGTTTTTTAGGCTTGATTTAAGGAGCTGTACCGCATCATCCTTCCCGAAAGCTTCAAAGCACACAAATGCCAATAGGATCAGTATGTTGAGCTTTAGCTGGCTAAATGTCATTCAAATAGGTAATAAAACGGCAAGCATTCCTCCGTTTGAAATAGGTCAATTAGGTAAGGAGGTTATTGTTTTTTCTTTCCCCGGCTCTTAGTCCAGTTGAGTGCTTCGTCATCCAGATTGGGGGCACCGCTGCCATCCAATCCACCCATTGTGGTAGGGTCGATGCTTTTCACATCATCATCGATCTTATCGTCCAGATTCCCCTTCTTTACTTCTTTGTTGTCCATGGCTTTTATTTATAAAAATAGTGCATAAATATCAGGAATTCCACTTATGGGTTTCTTACCTATAGGTCAATGCACAAATTTAACTAAAGGTCGTTAGCCAAAAACACAAATGCTGTCTTTGGCTAGATTGGGAAGTAGTAGCCGCAATCAAATCCTATAATTGATTCCACCCGTTTTCTCCCACCGATGTACAATCGTGATTTAGCGGCCAGGCTCCACTTTTGATTCCATATCTTGCCTATCTCCGGCTCAAGGTTTAAGGTTCCGTCACTCTCATCCAGGTAGGCAGAGTAGTTGACATTGGTCAGCAACCATGCATTTTGGCCAAACTCAAACACCACACCCGCATCTAAAATCAAGTCTCTAATCCTGGGTTCTAAGGTGCCGTCAGCGCCTGATGAAAGCGGGGGATTGCCCCATTCGCTTTCGGCCTCACCAAGGGAATGGGCGTACCTCACGCCTACAATCGTCGTAAGCTCATCTACCGGGGTCCATCGCATGACCAGTGCCGGGCTCAGCACAGAAACCCCGACCCCATGACCGCTATTTCGATCTCCGGTAGGTATATGGTAATCCAGACGAAAAGCCAGCGCCGTCTCAGAATATTGACTGCCCTTGGCCTGGAACAGGTAGTGTAGTTTAACGTCACCAATACCCGTTCTTCGTTCTACATTAGTAATATAGTCTGTTCTCATAAAGGGTATCTCCATACCCGCCTGGTGTCTGCTATCAAACAACGAAATATTTCCATAGAATGACCACTGGTAAAGCTCTCCGTCAAACATATCGACAAATCGTCCATCGAGCCCAAGCCTGGAGTATGGCTGCGTACGGTCGTAGGGTCGAACGTCCTGTCCTGATGAAGCGTGTACAAGGCTCAGTAAGAAAAATATTAACGAGTAGAATCGCATTTTAAACTAATCAGTTTACTTCCCAAAGTGCCGTGGTGCGATCCGCAGAGCCCAGTACCATTCGCTTGCCATCGGGCATAAATGTGACCGAATTAATGCTGCCTTTATGTCCCTCATACTTGTGCAAGATCTGACCATTGAGCGACCAAAGTATGGCCGTGTTGTCCGCAGACCCACTCAGTAGTGTATTGCCGTCCGGCGAAAACTCAATGGACAACACCTCACCGGTATGTCCCTTGAGCTTTTTGCTTCTCTTATCCTTGACACGCCAGAGCCGTATGGTACGATCCTTTGATGCTGTGGCTACCACTCGTCCATTGGGGGCAAATGCTACAGAAGTAACCCAATTGATATGATCCTTAAAATCAAGCTTGACATGGCCAGTGAGGTCCCAAAGCTTTGCGGATTGATCTGCCGACCCAGTCATAATCCTATTGCCTCGGGGGGAAAATGCCACAGACGTCACCCAGTCCTTGTGACCTTTGAAAACCTGGATGATGTTTCCCTGCATATCAAACAGTATGGCTGTATTGTCAAACGACCCGGTCAGTACTTTTTCTCCGTCAGGTGAAAATGTCACCGCACTCACATGGTCCTTATGCCCCCTAAAATCGCGAAGCAAATTGCCATGCAGATCCCACAGCTTGGCCGTCCCATCCCAGGAACCCGTGAGCAGCTTCATGCCATCAGGGGATATCGCCAAAGAGGTAATCCAGTCTTTGTGGCCCTTGAGCTCTACGATGATCTCTCCATCGATATCCCAAAGCCAGGCGGTATTGTCCCAGGCACGCGACAGTATCTTAGTTCCATCAGGAGATACGGCCACACAGGCCACTTCCTTGGGTGACTGATACCGTCGGATGATGCTTGGCACCCTAACTTTCCTCTTTTTGATCTGTACCGGATTTTCCAACGCATAGATGCGCTGGCGGGCGTCCTCAATATACTTTCCTTGTGGGTACATCTCCTGGTATACCCTATAACCAAGTAAGCTATGTTCGTTGGTAGCCTTGAGCCATCCCTGTTCGTCCGACAAGCTATCTATTTTACTGAGGGCCTCCTGCACATATAGACCACCGGGATGCTGGTCCAGATACCAACCGTATACTGC
Organism: Reichenbachiella sp.; assembly: GCA_965222305.1. GTDB lineage: Bacteria > Bacteroidota > Bacteroidia > Cytophagales > Cyclobacteriaceae > Reichenbachiella. The sequence goes on from OZ244943.1 coordinate 1,853,734, forward strand.
CTGATCTTTAGCGGTAAGGGCCGAGTCCCAGTCCTGCTGGTCCGACAGGCTGTCTATTATTTCATTGGCCAAGGGTATAAAATTTCCATTCGGGAAACTGTCCCTGTAAGCCTCAAACAGCTCCAGAGAAAACTCAGTTTTTGCAGCACGCCAGGCATCCTCCTCTGCCTCCAGTCGAGCATTGGTAGACACGACCAACGTCACTGACCATACAATCAGGCCAACACCGATCAGCACGGACATGGCCACCAGCAGGTGCCTAAATGAATATTTTCTTTTTGGCTTGCCAATGAGGCTTTCAACATCAGAAACTAGAATATAAAACTCCTTGTCATTGTCCGCATTCCAGTGGGTCAGGTTCAGAACATGTCTCGGATGTATATCATCCGGAAACTCCACATGACCGTAGGATACGGATAGCAGTTTTTTTCCCAATCGAGCCTCTTTTGCCTCAGCGAGCACATGATCATCCATCACCGACAGAGGTGTCCATAGAGCGATTACACATTTGGCGTATTTCCTGGCTTCATCTTTGGACTCAGTCTGTCCATGATCCTCGTCCATCACATGCTCATACCACACCGACCATCCAAACTCGCGAAGCGCCTCAGCCAATTCTTTGGCCTTAGGTTTGTCGTCTTTTGCATACGAGATATAGATGTCACTCATAGGGTAGTCAGTAGATCAACTCTGTCACTCTAAAAATAAGCCCTTATTGGAGAATAACACGGATTATCCGATTGAATTTGAAGTATGCCGATCAATTGAAGGAAAAATTGAGGTCTGCAGTTAATCAAAGTCCATCGAGGTGATGGATGTGCTCGTCAATTACATCGATTTGGAGGGTGATTTCCTCCATGTATTTTGTGAGCTCCTTTTCCATTTTGGCCTTTTCTTTTTCGTAAGGTTTTCCGCCATAGCGGCCAAAGTTGTGCTCAATGGTATTGAAGGTATTGCATTCCTTATGAATAAAGTCAAGAAATCCGGCCGTCGTATAGTCCTCTTCCAGTTTTTTGATGTCGCTCAAAGTGGCTTTGGCTTCTCCATCCTTATTGGTGTCAAACTTATCCTTCACTACCTTGTACAGCATCGAGTCGTAGTGATGGATTTCCTTGATGAGGTCTACTGTTTCAGAGCGGTGCTGACGATTTTTGCACATGTCCCGCATGCCGTTGTAGGTTTTGAGGATGTTGGCTTCGGCATCCCACTTGACGGTCAGGGCATCTACTTTGTCAGAAATGTTTTCATTTGACTGACCATAGCCTTCCAAAGCCAGTAAAACGACAAACATCATAGCTGGTAGTTTTATCATTTCTTATTGTTGCTTGTTTAACTACTAAATGTAAGCTCAATAATTGTGACAAACAACAATTACCCTGGGCAAATCCAGGGCTCTACCGGCTATGATGTAAGTCTGGTGCTAAGGCCTCAACTGGCTTGCGCCAATAAATGCTTTATTGAATACTGCGCTGTCCGCGAAATATGAGGCTTCGTTTTCTGAGGAATTGAATACCAGCTGTCCATCGTAGACATAGCCATCAATAGCTACCGTACTTCCATCCGCCGAAGCATAGGAAGCACTGTACGTAGGACTCGTGAGGTTTTCTTCCTCATCCATAAACTTCTTACTGTTGATGTAGCTCAGTCCTCTCAGGTATTTGACCACCGAGGCAGAGTCAGCCTCCTGGCCATCCACCATCCAGACACCCTCCACTTTTTCCAATCTAAATGATGAGTCAGCCGGGTAGGTAAATTCGATATTGACCAGGGAGTCTTTCTTCAACTGCGCTACGACAGAAGGCCTATAGGAGGAAGTCTCAGAGGGCACATTGAAAGGCATGAAATCCTTGGCCACATATACTTCGTCATCTTCCACCAACCGAACGAATGTGTGATATGATCTTTGACCGGCTACACCCAGCCTGCCCAGTACAATTTCAGTCAGCACCTCATTTCCGGCCATGGCCTTCACGACAGTACCGGCTGTGTCTACCAGGTACTCGCTCCACTTTTCTTTCTTGCGGGTAGCGAGTCTTGCCGGCTTGATGGAATTCAAGGCCTCAAGGGCGTTGTTTACAGCATCCTTATCCGCTGCTACAGTCTTGCCGTTGTCCAGCTTTACCTGCCAGTTTCCGTTCACCTTGGTCACCTCCACGTCCTTTCCAGGACCGGTAATGACGAGTTGTGTCACTTGTGTGGTGTCGAGCTCCACCAGTACAGACCTGAGAGACTTACTCTTTTGGCCTCCGCCAATGAAGTCGATGGTAAAGTAAACAGCCACCAACAGGGCGAGCAATCCAATAAGTTTCGTAGTTGAAAATTTCATAATCTTAATAATTACCTTCTAACCAACCTTGTTTCTTTTTCAAATACAATTGTCTTCTAATGAAAGCATAGACAAACACAAGCAATATCGGGATCAGCAGGTTGCCCCACTTCAGCATTTCCCTTGTGCTGTCCTCCACTGTTTCCAGGGGTCGGGAGGTGATTCCCTTTGTTCTCAAATCGATCAATCCGGTATCATCCGCCAGCCAGTCAATTGAATTGGATGCAAAGTTGACATTGTCTTGAGAGATCTGCTGCGGAGGATTTCCATTGATCACAAACTGTCCATTGGCCACTACCAAGAGTCGTGAGGTTTGGTTACCGACGAGAGCTCCTTCGAGCGCTACGGCCAGTGTCTGCGGCCCTTGGGTAAAGTCCCCCCGGCCCCATTTCTTATTTACGTCGATCATCACCGGCGTAGGTGCCAGCCCTGACATCTCTGAAGTCTCTAATAGCGTAGTTGCCACCAGGCTGCTGTCCCTGCTCATCACGGTAAGGTTGCTCACCATCGGCAGCATCAACGTCTCCAATCCGCTAGTGATCGAGTGATCCGGAAAGTTGGTCAACACCGGGAAGTACGGAAATTTGATCCGCTGACTCATTACGCCGAAGCTCACACGCTGCTGTACGCTCACTGACCCCGCATTGTCGTCTACCACATACTGGCTGCCCATTCGCACGCCTTTAGCTGCCAACCAACCTTCGATACCGATGTTAGGCCCCTTGGTCAAGTATCCTGACGACAGATCGTTGCTCATATTGCTATACGCTACGAACATATTGCCTCCGTTTTCAAGGTACTTGTCCAGCTTGGCAAGGTTGGCAGGAGCAATGGTGTCGCTCGGATTGATCCAGGCGACAGCCTTGTAGTCTGCAGTGATTTCCAAAGCCTGAGCCAGATCCACCGGCTCGACTTCATATAGCACTGACAGCTGTTGTGCCAACTGAGGAATCTCCTGCAATGTCGGTTCTCCATGACCTTGTAGTACAGCCAGCTTAGGTTTGGACACTACGGCCAATTTTTTGATCGAGGTAGTCAAATCGTACTCCATGCTTACCCCGGGCTGCACCAAAGGGATCACCTCCTGACGGTCGTCCATCATGAGCACCGCACCCATGTACGCCTTGAGTTGCTGCACCTGGTCTTTTTCAGACACATTGATGATCACCGGCTGAATGCCGTTTTGCTGGGCTTCAGCTTCTTTTTCCTCGTTTTCATTGGGGCTGATGAATTCGTAGACCACATTTCCGCCTGATCTGTTTTCATACTCAAGCAACAAGTCCTCAAAATCCTGACGGTTGCTGATCAGCTGTGCCGGCAGATCTTCTGAGAAATACGCCTTGACGGTGATCACGTCCTCCAGATCTGACAATACATCTGTAGTGGCATCACTGAGGGTATATCGCTGGTCTTCTGTAAAATCCAATCGAAAATACATTTTGGAAGAAATCATGTTTACCACGATCAGGATCAGGGCAAACACGGCCAATCGGACGATAACGGTACTTTTCTTCTGCATCTTTATATCAATATTTTATTGAGTCAAATAATTATGATTGCCAGTTTCGCTTGGACAAAATGGCTTGTGAGAATGTGAGGCCTACCAATGCCACCGAAGCAAAATAGATAAGGTCTCGGGAGTCTATCACACCTCTGGACAGTGAATCAAAATGCGTCCTCATGCTCAAGTAGTTGAACACACTGCCTACTGTACCTCTCAGCAAGAAGCCCACCATATCGAACAGGAGCTGAAAGAATACGCCGATGATCAAAGCGACCAGGAAGGCCACAATCTGATTGGTGGTGATCGAGCTGGCAAACATGCCGATGCTCACATAGGCAGCCGACAAAAAGATCAACGCGAGATATCCGCCAATCACAGCACCATGATCTACAGTCCCCAGGCTGCTCACCGATACATAAAAAGGTATCGTACACGTCAGGGCGATAACGACCAATATCAAGGTCGCTAAAAACTTACCCGTCACGATCTGCCAGTCGGTGATGGCTTTCGTGCTGAGCAATTCTATCGTACCGGATCGGTTTTCCTCGGCGATCATTTTCATCGTGAGTGCCGGGATGAAAAAGAACAATGTCCAAAACGATATTTCAAAAAATATCTGCAAGCTGGCCTGCCCTGCCATGAAGATATTGTTGGGCAATATCCACGTAAATAAGCCACTGATGGCCAGGAACACGATAATCAATACATAGGCGATCAAAGAATCGAAAAATGACGCCAGTTCCCTTCGAGTTATTATCCAAATCTTGTTCATGAGTCTATTTCTTAATTCGTCAAATTCCTAAATACATCCTCGAGTCGAGTCTCGATGCCTGTCATTTCCATGAGGTACCATTTCTTTTTCACACAGAGATCGAAGATCGCTTTTCTTGATTCCTTCTCCGGCTTGCTTTGCACTTGGAAGAATCCTTCTTTTCCTTCTACTTTGGAAACCTTCTCCACGGTAGCCAGCTCCAGCAGGCCATTTTCCACGCTTTCAAGTTCACCCTCAATGTTCACGGTGAGCACCTCTTGTCCCTGTGCCGCTTGCCGCAGGGTATCTGCTGAGCCATCTGCCACGATGCGGCCCTTATTGATGATCAGGATCCGATCACAGGTCGCTTCCACCTCAGAGAGGATGTGCGAACTCAGAATTACGGTTTTTTCCTTACCCAGCTCTTTGATCAGCTTTCGAATCTCGATGATCTGGTTGGGGTCAAGCCCCGTAGTAGGCTCATCGAGGATCAATACTTCCGGGTCATGGATCATGGCCTGAGCCAATCCCACACGCTGGCGGTATCCCTTGGACAGTTCGTTGATCTTTTTGTGCTTCTCTACCTGCAGTCCGCACATCTCAATCATTTTAGCGATGCGGCCGGGTATATCTGCTTTGGGCACACCCTGGATCTCCGCGGCAAACTTCAGATACTCCACAATGGGCATATCGGTGTAGAGCGGATTATTTTCCGGCAGGTAGCCGATTTTCTTCTTCACCTCTTCGGGCTGATCCAATACGGACAGATCATCCAACTTCACATCTCCCGCTGAGGGCGCCATGAAGCAGGTAATCATTTTCATTGTGGTACTCTTTCCGGCACCGTTGGGCCCGAGGAAACCGACTACTTCTCCTGTCTTGATCTCGAAGGAGATGTTGTTGACGGCCTTTTGCACCCCGTATTTTTTAGAAAGGTTTTCTATTACTATCGACATGTACTAAAAAGCGTTTGAGTCAATTAGATTTTTCAAAAATTTGATCGCAATTATATAAAGGGGTAGTTTTTTTTTCAAGCCCTGCAGAAGGCAGTCTTGTTAAAATTTGTTAACAATCAGATCGCTTCGAATCGAGCCTTTGCCAACGCACTCACCTCTTTCGTTTTTTCATTAAGGAGGCAATGATAGTGGAAATTATCGGCAGGCACAAAGTAAGACTGAGACCGGAATGTATCTCCATATTTCCCCTCATGGCGGAAGATAACATCCAACTCTTTCAGCTCATGGGTTTGAAGAAAGTGGCCATCCAGGCTGTCGAGCAGCCATTGATAGTACTTGATGTTGTTTACATGGTCATTGATGTCCAAATCAAACCAACTCACATCTATGGTTTTGGTATTCTCAACCCGACTGTCGTCAAACTTGATCTTGCCTGAGGCCGCTTCCAGATTGCCTCTATCTACCACAAACCGGGCCTCCCTGATAAAGTCGGGGATGGCTATGAGCTTCCTTTCCTTTATATCCATTACCAGCCAGTTGGAGGTGGCCTCCACGAGAAGCTCACCCTGTTCATTTCGAATGCGGAAATCCCTTTGCGTATAGTACTTGTCCATCCCGGCAGGCCAGGTTTCGACGGTGAATTTCTCATGATGTACGGGCATCCGATGGACATTGACTTTCATGCGGTTCATCACCCACGTGATGCCATGCCTCATAAGGTCATGGGTAGAAAAGTTAAGACGAGAGGCGTTGTGCCAGGCGGCTTCCTGTAGGTAATCCATCAGGTGGGTTAGTCTTAGCTTTTCACGGCTATCACAGTCTTTGGTGGAGACCTGGCAAGGGAGGTGGTAGATGGTGTCGGTCATGAGCGAATTTAAAAACTATCACGAATAACTCCATCAGGCCTATAAGCTGACAATTGTCTTTTTCTATTTATTTCTCTTAAGGTGAAACCTATACATCAAACCAGCACCAACACCAAGACTAAATGGTTTCAAGTAAACATGGTAATCGGTCTGATTATTTAGCAAGGTATAAGATATAGATGGTTCCAGAACCATACTCAATCTTTTTGAGAGCCTGAATTCTGATCTGTGACCAAGGGTTAAGTAGAGTTGATCTTCTCGCAATAGATCTGAGTCCGCCCCATAATTGGTAAAGTAACTGGCATAGATGTTAATTGAATTTGTCACTTTCCTGACCTGTAGGTAGTCATATATTGACCCAAAGGTCAACCCCAAATTAATTCTTTTGATATCAACTTGCTGCTCCATAGAATCCAGGTCATAAGAAATACCTAGATCTGATACTTGCCCCATCGAGGCACCGGATTCCAAATTTGTCGACTGAGTGAAATAATTCAATTTATAGTTTTCCAACTGACCTGAAAAGGCCAAATATACCCGCCACTTGGTAGACAAGCTTGTACCGATCCCCAGATGATATCTCAATCCTATTCGATCAAAAGACAAGGCGGGCTGAGTACTCACCTCGCTGACCAGTATGTTGTCGCTGGTGTTTACATCTATATGACTGTAACTCACCAAAGCATGTAGTTCTGAAAAAACATACAATGGAATAATCTTCCTGGCTGTAGGAACGGTTGCGTTAGATTTCAAGCCGTTCGATATTTGATTACTCCTATTCGAATTACCGGATATGACCAATGATTTGGGCAAAGTATTCCCTCCACCAAATTCTACCCTCTCTATATATGGAAGCTCTTGCTGGTCAAATCCATCTTCCACACCGTCCGATTCATCAGTTTTATATATTTCATTGGAGTAAGAATAGCCGTCTGATTCCTTTTGGGGAATTTCAACTTTACTCCGAGGCTTTCCAGGGTAGCTGTATCCATCTGATGTTGATGATTTGACAGTACCGTCATTTTTTTCTACCAGTTCAGGTTTCCTTGCTTCAGAAAACACCCGTTGATTTACTTTGTCACTCTGGTCGCTTCGCTGGATTGAGATTACTTCAGCCTGTTCATTCAATATGATCTGGTTGTTTTGCGTGTCTTGTTTAGTGGTTATTTCGGAGGGAGAAACAAACCAAGCCGATATGCCCAGCATCACAGCTACCACCGCACTATAACTCATTATTTTGGCACCCCCAATTCCTCCTGAAGGCTGATCAAGTGAACTCAAAACTCCTTCCTTGAGCGAGGACTCTACTTCTGGTGTATAGTTCTCCAGTTTATCCTTAAATATTTTATCAAATTTCTCCTCACCCATAGCTCAAATGTTTAGTGACTCCTATTTTCAAAAGCTCTTTTTGCAAGTACAATCGGGCATCTCTAAGGTGGGACTTAGAAGTATTCACTGATATATTCATCATTTCGGCTATCTCCCTATGTTTATAACCGTCGATGACATATAGATTGAAGACGTTCCTTAGGCTGTCAGGAAGTTGACTGATAAGCTCGATCAAACCCTCCACCTCCATGGACTCCAATTGATCCTGAGTTGAGTCTTCAATTTGAATTTCCCCATCCGATATGTCGTAGTGCTTTAAAATGTTCCTGGGGTAATAATTCAGGGCGGTGCGAATAATAATTGACTTCATCCAGGGCCAAAGCAAATCAGCGTTTTGAAGGGTTTTCAAGGCAGCATAGACTTTCACCATTCCATCCTGGAAAATGTCCTGTGCATCCTCACTCCTTCGTGAAAAGCGCAAGCAAATGCCATAGCATTTGCTTGCGTATTCCTCATACAGAGTATCCTGTGCCTTTCGGTTACCTTTTAGGCAACCCGCTACTATTTGCTTATTCGTCAAGCCCCTTGGCGCGTTTCAATTTCTACTAATACCACGCTCAAAAAACGGTCACATGAACATAGGTCTCCGGACAATTCTCATTGGATACCGTGGGACATACAGAATATGAAAAATCATCCAATCCTGTAAACCCGTCATTGGGTGTATAGTATAGATTTACAGAATTTTCCACGTGTACAGTGCCGTTTGGGGGCTGGCTAAACTCGAGTGTGGACATATCCGCATCGATCAAGACGTCATTGCTATAGACATCCAGGTAATACGAATCTCCTACTTGAGCAGAGTCAGTATTGATAAATAGCGAATCTTCCATAAGGAGTAGCTGAATGGCAATTACAGGGATGCTGTCAGGGTCTACAACAACCGAATCCGGTTCTACCCAAGATGAATCCGGGTTAGTATCAATACTATCAGGGAAACTCCCCGAATGAAAGAAATTGATCACCACATCGGCCGCACTTAAATACTTGTTTCCCTCCAAATCAGTAAGCTCCAATGAATAGACCAGTGAATCATGACTTACAAAATCATTGGTTAGATCAAATTCATAAATTAGAATATTCTCAGAATCAATATAGGCCGATCCAAACTGAGGATCAGCTATGATTTCTAGCGAAACATCACTTACAGAATCCGAACAAAATATGTCATTGGCAAGTATGTACTCAGTCAGTGTAGTGTCATAGGGCATGCAATAAACATCTCCGATGGCCCCCATCATACAATGGAAATCAGCAGAATCCAGGTTCATCTGAAAGCTGTATCTGACCACCTTAAGTTCATTGTGATCTGCATCCGAAAAACTTAGCTCCAACAGATCGCTTCCCGTACTAAAGTCTGACGAAGCTGCATATTTCAACCATTTGCCCTCCACAAAATTAGCCACGCCTTTTGTTGGATAAGTTTTGATGTTCACATTGCTCGCACCAGTTTCCAGTAGGGTTTGGGACAAATCGACATAGGTACCCGCTCCTGACACCAGCCCCTGAATGACCGACTCGTCTTCCAGTCTTGGCAAGGAGTCCTGTCCAATATCCTCGTTGCAGGCCCAAATCACTGTGACTGCCGCCAGGGCTAAAACAATAGATTTAATCTTCATGGTAATTCTCTTTTTTGGTTATATGGTAAAGAGCAGGATGTGCTAGGAATGGTTGGGTAAGCACAAAAAAAAACTGCCTCTCGAGGCAGTTTTCCATTCAACTTTTTTTTCGAAATCTATAGCTCGGACAGCACGCCTGTGAACGAACCCGTGACGGCTCCTCCACCAATAACATCAAGGTTGAAATCAATAGTAGCTTTATCACCATCAATCGAAACAGTAACTGTTCCTCCATCGATTTCATACGCATCTCCTCCTCCGCTATCAAAGTCCAGATCTGCTCCAACAATTGCGTCTACCAGAGTAAATGGGTCTCTCTCATCGGAATAAGTATAGGTGCCGGCCACCAAACCGTCCGAGGAAGTAGTATTCAAATCAAGATATATAAAATTGCCCGATCCTGATGGAACGAATCCTCCAACAGTAATCCCGGATGTCACCAGATATACATCCCAATCATGAGAATCCAATCCAGTGTTTTCACCATAGTCTTCCAAGTATCCTTCAGTAATTGGATAAGTTTCTCCTTCTACGGTAAAATTACCTCCTGTAGGCTCTCCTCCATCATCATCATCTCCACAGGAAGCCAGAAAGACCAATAAAGTAAATAGGTAAAGTAGTTTTGTCGATTTCATTTTCGTTTCGTTTTTATTCAAGCTTCAAGATAATCATCACAATTCATAAAAAAACTGCCCTGTAGGGCAGTTTTTTCTTTCCTTTCAACTTAAATAGCTGTTGCCTTATTCGATCCGGTGCAATTCTCCAGAGAAGTTTCCAGTAATTGAGCCTCCTCCAACAACGGTCAGATCGAAAGTTACAGTGGTGGTCGACCCATCGATGGCTACAGTTACAGTACCACCGTTGAAGTCATATTCATCTCCTGTTTCCGTTTCTGTATCGTAGTTGATTCCAAACCCGCTGGCCACTATGGACATGGGCGCTCTTTCATCCTCAAAAGTATAAGTGCCTGCCACCAATCCAGTCTCAGAAGAGGTGTTGAGATCCAAATAAACGTAGTCTCCCGTACCACTAGCCTCTCCTGTAGACACATCAATATCCAAACCGGAAGAAATAAGAATTACATCCCAGTCATAGGAATCCATACCTGCATTTTCTCCCCACTCCTCAAGGTATCCATTAGCAAGAGAATAGGTAGATCCACCATAAGTAAATTGATTATTTCCTGATCCTCCATTGTCTCCGTCATCATCATCTCCACAAGCAAAAAATAGCACTGCCACACAGAGCATGCTCATAAGTTTAAGTAGTTTCATAGTCAATTGTTTTTAGTTTATATCATTACAAGATAGTGATTAAAAATCGCTCAAAAAATAAGGCCGCTTCTGCGGCCCCATTTTCTATCGTTACTTTATTGGCGGAATTATCCGGCACACCCAGCCCTTACCTCATCAGCATCTGACTGGATCTCATCAAGGTCAGCCTGGATCTCCGCCTCATGGCCTGCTGCCTGGGGACAATCAAGTATGAGTTCAAGGTCATCGATGTAGGCGTCCATCGCGTCTGCGTAGGCAGTACAGTTGGCCTCAGTAGAATCATTCAGATAGGTAAGGCCTGCATTGATCACCTCTTGAGCCGAAGTAGCCCATAGGGTCTCATAATTAGTGCAACTGAAGTCATCGGTAGGGTCGCCATTTCCATCGCCCTCGTCATCATCACCACATGAGATAAGTGCTATGGCAGTAGCCAATAGGGATAACATAAATAGGTTTCTAAAATTCATAAGTAAATATTAATGGTTAAAAAAATGTCTGAAATGATGGGCTTGGGTAGCCTATTAAAAAAAAGACCTCTCGAAAGAGGTCTTTGGTTTTGGGTCTTTGGTTTACAAAGTAGATTGGTTCAGGGGTAACCATTCTCAGGTGATTAATGTGTTGACCAAAAATGTAGAGAGGAAAACACAAGTCCAATCCTGTTCGACCAAATCTATCTTAAACTCGACAAGTAGGTTTTATTTTACAACGAACCACATGTCTCAGTCCTAAACTCAGCGATAAAGATTTCTGCAGATTGTTTGGCGTCTTCGAATGCAGCTTTATCCGCAGCAGATATCCCCGGACAATCCAATATCGATTCTAGTTCGTCTATGTACTGCTCATAAGCGTCCGCATAAGCGTTACACGTGCCTGAGGTCGGGTTATTTGAAAACTCGTTAACCGCGTCCAAAAGATCATTTGCCCATGATTCAGAGAATTCTTCCAAATCATTGCAGTAAGCAGGTCCACCGCCATCACCACCTTCTTCGTCATCGCCACAAGAAATGAGCAAAACACTGAAAGTCAGACAAAACATCATCAATAGGTTTTTAAAAACACTGTTCATTGGGAATTAAGATTAAGTGAAAAATAAGATTATTGAAAGTTTACAACTCGATTATGGGCGCTACAATATATGGATATTCATATATAAAAAAAAGCCACCCCTTTCGGAGTGGCCTTTTATTACGAGTGTAAGCTCGATGCTTATTTCTTTTCTTCCTTTGGCTCTTCTTTCTTCGCCTTAGGAGCTGCTTTTTTCTTTGCAGCGGGTTTCTTTTCTTCTTTCGCCTCAGCCGCAGGAGCTTCTTCTTTCTTAGCTGCCGCTTTCTTTGGAGCAGCCTTCTTAGGCGCTGCTTTTTTAGGAGCCTCTTCTACTGCAGGAGCTTCTACTGCTTCTGCTTTAGGTTCTTCCTTTTTAGTTTCTTTTTTTCCTTTGGTAGCGTTTTTAGCAAACTCTTCTTTGATTGCTTCTACGTCTACTCTTTTGATTACAGGAACAGAATTCAAGCGCTGAATTCGATCCACTTTTGCCTTAGCGACTACTTTGTTTCTTCTACCTTTTCTCTTTAATCTGGTTACAGCCATTGTTCTGCTCTTAAAATTCGAGGTGCAAATGTAGAAATTCAAGAATTTAAATCAAAGAAATACGTGCAATCTAATTTGAATTCCCTCGATAAGCAGTATTGACCTGCGATTTGTCATTTGATACTAATTGTCAATATCCTATTTTCGCAAATTCAATCAAACCCTGGCTCAATCGCTGCCTCATGTTCTTAAGAAAAATTCAAATCAACAGTCAGTTGGAAAGCCTGCTCACCGCTGGGGGCTTATTTTGTTTTTCGTTGGCTATCGGGTTTGCCGGATTCTCTTTGATTGAGGGGCTCAATCCTGTGGACGCCATCTATATGACCATTATTACTATAGGCACCGTAGGGTTTACTGAGGTCAGAGAATTAAGCCCTATGGGCAGGATATTTACTTCAGGATACATACTAATGAATCTTGGACTCTTCGCGTATGTCGTGTCTGTTGTCTCAAATTACTTCTTCGAGGGCCGTCTCAAGTCAATTTTTAAAAATTACAGATCAGGAATGGAAATAAACAGACTAAAAGACCATGTGATCGTCTGCGGTTTCGGACGAAACGGTAGTCGCGCTGCTGAAGAATTACAAACCAGCAATAAAGATTTTGTTATTATCGAACAAGACCCTGAGATCAAAGAACGAATCCCTGATTCGATGAAATGGTTTATCGGGGATGCAACCCAGGATGATAATCTGAGGAAAGTAGGAATAGAAAAGGCAAAAGTAATAATTATCACCACGCCCTCTGATGCAGCGAATGTTTTCATTACCCTGACGGCCCGCCATCTCAACGAAAACATCCGCATCATCTCCAGGGCGTCCAATAAAGAAACTGAAGAAAAGCTCTACCGTGCGGGTGCCAACAAGGTCATCATGCCTGATATACTTGGAGGAATGTTCATGGCTCAACTTGTCACTAAGCCTATAGTCATTGAATTTCTTGACTTACTCAATGGAGTCTCGGGCGAACATTATAAGTTGGAAGAGGTGGGCTATGACAAGCTCAAACCAGAGCATAAAGACAAGACGTTAAGAGAATTGAATATCCCGGCCACTATCGGCGTGACAGTTATTGGTGTAAAGGACAATATCAAAGGCCTTATACCCGGCCCTTCGGCAGAGACGTTTATAGGAGAAGATGATTATCTCATTGTTTTAGGGTCTGTAGAAAAGCTAAAGACATTCGTCAAAACCTATACAATTCTAAATGAGAGCGCGGTGATTTAATAGGGTATCAAAACGAAATATCCCACTGGAATCTATACCTCCAACCCGGATGAACGGCCTCATTTCCTTCGGCTTCCAGGTAAGCTACTTCAGCGGTCAGTTTGTTTCGATGACCACTAAAAAACCAATTGGCCGCTACAACATACTCCTCCTCATCTACACTTAAACCTCTGACCGGAACAAAAAAAGAATATCGCACCGCCAGCTCCAACTCCTTTGGGAAATTGGAAAGGTACGTTTCCGGAAAGGAGCCCAACTGGAGGTAGTTGCCCAGCATCTCTCTCGAGGCATCATTTATCGTATCATCTACACGCTTCCAATGGTACTCCTGTTGCCAGGAAAAACCGTTTTTCTTAAAGGCGGTTTCCACATGGTACTGATAAGTACGGTACTGCCCGGGCAGCCCCACAACGGATCCAACAAGTTGCCCACCTCCACTTTGAGAAAATCGAGTAAAGGCGCTTTGGTTCGTCACAAAACCAGAGGCCAGGTATCCTTGCCATGACTCATGCATTTTGAGATTAGATCCTGAAAACTTCATTTCCCTGCCAAACATATTCCACTGAAGCCGTGCCATGTACATGAGATGGTGGTCATCCTCGACGTACCCTCCCCTACCCGTACCATTGAGGGCTGAAAGCCAATAAGAGAAATTGAAAACTCCTTCCCCAAAGTTTCCAAAAAGTGTGAGTCCGGTTTGTCTGTCTATGGTAAAAGGCCGGGTAAGAATCGAGCGTTCTACTGTTTGTTGCTTTCCAGACGAGATGACTCGTTCAGAATTGTACCTCGCCTTGTATTGACCCACATGAAGTCTAAAAGCCGGGTGAAACTGATACATAATCCAAAAATCCAGGAGGTTTGAAGCAGCCAACTCATACTCCATGTAGTACTTGAGTTTGGGTGTATAGGCATGACCACCTATTTTCATCCGAGCCCTTCTTATCTGCAGTATATGTTCTTTCTGACCACTGAAATCATCAAGGGTCACAGGATCCTGCTCAAAGGGATAGGAATATCGAAATTGAAACCTAAGCTCTGCATCCGTTGAAAATCGGCCATCTGCTGTTTCCAGATGCCACCCTTTGTCTCCGTAGCTGATTTTGGGTTTGGCGTCGAGCGTATCAGCTTGTCCAAGAACAGGACAGGTAGTGAGTGCCGATACTACAAATAGGCACAGCGAGGCAAGGCATAATTTCATAATTCTAAAAATAGCATAAAAAAACCCTGATCCCGAAACTCGGAACCAGGGTTTGAATATTCTAAGAAAGCAAGCTCAGTTAAGCCTTTTCTGTTGATTCTGCGTTCATAATAGCAGTTTGTCGCTTGATCGAGTTGTTGTGAATCAACTCGTACAAGTCATGCACAAACTCTTCCTGCAACAAAAGCTTCTTGCCTTTTGCCACTCGATTTTCCATGATCTCCTCGTATCTACCTACCTGTAGGATCGTGATGTCGTGCTCTTTCTTGTGTTCAGCAATTTCCTCTGCTACCTGCATTCTTTGCGCGAGTACTTCAAGCAATTCGCCATCGATCTTGTCGATTTTGCCTCTGAGGTCTTTCAGGCGGATTTCGAAATCTACGTCTTCAGAATCTGCATGACGGATGATCAATCGCTCAAGGATTCCGCCCAATGTTTTAGGAGTTACCTGCTGTGCTGCATCACTCAATGCATTATCTGGATCGACATGAGATTCGATAATCAATCCCTCCATCTGAAGGTCAAATGCTTTTTGAGAAATCGGCTCAATCAAAGCTCTGTTACCCGCAATGTGGCTAGGATCACAAACAATCGGCAAATCAGGAATCAATCGCTTCAACTCGATCGGAATCTCCCATGATGGATCATTTCGGTACTGAGAACCAGTAGCCGCAGAGAATCCTCTGTGGATGGCTCCAAGTTTCGTAATTCCTGCACCGTTGATTCTTTCCAATGCACCTACCCAAAGTTGCAAATCAGGGTTGATTGGGTTTTTCACCAATACCGGCACATCATGTCCTTGTAGCGCATCCGCCACTGCCTGTACTGCAAATGGATTCACTGTAGTTCGTGCTCCAATCCAAAGGATGTCTACTCCAAACTGCAACGCTAGCTCCACATGCTCGGGAGTTGCTACCTCGACAGCAGTCATCAAACCCGTTTCTTGTTTTGCTTTTTGCAACCATTTCAAGCCTACCACACCGATACCTTCGAATGATCCGGGACGGGTTCTTGGCTTCCAGATACCCGCTCTGAGCACCTGTATGTTTGTATTTTCTTTAATTAATCTAGCCGTAGCAAGCACCTGCTCTTCACTCTCTGCACTACACGGCCCTCCTATGATCAATGGTGTATTCAATCCATCGATCCAGTTTTCCATTGGTGATAAAGTCAAATTAATTTTCATCTTCTTAAAATATTCAGTTTACTATTTGATTCGTTTTTTTAGTCTTGCCGTTGATCCCGTCCAAGACACGTCTAATATCGTTTGCATTTTGCATGGTTTCTACCAGATCGTCTTCCCGGCCTTCGTCGATGAATCGCTTAAAGGCCGCTAAATTATCCAGATAAGCACCCAATGCATTGGAAATGTGCTTTTTATTTTTCTTAAAAATGGGTGCCCACATCTGTGGCGAGCTCTTGGCCAACCTAACGGTCGACTCAAAACCACTGCCCGCCATGTTGAAAATACTAGCCTCATCCTTCTCGATTTCAAGCACCGTTTGTCCCAAGACAAATGAGCTGATATGCGATATATGCGACACGTAGGCAATGTGCAAATCATGAGATTTACTATCCATCTCTATCACATGCATCCCAAGAGCTTCAAGGCATTTTTGTGCCATCTCGGCGGCTTCTTCTCGACTTTCCCTGGTATCACAAAGAATTCCGGTCTTGTCCTCAAACAAAGAAGCAAAAGCCGCATCCGGCCCGGAGTTTTCCGTACCCGCAATCGGGTGGGCTGCTACGAATTGATTCCTTTTCGGATGCTGTCTGATGGCATCGCAAATATCTTCCTTGGTCGACCCCATATCCATTACAACGGTCTTATCGCCGATCAGGTCTAGAATGCCTGGCAATACGTCGGCCATCACATCCACAGGTATCGCCACCATGACCAAATCTGCCTCACTGACCGCTTCATCCATGGGCTTTGTCACATCGACCAATCCAAGGTCTATCGCCTTGAGGCAGTTGTCTACATTAGAGTCTACTCCAATCAGCCTTGAAGCAAAACCTGACTCTCTCAGCTTCAATCCGGCCGAACCACCAATCAATCCCAAACCAACGATTGCTACGTTCATGCCTTTACAGATTCTAACCTACCCAACACCTTCTTAAAAACATCCTGTGTAGAACAAAGAGAAATCCTGATGTAGCCCTCTCCGTTGCTACCAAACACAGTGCCCGGTGTGATGAAAACATGCTTTTCATGCAAAATCTCATCAACAAATTCTTCGCTCTTTCGCCCAGTCGGGATTTTCGCCCAGACGAACATACCCGATTGCTCAGGGTCATGCTTGCATTCGAGCACATCCAATATTTCTTCCGCCAGGACTCTCCTTTCACTGTATTCTTTGTTGACGATATCAAACCAGCTCTTTGGCAGCTGAAGTGCCTTCACCGCCGCATCCTGCACTGGTCTAAACATCCCTGAGTCCACATTGGACTTCACCCTAAGGATCGCGTCGATGTATTCCTTCCTGCCTGAGACCATGCCCACTCTCCATCCAGCCATATTAAAGGCCTTACTCATGGAGTTGAGCTCAAGACAGTTTTCCATCGCTCCTTCCGAGGCTAGCAGACTCAAGGGATTATCATTAAGAATGAAGCTGTACGGGTTGTCATTCACCACGAGAATATTGTGCTCGACAGCAAAAGATGCCAGCTTATCCAGAATCTCACGATTGGCCTTTTTACCCGTAGGCATATTTGGGTAGTTGACCCACATCATTTTGGCTTGCGCCAACACTTCAGGATCAATTCCACCAAAATCAGGTGTCCAGCCATTTTCTTCGGTCAGATCATAAAAGACCACTTTGACTCCCATCATTTCGGCCGCCGTTTTGTAGGCGGGGTATCCGGGATTCGGGATGAGTACCACATCTCCTGCATTCAAAAATGCCATAGACACGTACATCACACCTTCCTTAGAACCCAACAGCGGCAAAATCTCTGTAGTAGCATCCAGGGAGACCTCATAATGTTTTTGGTAAAAGTCGCAGATGGCCTGTCTCAGTTCGGGGGCCGAACGGTAAGCCTGGTACGCATGTTTGCTTGTATCCTGCGTGCTTTTGATCAGCTGATCGGCTACCTCCTGTGCGGGTGGTAGATCTGGACTACCAATCCCCAAATTGATCACTTCGTGACCTTCGGCGATCATGGCGCGAATCTCGTCCAGCTTCTTCGAGAAGTAGTATTCCTTTACCTCGGCTATTCTATCTGCTACCTGTATCATTGTGTTGGTATTTGTCCTTTTCTGTATTCTCCGTGCACCTTTATGTGCTCAGCGTTTTTTGCCACCTCTTTCATGGCCTTTTCGTAATCTTCATATTCGTCCCACACCACATCCACATTAAATGCATATCTATAAGGCTCTCCTACAATCGGCATAGATTGTATTTTGGTGAGGTTGAGGTTGTAGTCTTTGAATGCCATAAGTACATTGGCGAGGCTTCCCGGATCGTGCTTGGTTACAATCCTTAGAGATGCCTTACCCGGCACATGATCGTATCCATTCATTCGGCTCTTCAGAACCAAAAACCTAGTGTAGTTCTTTTTGTTAGTCTCCACATTGTCGCCCAGCACCTCCATATCAAAGATTTCAGCGGCTTTCTGACTCGCTAGTGCGGCCGCATGGGTCAAGCCCTCCTCTTTGATCATTCTCACACTGTCTGCCGTATCATCCGTCTCTACCAATCGGATATTAGGATACTGAGCCAGGTAGTCCGCACATTGCAGGAGCGCCATAGGATGAGAGTACACATGGGTCAGCTCTTCGGGCTTAGCTCCTTTGTGGGTGATAAACTGCATTTCGATTCGGATATAAACCTCTCCGGAAATTTTGAGATCGTACTCATTGATCAAGGCATAGTTTGGCAGTATACTACCTGCTATAGTATTTTCGATTGCCATCACTCCGTAATCCAACTCCTTATTGGCTACAGCTTTTGACAATGATCTGAAATCATGAAAGGGCACCGCTTCGACGTTGTTTCCATTGAAATACACCGATGCTGCCTGATCATGAAAAGATCCCAATACGCCTTGAATACCTACTTCCATAATGTTTAATCCAAAAAAAAAACCTCGAACAAATCGAGGCTTTTCATATTTCTTTTCAGAACAAAGAACTACTTGTCTACCTCGACTCTAGTGAGCAGAAATAAAAATAAAAGTAGTTGTAATATGTTCCGTTGTTTTTCATTTCGTAAATCGAGCGACAAAAGTGGCGAAGTATTAAAATAATTCAAAGCAAAACCGAAACTTTTTTAAAGTCCAATCAGCAAATCAGACAATTGTTAAAAAAACCAAAACACCAATCTATGGAACAATCTTTGATTTACTTTGCAACCACAGATCAGTAAATCTCATTGTCAGATCGTATGCGAGGAATAGTAGGGATCATTTTCATTTTACTTCTTTCAAGCCAAGTTTTTTCTCAGTCCATCGTGAAGCGCGAGGGGTTATCGAAAATGGATCAGGGCTATGCAGCCATGCTCGATGGCAACTATGAAGAGGCCGATGAGCTCTTTCGACAAGCGATGGGGATGCTCGACAAGTTACCCAGCGACCTGGCTTACTACTTTGGCAGAAACTCCTATCACATCGGTAAGCATCGCCAGGCCATCAACTGGCTCACCAAATACGTGCAACTCAAAGGAACCTCAGGAAATCACTACGACAAAGCAAAGATGTACCTTGACCGAGCCACATTGGCCTTTCAGGAGCAGCGGGAAAAACAAAACGATCAGACTGTCAAACAGCTCACCAATGACAATTACTATGATTGTCCCGGTGAAATCGTGATCTGCCCTGCCTGCCAGGGAAGCGGTGTACTGATCACTCCGGGCAAGTTCGGTCCGCTGTATCAGACCTGCCCTATATCCGGGCTCTCGGGGCGTATGAGTTGTGACAAGTACAATGCCTACATTCGTGGCGAGCTGGCTACCAAATTGGAATAATTCTCTTCCCTGTCCACTTTTCGGATCATCTCTAGCCTTTCCAGCATTGAAAGGTTTTCTGCGTTCAATTTCAGTTTTTCCAATAGCCAATCCCCGGCCTCTGAGATCTTGACATTGGGATGAAACTCGTCCCGGGCATGGTGCACAAATTTCAACACCTTGAAAGCATCAAACCACTGGAAGAATCTCTTTTCGAATGTTTTGAGTGAAGTAGAATGTTGGTTGGTCTCAGCGATCTTGCTTTCGAATTCTTCAAAGCTCACAAAAGACTTCAAGCAGGGAGATAAACTTTCATAGGCCGAACCCATGTCATGAGATTCTAATTTGAAATACCCGGACACCCCACCAAAAAAACTCTTTAACTCTTCAAATGATTTGGGATCATAGGTCGACATTTCTCCCTGATCCGAATCCAGCCAATCTCCAATGGCCTTGCCCGTACCAAAAGGCACCCGATCCGATTTCCTTGGCGAGGGGATGATGCGGGTAGTGTTCAGGTTTTTGAAGTTTCCCAAAGAAATAAGTCGATGAAGAAAATAGAAATCCTCCCCTGCCTGTCGGCGATTCATCCCACCCTGCTTTTGATACACCGATGACCGAACAGCCATACTCGATCCGATGGTCTGATAGGCATGTGGAAATCCGGCATAATTCAAGGCATCTATATAATAGCGTAGATGAAGTTCGTACTGGATGATTCCGGTGTACACTTCCTCACCCAACGACCCCTCGGTTGGGTGCTCATAGTATATGCTACATCCCGGAACCCGTGGGTTTTGAAATATTTTTTCTACTTCAACGAGTAAATCGCCATCACACCGACTATCCGCATCAAAGCATAGAATCACTCCATCTCTATCATTTGACTCGAAGATTCTTATTGCCTCGTCCATTCCAATTTTACGAGCCAGCCCCACCCCGGCATGCTTTTTTGGAAGCTCGTTTTCCAGGATGAAATGGTACCGTAAATTTCGTTGGGCTCTTGACCACTCGATCGCCTCCTCATAGGTCCTTCGATTGAATTGCTTGACTTCCTCTGATGCTATCTGTGAGGCGTTGATGACGATAATTACAGAAACCGAGCCTACCGGTAATGCACAACGCTCCAATGATTCAAGGGATTCGATCAATCCTTCTTCCTTATGACAAGGAATCACTACAACAATCCCCGGGTCTCCATATTGATCAGGCGTGAGGTACTTATCCTGAACAGCGTATCGGTCAAGGTAAACTGACAAAACGAATTACGGTGCCAGGCGCTTAATGTCCCAACTATCACCTGACTTTTCGTACACGATTCGGTCGTGCAGGCGATTGGGCCGTCCCTGCCAAAACTCCAGACGATAAGGGTCTATAAGATAACCTCCCCAGTTGTCCGGCCGTGGAATGTTGTTTTCATCAGAAAAACGGTTTTTGGTTTCCTCGTACAATTCAATCAAATGATCCCGATTAGGAATCTCCTGGCTCTGAGGAGAAGCCCAGGCACCCCATCGACTCCCTACAGGACGCTCTTTGAAATATTCATCGGAAATTATGGGATCAACTTTTGAGAGCCTTCCCTTGATTCTAACTTGTCGCTCCCGGGTACGCCAATAGAATGTCATGCCACAAACCGGATTTTTCTCTATTTGCTTTGCCTTGTTGCTGTCGTAGTTTGTATAAAAAGTAAAACCATCCTCAGCGTAAAACTTCAACAACACAATACGTCCCTCGGGCACTCCATCATCTCCTACGGTGGACAATGTAAAGGAATTAGCATCGCTTCCTTCGGTCTCTACCGCTTCCTTAAACCACTGTTCAAATTGCTTCAGCGGGTTCTTATCTACACTTTCTTTGTTGAATGGTTCTGCCTGATAGTCTCTCCTCATCGAGGACAAGTCATTTCTCACCATGGACTTCTATTTTAATCGTTCAATCGTTTACAAATATCATTTAAATCTTTAATTATGTAATTGATATTTCACCTTCTACACGACATATTTAATTCAAGTTTATGCAGCTAAGAATTCCCCTTTGTTCTGATAGTCCTCCCCAATGGATAAAAGCCGTACTCGCCGATTTTGATTCCTTTTTACAGGATCATGCCGACTGTGAACGCAAAGCCTCTGCCATGGCCATGAGCTTTGTGGCTAAATTTCCTGATCGGGTTGAGATCATACCTGAGCTGATCGAAACGGGCGTGGAAGAGTTGGAGCATTTCCGTGATGTGTACAAAATCATGGAGGAGCGAGGCATCCAGCTCAACCATGAAATCCAGGAGGACAAATACGTCAAAGCCTTGATCAAATTTTGTCGCAGCGGTCGTGAGGAAAGGTTCATGGATCGGTTGCTCCTTGCCAGTGTGGTAGAAAACCGTGGAGCCGAGCGGTTCAAACTGGTGTATGAAAACCTCGAAGAAGGTTCTCTCAAAGAATTCTATCACAACCTTTGGGCGTCGGAAGCCAAGCATGGGGAAATATTTGTAAAAATGGCGCTGAACTACTTTGATGAAGAGGAAGTTTATAAGAGATTACATGAAATCAATGACTATGAGGCCACGGTGATTGCCGGCATGCCCATTACCCCGGCTTTACATTAGACTATATGGATTATTTTCACTCGATACAGGATTTTAAGCCCCAAAAAGGAGACCTACTCATCTCTGAGCCCTACCTCCCCGACCCCAACTTTGAAAGGACGGTGGTTCTGATCTGTGAGCATGACGAAAATGGTACATTCGGCTATGTGCTCAACCAACAGTCCAAGGTAGTATTTAGTGATTTGATCAATGATATCTATGATTTTGAAGAGCCTGTATTCGTCGGAGGCCCCGTGCAGCAAGACACCCTGCACTTTATCCACAGATCCACCAATCATGGTCTGGCAGGACAAAGCGTGGGTGACAATATTTACTGGGGTGGAAACTACGACAAGCTGCTGGAACTGATTCGTTCCAGGGAATTGGACACAAGTGACTTCCGCTTTTTTGTGGGATACTCCGGATGGGGTGCCGGTCAGCTGGAAGACGAACTGGAAGCAAAATCGTGGTTTGTGTATAAGAATACCACCGAAAAACTGATATTTGATACACCCGCTGAAGACTTATGGAAAACCGTACTGGAAGGTCTTGGGGGTAAGTTCAAAATGATGTCAAATTACCCAATCGACCCGCGCATGAATTAGAAGTGATGATAATTTTTCATAACTTGCCGGGCATATAGCACGCAACTATGATCGAAGAGAAAGAGAATGCTGGCAACGAGGAGCAGCTATCCGAAAAGCCAGAAGCCGTTCAGGGATCGCCTGAATTACAAGAAACCGAAAAACCCGTAGAAGGTGACGACCCAGCCCCTGTTGAGCCTGAGGCTACTCCCGTAGCTGAGGACAAAGTTGAGGAATCTCCAAAAGAAGAAGTCGTACCGGCAGATCCTCCCGCCGAAGAACCACAGGCTGAACAAGCCGAGACAAAACCCGAAGAAAATACAGCTCCTGTAGTGGAAGAAGCTACAGAAGAAAAAGCTGAAGAGGTAGCTGAGAAAACTACGCCTGTAGCTGAATCTCCGGAAGCTACCAAAGAAGACTCTGAAAGTGAGAATGATGACAAACATGAGGATCATGAGGAACTTCACGAAGAAGACCATGAAGATGTCATTGACTACACTACCCTATCTAAAAGCGATCTGGTAAAGGCCATTGGCGACCTAAGCCGAAAGCAAGACGGATTCAAAAAAGGCAAAACCATATTTGCGATCAAAGATGCCTTTGATGCGCAGTTTGGCAAAGAGAAGGACGAGGCCCTGGAGAAGTTCATAGCCGACGGTGGCGAAAAAGATGATTTTGATTACAAAGCAGACGAGGACTCTGTCAAGTTTGAGGAATACTTCAAGATCATCAAAGAGAAACGCACTCAAAATGCCCGTGAGCTCGAAAGGGAGAAAGACGAAAATCTAAAAAAGAAAACCGATCTGTTGGAGCGTCTCCGGGCATTCATAGATGATGACGAAAACACCGAGAGCATCGGGGCGATGAAAAAGCTGCAGGAAGAATGGAAATCCATTGGCCCTGTGCCCCATAGCCAAAATCGTACGCTTTGGGCCAACTACAACGCCCTACTCGATCTGTACTATGATCACCGAAGTATTTACTTTGAGCTCAAAGAACTCGATCGGAAGAAAAACCTGGAAGCCAAGCAAGGACTCTGCGAACAAGCCGAAGCCCTTGACAAGCTCGACAACCTCAACGAAGCAATCAAAAAGCTCAATGAGCTGCACGAAGAGTACAAGCACATCGGGCCAGTACCCAAAGAAGTGCAGGAAGAAACCTGGTTGAGGTTTAAGGAGGCTTCTGATAAAGTCTACTCAAAACGTAAGGAGTATTTCTCACAACTTAAGGAGACCTTTCAGGAAAACTTTGACAAAAAGGCGGCCCTGGCAAATACAGCGGACGAACTCAAGTCATTTGCTTCTGATCAAATATCCGAGTGGAATGCCAAAACCAAGGAGGTACTGAGCCTTCAAAAGCAATGGGACGCCATTGGCAGTATGCCGAAGGAAAAAGCCAAAGAGGTCAACCGAAAGTTTTGGGGTGGGTTTAAGACCTTTTTCAGAAACAAGTCGGAATTCTTCAAGACCCTGGACTCTCAGCGTGAAGAAAACCTCAAACTGAAGCAGGCATTGGTGGACAAAGCCAATGAACTCAAAGGGGGCGATGACTGGAACGGCATTGCCCAGCAGATGAAGGATCTGCAAAAGGAATGGAAAAACATCGGGCCGGTTCCCGAAAAAACCCGGGAGAAGGTATTCAAAGAGTTTAAGGCTGCTTGTGATGAGTTCTTCAATCGCAAGCGGGAGCACTCCAAAGATGTGGAATCTGAATACGTCGTGAACCTCAGAAAGAAAGAAGAGGTCTGTGAAAAGCTGGAAGCCCTTGCTGGGTCTGAAGATTTAAACCCTGAACAGGTATACGAGCTTCAGGATGAGTTTAATGAAATCGGTTTTGTACCACGAAAGGCGATCAAGAGCATCCAAAAAAGGTATCAGTCGGCGTTGAATTCCATAGTCTCTGAGATCAAGGGGTTTGATGACGATGAACTGGACGAGCTCAGATCGTTGATCAGTATCAACAAGATCAAATCAGGTCCTCACGGGGATCAGAAGCTGCACCGCAAAGAACAGGCGCTCAAGCGAAAAATCCAGAATTTGGAAAATGATATTTCCATTTGGAAAAATAATATGGGCTTTTTCTCAAACTCCAAAAATGCGGAGGAGCTGATGGCTGACTTTAAGAAAAAAATAGAAAAAGCTGATAATGAGCTGGCTACCCTAAAGGAAGAATTGAAGCTGATCAGCTATGCGGGTGACGGGTCATAAATTGAGCCCTTGTAGTCCAACAATATTTTCATTTAGAAGTTTGTAAAAGAAATTATTAGGGGTACTTTTGCCCTCGCAAATGACCAAACGGGTCATGTAAATTGAAATATCGACTCCATTTTTGTTGGAGTAAAACATAAAGGAATTGCCTCCTTAGCTCAGCTGGTAGAGCAACTGACTTGTAATCAGTAGGTCGCTGGTTCGATCCCGGCAGGGGGCTCAACAAAGCAGCATTTAGAAATAGATGCTGCTTTTTTTATGTTTATCGTTTACATCATTTATTCCAATTCCCTTGACCAGTTCTATATTGGTCAGACCGTTGATATTGACGGCAGGCTATCTGAGCATAATGACGGAAAGTATGCCAGATCATTCACAAGCAGAGCAAACGATTGGGAGCTATATTTCACGATCCAGTGTACTTCAAAAAGGCAGTCCATCCAAATAGAAGCACACATCAAAAAGATGAAATCCAGAAAGTACTTCCTCAACTTGAAACAATACCCTGAAATCGCAATCAAATTATTAGACAGGTTCTAATAGTCGCTGGTTCGTCCCGATAGCTATCGGGACCGGCAGGGGGCTCCAAAAGACAGTCATTTTTGGCTGTCTTTTTTTATTTCAAAAGTTCCAGTCTATTGTCATAGCATGCCGTCTGCTTAAACCTGTAGCGGATTGAAAAGACCTATTCTTCAAGATCAAAAGAATTTCTAACGGAGTTAAATTAATCTCTATTAATGTTTCCGATAAGCAAAGCCTAAAAATCCTTCTTTCTGGCTATCCGAACCAACAGGCCAATCGGAATAGCGGCCCACAACCCCAAGGCTGAAAAAGCCAACACAAAACCCAAACCTGAACCAAAGAATTTTTGAAATAAGGCCCCGGTATAACCAAGCAATGCGGAAATATCCAGCTTGAGGAGGATCAGTATTCGCGAGAGGTCGATGGGGTTGAAAACAGTCGCTGACAAAGCAAAAGTATCCAATGGGTATTGGCTGAAAACCATGAGCAACACCATGAAAATCCCATCGTATACCACTGCCAAAAACAACCACATCAGAATGGCATAGCTAAATCCCTTGATGCGGTTTTCATTGAGCAGGGCGATGGTTGCTGAGAGCCCGACAAAGATGAACGTCAAAAAAGTGCCCACCACGAGCAATAGACCGAAGTTCCAGATTTCAGAAGACTGAAACAGGCCATAGACTAAAAAAGGCACACCCAAACCCAAAATCAAACTGAGCGAAAGGGAACTGCCCACACCAAAGTACTGTCCTAAAAATATGGTCCTCCGCTTGATCGGTTGGGCCAGCAGTAGCTCTGTAAACTCCCTGGAATTGTAGAAATACATGATCCCAAATACCGTCCCAATCATAGGCGTCAGCACTACGATGATGTTCATCAGGGTAATGATCGCCTTGGACAGATTGCTATTCAAGAAGAGCAATACAAAGCCCAGCAACAGATAGAACACCAAATAGACGTAGCTCCATCGTGAGCGCATCAGGTCAAAAAAGCTGTATTTAAGGATCTTAATCATGGTGTCTCAAAATTTCTGCGATGGCATGCTCAAGGTCTAGCTGCCCTGTCTGCTCTTTGATCTCCCCTATTGATCCTTTGAAATAAATCTTGCCTTCCAACAAGAAAATGATCTCTGTGGCGAGCTCCTCTACCAAAGGGATAATGTGCGTGGTGATCAGCAAGGTCTTGCCTTTTTCCTTTTCCCTTAAAATCAGTTCCTTGAGGAAAATCATGGATACAGGATCAAGGCCAGCAGTAGGTTCGTCCAAAACGATCAGCGGGTTGTCAAACATAAAGGTCAACACAATGTTCACTTTTTGCCGGGTACCTCCACTGAGATTAGCAAGTTTCTTGTCCATAAAAGGTCCCAGCTCGAACTCGTCAAGCAACCCCTGGTAGTCGGCTTTCTGCCCCCTGATGTCAATGATCATGTGGATCAGCTCGCTCACCGTCAGGTTATCCGGAAACCTCGCGATCTGTGGCAGGTAGCCTATCTCGTTTCGATATTCAGAGTTATTGATGATCGACGAATCCTTGAGTAGGATATCGCCGGCATCTGGCAGCACCATTCCTAATATACTTTTCAGAATAGTAGTTTTCCCTGAGCCATTGGGTCCCAACACGGCATAAATACCTGGTTCGTTGATATCGATCGTCACACCGTCCAACACTGTAAGCGATCCAAAGCTCTTCTGTAATCCTCTTATCTCTATCATCAATATGGGTTCATGGCCGGACTGTCATCCAGTAGATTGTCAGGGGTAAAAATGGGCGACACTTTCTCGGAAAAATTCAATATATCTATGAACAAGCTACGCAAAAGAACGATCGACTCAGGCGTCTGGCTGACAATATAGGAAAACAACTTGACCGGACGGTACGGGGCATCACCAAGGCCATCCCTATCCAGGTCATAACCGGTGTACTCACTCCAGTAATTGCCATGAAAGGCATTGTCGTTCATCTTACTGTTGTACGATACATCCAGCGCATTGCTGATAAAATTGTTCTGTGAAAAGATATTCGTATAACAGCCGCCGGATACCTTGACCGCCCAACCGTTGTTTAAAAAGTCATTGTCCTTATAGTTGATCCGAGTAGAGCCCTCCAGGAAGATGGCGATGGTGTTTTGGTCAAAGGTATTGTTGAGCACCTCTGCATCGTAGATTTCCTTGAGCAACAAGCCGTATGAGGCCGTACCCCAATTTTTCATAAAAGTGTTGTTCTCCATGACGATAAACTTCGAAAACATCACTGCCACCCCTGCGCCATTATTCCTGAATTCATTGTCGCGGTACTCATCGTTGTTGGAAAACATAAAGTGCAGGCCATAACGGATATTTTCGTAGCTCAGGTTTCGGGAGATTTGGCTATCAGTCACAAACTCGAAATAAATACCGTCGCGCATTCCTGAGAGTTTATTGTCCTCTACCACAGCATTGGAGCAGTGCCAAAGGTGGATGCCGTTGCCCGCCTCACTTTCGATATGCATCGACCCATGCACGTAATTGCCGACAATCTCCCCATGGTGGGATTTTTCTACCAGGATTCCAAAGTGCGGGTTTACCAGTTCGCAGTTCTTGATGGAGTAATGCTGAACCCTGGAAACATAGATCGAGGCAAAATCTTTGGTGTAGCTCTGGCCGCAGTTGATGAGCTTCAAGCCGGAAACATTGACACTATCGGAAAGGATTTTTATGATATAACCCTCTTTTTTCCCATTAAGGATTGACCCTTCAGCTCCCAGTAGGGTCAGCGGCTTAGTAATCTCCAAATTGACGGCTTCATAGGTTTCGCCGGATAGTTTTAGAGTATCGTAGGGATTGGCCTTTTGTATGGCGTCTGCCAATGATTGGGCAGGGCAATTCGCACACACCTCAATCGTCTCTGAGCGCAGGTCAGTGAAAACTGCACATAGCAATCCCAGCAGAAGTATTTTTGATTGTTGCCGCATGTATTTTTAAGTTAGTTAGAAAACTTGGCTTTCAGCTCATTCCAATCGTAACTCACACCCTCATTTTCCTTCTGCGTCCGGTCACGCACCTCTTTGCTTTCGAACCCTGAGAGATAAGCACCCATAGGACTGGGAATGTTTTCACTCACCAGATAGTGGGCGGCAGTTGCATCTGCCAGGGTACCGGGCGCATTGTAGTCCGCTACCAGCACAAACGCCATATCTGACGAATCCCTGACCTTCAGCTCTTTCATCATACACTCGATGGCATCAAACTTAAAGGCCTTACCTTTTTTGGTCACAAACTGGGCCGAATGCTGCTGATCCACGATGGTCATTTTGCAGAAGTGGCACTGATCCGAACCATAGTTGATCATAGCAGGCTCTATACTACAGGCTGATAAAACAAGTAAAACAGAAAGGGTAATTACGGATCGAATCATGACGATGATATTTTTTCTTTGGTGCCTACATAATATGCTACGATCGACAAAGCCATACCCAAGAACATCAAATAAGCTCCTGACTGTGGCATCGAAATCGCATCGAAGTTTAGAATTCGCTTAGACCCAATCAACGGTGGCTGGTAGGCCATAGGCTCTCCCTTAGCATCCAAAAATTTGATGGCTGCGTTTTCCTTGAGGTTATGTCCATAGTCGTACTCCCACATATAGAAGTCGTACATACCCGCCGAACCCAGGATCACCATCAGGGCAAACCACACAAGGAATAGCTTCCTGTTGCCAATGAATCCCAGAACCACACCGAGCGCAATCATTCCGGTGATTACCTTGGGAAAGATTTCAAACTCAGGAATCTGCTCAGGGATGTCCTTCATGCCCACATAGTGGTTCATTATGTTGATGTTCTTAATATCGTTTGGGTTAGCGTCTTCAAACTTATTGATGTGAATCAGCATCCCCAGCGGCTCAGGATATTGAGGGGCCTTGAGGGTAATTTTCCATAGGGGCAGAAAAAACAACGGCGCCAGCAAGAGTGCCCCTGCGATCATTATCATTTTTGATTTATTCATTTCAATCTTGGCTTTTAAAAAAAGGGCGCAGGACGGACATCGCCCCGCGCCACAAAACAACCCTGATTATTCTCCGTCCAGGCTCCAACTCAAAGGCACATTAGACCCTTTGGCTGAAACCCTGACATATCCTTGCATTTCCTGGTGTAGCGCAGAGCAGAAGTCTGTACAATAGAATGGCCATACGCCAACGCCCTTAGGCTCCCATACAAAACTCTCGGTCTGTCCGGGCATGATGAGTAGCTCAGAAGTATTCGCTCCGATCATGCTGATGCCGTGAGGCACATCATAGTCTTGCTCCAGATTGGTCACGTGGAAGATCACCTTATCGCCTTCTTTGATACCTTCAATATTATCAGGTGCAAAGTGGGATCGTATCATTGTCATGTACACGTGCACTGTGTTTCCATCTCTTTCTACCCTGGCTTCTTTTTCAGACTTCACCGCATAGGGGTGCTTGTTGTCTTCCAGGTTGAAGAATTTTTTGGAATTTGGCTTGACCAAATCTGCAGGGATGCCAGCTGCATAATGCGGCTCACCCAAAGTCGGGAAATCAAGCAGCAGCTCCATTTTCTCACCACTGATGTCGTACAGCTGCGCAGACTGTGTCACCTCTGGCCCGGTGGGCAGGTATCTGTCTTTGGTGATTTTATTCATGGCGACCAGGTATTTTCCAAACGGCTTCTGAGAATTACCTCCCGGTATCATCAGGTGGCCCACTGAATAATACGTGGGCTTTCTGTCGATTACTTCCCAGGTACCCAGCTTCCATTTCACTACCTCAGATGAGATGAAGAACGTGGTGTATGCGTTCCCTTTGCCATCAAACTCCGTATGTAATGGACCTAAACCAGGCTGCACTACTGTTCCTGCCAATACATCTTCAAAGTTCAGGATCGGAATACCATAGGCCTCTCCTGCAAACTTCTTATTCTCGATAGCGTCCAGCATTTTTGTATAAGAGTGTACCGTTACATTTGCTGACAGCTTGCCACTACCGACTATGTATTCACCACTTGGGTCTACATCACAGCCATGAGGTGATTTGGGCATTGGCAAGAAATAAACCAGACCGGGACACTTGGCAGGATCCAGGATTCTGACTTCTTTCTCCCAGGTAGTAGTGGCCATCTGTGTTGCTTCGTCGTACACATTGTGCGCATAATTGGTCTTCATCGTTTCGAAGTTTCCTGCGGCGATGTATTCTTCCGCTTTCTTCCAATTCACTGCTGCCACAAAATCCTTATCATTTTGTGATGCATTAACTTCTAGCAAAGTATTCGCCTCTTCGGTGTTGTAAGTGGTATAAAAGAACCAACCGTGAGATTTGCCTCGACCCGGATGCGCTTTGTCATAATCAAATCCAGGCATGTTGATCTGAAACTCTATGTTCATTTCGCCGCTTTCAGGATCAACTTTCAGGAATGAAAGCATTCCTTTAAAGTTTCCTTTATACTCCGAAATTGGAATATCCCTCTGAGGTACCGGCACACCAAAACGAGTTCCTGCGATGACGTACTCGGTATTGTCGGTGACATATGAAGACGAGTGGTTCCCGGCAGAGTTTGGAATCTCAATTGTCTCAGTTGTTTCGAACGTTGACAAGTCGATGCGAGCGATACGCGGTGTGTTGTTTTCATTGATGAAAACCCAGCGTCCATCCAACACCCCATTGGTCTGAGATATATCCGGGTGATGCGAATCTCCCCATGGAATAAACCCGAAAGAAGTATTTAAGAGTGCTTTAGTTTCCTCGTTGAATCCATAGGCTTTTTCAGCGTCTACGGAAAAAACGGGAATGTTTTTGAAAACACGCCCGGAGGGAATCCCAATTACTGATAGCTGTCCGCTAAAGCCTCCGGATATAAAACCGTAAAACTCATCGTGCTCTCCCGGGGGTACAAACGAACGAGCGGCCAGGTTGCCCGCCAGCGCGCCTTCATTGCCTCCATTTTGCACGCATGACGTGGTAAGCGCTACAGACACGATCACCAGCAAGCCTAAAATTTTATTAAATAGATGTTTCATTATGATTAGTGTTTAATGTTCTGATAAAATTTTAATTAAAGAAGGATCACCTTGTCTACTACATTGATGATGCCGTTGCTGGTCTGGATGGTCGCTACTACTTTGGCTCCAGCCACAAAAACATCCTCGCCTTCTACTGTCACTTCCAGGTAATCACCCGTAGCTGTATAGATCTTGCGCCCCTTTCTGGCTTCCTTTTTCAATGCCTCCACATTGAATGAGCCGGGAGCCGCATGGCGTGTGAGAATGGTAGTAAGTGTTGCCTTGTTTTCCGGTAGTAGGAGGTCAGCTACTGTACCCTCCGGCAATGCCGCAAAGGCGTCGTTGTGCGGAGCAAAGACAGTTAACGGTCCGGCATTGACCAGGACATGTTCTATACCCGCAGCTTGCACTGCCGCCACAAGCGTGGAATGGGCTTCCGAGCCAATCGCTACCTGCAATATATTTGGGTCGGACTCTTCATCCACGACAGATGCCTGGCCCAGAGGGGTATTTTCCTCCGCCACGGTATTTGCCGCTCCCCCCTTATCCGGGGTAGATGAGCAGGAAAATATCAATCCTGCGATCACCATTAATGATGCAATTCGAGAGATCATTTTTTTCATAATAAAGTCTGTTATAGTGTTCTGAAATATTCAAGTACTGCCCGGGCCTCATCCTGAGTAAGGTTTTGGTTGGCCATAGGCGAGCCGTTAAATTCCATGAGTAAAAGCTTGGCCAGTGGATCCTTAGACACCATTTCCTCCGGATTGAGGATCATATTCATCGTCCATTCGGGCGTTCTTCGATCCATGATGCCTTGCGGTGATGGGCCAACAAATCGCTTGTTGGTCTTGTGACAGGCCGTACATTTGGCTTCAAATACTTCCTGTCCCTTGGTGGCCATGGCCTGGTCAATCTCAACCGGGATCTCTACAGAGGTCACCGGGCCTACACCCTTATAGTCCTTGTAGTTTGCTTCGGCTTCCGCCAATGTCTTGGGCTCAGCCTTTACTGCATATTTTTCCCGGAGCTTATCCGCATCGCTTTTTCCTCCACCGCCGCAGGCGAAAAGAAACACCAGAAGTACAACAGGGGTAATGATTTTAATAAGAGTGCTCATAACTGATTCATTTAAATTTGACCAAATCTATGAACCAGATCAGACCTGAAATATGACGCTCGTCAGTCTGGGGCACGACTGTAGTCATAGAACCCTGATATATATTAGGTGGATACATGCGAAAGTGCAGGTTTGGGTTCTCACGGCATCGTGCGTAGCTTTGGTTCATGATCCCACAGGTAGAGCATTATTTGATGGCAGGGTGCGGGCGGTGCGAGTACTACGACACCCCGAAGTGCAAGGTCCATAGTTGGAAAAATGAACTCATAGAACTGAGAAGGATCGTTGTATCCTGCGGACTCACAGAGGAGTACAAATGGAGCCAGCCCTGCTATACCTATAATAATAAGAACGTGCTCATCGTGACGGCCTTTAAAGACTATGCCTGTGTGGCATTTTTTAAAGGCACCCTGCTCAAAGACGCTGACAACCTGCTCACCGCACCGGGGGAAAACTCTCAAGCGGCGAGGCAGTTTCGATTTACGGATGAGGACAGCATCCTGAAGCTCGAACCCAAGATCAAAGCCTACGTGCTTGAGGCAATCGAAGTGGAAAAGGCCGGGCTTAGTGTCAACTTTAAAAAAGAGCCGGAGCCTATGCCGGAGGAGCTCACCGAAATACTGGAAGCAGACCCGGAATTGAAATCTGCGTTTGAAGCGCTTACTCCGGGTCGCCAGCGTGGCTACATTCTACACTTCTCTCAACCTAAGCAGTCCAAGACCCGCATTTCAAGGATTGAAAAGTGCATCCCCAAAATCCTCAATGGTAAGGGATTTCATGATCGCTGATGGAGATGGTTCGTGAGACACGCACCATGGCGATAAGGGTTTGAAGCTTGTTCATAAGTCAATTCAAACTGTCAGGCTAAGGTTCTCGAAGCCTTGCTGTTACCGCCGCCCCGGCGCATGTCCTCATGCACCATTCCATCCAACACTAACGCCTGACTTTCAACCCGTTTCGCCATTCATACTTTTGTATGATTTTGGTCATAGCCGTGGTATTCATACAGATTCCCGAGGGTATTTTTGAGTAAAATCTGCGCTATTTGCAAAAAACTCAAAACCAAAATGAAACTCATTCACTACCTCCTACCCAATCTGTACATCCTTGTGCTCCTGCTGTCAAATAGCGCTTTTGGGCAAACTGACGAAAAAACACAGACCGTCCGTGGACAGGTGCTGGACGTGCAGTCTCAATATCCATTGATTGGTGTCACTGTACTGGTGCTGGACACCGATCCACCCAAGGGTGCCATCACAGACCAAAACGGCTACTTCAAAATAGAAAATGTAGCCCTGGGTCAGGTAAATCTTCGCTTTTCGTATGTCGGGTACGAAGAGCTCTTCGTCCCAAACGTACTGGTATCCATCGGCAAGCAAACCTCTCTTCAGATAGCGATGACAGAAAGCACCGAGGTGATGGAGGAGATCGTAGTTGAGGGCACCAGCCGCACCTACGAGGAGCTCAACGCCCTGGCCACCCTGAGCGTGACCGGGTTCAATATTGCCGAAACAGAGCGATTTGCCGGTTCGCTGGGTGACCCTGCCCGTATGGCTGCCAACTTCGCCGGCATCAGTGGGGTAAACGACGGCCGAAACGACATCATCATCCGAGGCAACTCCCCTACCGGCCTGCTCTGGCGCATGGAAGGCATCGACATCCCCAGCCCGAACCACTACTCCGGTATGGGTACCACCGGTGGCCCGGTCACCATCCTCAACAACAACCAACTCTCCAATTCTGAGTTCTACACCGGGGCCTTTCCGGCCATGTTCGGCAATGCCAACTCAGGGGTGTTTGACCTAAGGCTCAGAAACGGAAACTTCGAAAAACGAGAGCACCTGTTTCAAATCAGCTTCAACGGATTTGAACTAGGTGCAGAAGGTCCTTTCAAAATGGGAGGCCGTGCGTCCTACACCATCAATTATCGGTATTCCGTGCCTGCCGTAATGAGCGCCATGGGTTTTGGCACGGGAACGGGCGAAGCGGTGCCCTACTACCAGGATTTGACCTTCAAGATCAATGCGCCAACGAACAAAGGAACGTTTTCCGTTTTTGGGATTGGGGGTCTGAGTCACATCGACCTTCTGGGTAGTGAAATCGACTCAGAAACTGCCAATGATGATCAATACGGAGGGATCGATACGGACATCTACAACATCTCCAACACAGGCGTGGTGGGCGCTTCCTACCTACACTTCTTCAACTCCAACACCTTTTTCAGAAACAGCATCGCCGTATCGGGAAATGAGTTTATCGCAGACCTGGACACCGTTTCCCGAGATCAGGATCTTGAGGTGATCGGGATTGATGAATACCTAAAACAGGATTTCGCGCAGTGGACGCTCGATTACACCAACGAGTTTAACAAAAAGCTAAACTCAAGAAACACGATCAACATCGGCTCGACCTTCAAGCGAATGAACGTAGACCTTACCCAGGAGATCTACCGGACGGCTAACGATTTCAATACCGTTCATGAGTCGGGCTCTACCTACCTGATCAAGGCCTATGCTGCATGGAACCACAAGTTCAACGACAAGCTTACAATCAATCCCGGGCTCCATTACTTGCAGCTTACGCTCAATGACAATTCCATTTCAGTGGAACCCAGGCTTGGGGTCAAGTATTCGCTCAGCAAGCAAAGCAGCCTCAACGCCGCCTATGGCCGACATAGCCAGATCCAGGGTTTGTCCGTTTATTTCGTGGAAACGCTCCTTCCCGATGGGTCAGTCATTCAAACAAACCGGGATCTTGGACTCACCCGGAGCGATCATTTTGTATTGGGGTATGAAAACAACTTCCTCTCAAGCTGGCGGATGAAGGTGGAAACCTACTACCAGCGGTTATCCAATGTACCGGTCGAAAGTCACAGCAGCAGCTTCTCCATGCTCAACGCGGGAGCAGACTTTGGGCTGCCCTCCAACGACTCCCTGGTCAATGAAGGCACCGGCAGAAACGTAGGACTCGAACTGACACTGGAAAAATACCTCAACAAGGGATGGTACCTACTGTCTACCACCACCCTCTACGACTCCCGATACAAGGGCAGCGATGGGGTAACGCGGAGTACGGCCTTTAGTGGCAACTTCGTCACCAACCTACTCGCCGGAAAGGAATGGCAGGTAGGCGAATACAAGAAACTGAAAGTGGACCTTCGGACGGTCTTTGCCGGAAACAGGCGCTTCATCCCCATCGATCCTGTGGAATCGCAGGACTCTGGACAAATCGAGTACCATGACGACCTGGCTTACCAGGATCGATACCCCAACTACTTCCGGATGGATATACGCATCACCTACCGCATCGATATGAAAAAGGTAAGCCAGGAGTGGGCCCTGGACCTACAAAACATCACGGATCAGCAAAACGTCCTGTCAGAGAATTACAGTTTCTATACCCATGAACTCTACAACCAGTATCAGCTCGGCTTCTGGCCGATGTTTAAGTACCGGCTGTTGTTTTGATCGATCGTCTGGATAAAAGCGATTAATGGGCTAGTTTTGAAAAAAACATATGGTGGATAACATACATTATGTGTGTTAGCCAATTGTTGGCGAGCGTAACCAGAACGAACATTTAAATTCAAGAATGTCAAAAAGCTATCATGTAACTCGAAAGGACTTAAGAGGTTTCTCTAAGAAGGAACTTGAAGAAATGGAAGATGATAAGGATTCCGTTCTAAGACAATATGGTGAAAAAAGCAGGCTAAAAAAGGAAGTCCTTAAAGAGCGAAAAATCAAAAAGTAGGTTAAAACTATGTCACCGTTCTTATCACTCATACTTTATTTAAATGTTCTTTGTTATCATACACCTGAACTTCCTGACTGGGCTAAACAACAATTCATGCCATTATCGGAGAGTTTTGAACAATCAAATCAATTGAGTCCAAACATCCTTCAATACGATTTGAACAGCGACAGTGCATCCGACATTGCCATGTTTGTAACAAAGAAGTCAGACAGTAAGACTGGTATCTTATTTCTTATCAACGGTCAAGAAAAACAATATTTCCTTGCAGGCGCAGGTAACTCATTTGGACCTGGTGATAACGATTATGAATGGGCCGATACATGGCGCATTTTCGAAGAAAAAGTTACCTATGAAATGACCTTTCTTCCCAATGGAGACATTGATGGTGAACGAGAGGTAATTCTGCAAAACCCTGCAATTAGTATTCGTGAAGACGAGGGGTCTGGCGGTCTGATCTACTACAACGGCAGTAAATTTGTATGGATTCATCAAGGAGATTAAAACGACTCGCCAACATATGCTATGAATGAATGGGGTTTCATCAGTCAGGATGTTTTCGTGAGGCCCCGAAAGCTTTCGGGAGGAAAGTCCACCACAAGTTTTAAATTTAACTCAAGGCGTGGCTATGTGCGAGACGAGAGGTTAGTGCTTTCTAATCCCCATTTGTAATAGTTATGATTAATTAAAAACCTAATGAGTAAAAGAACTTCACTGCTAATAGTATTTGTCATTTTCTCCGCAAAACTGCTGATTGCTCAAGATAGACCCGCACCCAAATATCTAACGACTCATGAACTTCCTGATTCTGTGAATAACACAGTTCTAAAGTCAATGAACGGAAATTCAATCTCACTTTCTGAGATTCTTGTAAGCTACAAAGGCAAGAAAGTGTTGGTAGACTTTTGGGCTTCTTGGTGCAAGGACTGCTTGGTATCTCTGCCTGAATACAATGAGCTTAGAAAAAAAACAAAAAAATCCAACGTTGCATATCTTCTTCTATCTGTTGATAAGGAAGACGCAAGATGGAAAGCTGCTATAACCAGATTTAATATTCGGGGTGATCATTATAGATTTGAACAAGGTTGGAAGAACCCTTTCTCGAATTATGTGGATCTTGACTGGATACCGAGATACATTATCTTAAACGAAGAAGGAAAAATTATAGAACCTAAGGCAATCCATATTGATGACAGTTCACTCTTGCAAACACTCACTGAAGGTAAAAAGTAATCATAGCTTAGTGTTTAGACTCATGTGCGAGCTGAGCATTTAGCTAACAACAACCCATGCCCCGGTGCCTGTCCTCACGCACCATCCAGCCCCACCTACTACGCTAAAACCCACCCCATTAGCCCGATAAAGAAAATACCCCCTCAGGAATACCAATAAGCACCATTCTTTTCTTCGATTATTATGTCTATTCGTGTTGCACGAATAATACACAACAACAAAAACTGAGAACCCCGGTCAAACGCTTAATCAATCAAATCCATGACAACCAAACTTTTACTCATTGCAGGCTTGTGCCTGTCTTTCACTATTGCATTGGCACAACCTGAAGCCCTCGTTGGGGATATTTCCATAAGGAAAGTCCTGGATCTGGATGACTGGTCGGCCATCCGGGTGGACTTCAACCCCGCCAATGGCGACTTGTACTATGCCACGGTATCGGGCGACATCATCAAATTTGATCCCGATACAGGCGTGAAAGAAACGGCCTTTACCTCGGCAGATCACGGACTCCATGAAGTCTACGGTTTTGATATCGGAACAAGTGGCAATGTGTACCTCGTCAGCATGAACCCCAACTCCAGCCAAAACGAAGCCACAATCAAGAAATATGACAGCACGGCCTGGACCACCATGGTGACCGCCACCTATCAGACCACTTCCAGGCAGCACCGCTTCAACGCCGTAATCGAAACGCCTGACGAGCAATACATCCTGGTCAACAGCGGCGCCAATACAGATCACGGCGAGCAACATGGCAACGAACGGGAAACGGCCTTCACCGCCATGCTCCTGAAGTTTCCCGTCGACACTGAAAACCTTGTCCTGGAAAATAATCCTTCATTTATGGAGCAATACATTTTTGCTGACGGCCTTAGAAATAGCTTCGACATAGAATACGATGCGGAAGGGCGACTTTTCGGCTGTGACCAAGGGCCTCAGGGCGATCACAACGAAGAGCTCAACTGGCTGCAGGAAGGAAACCACTACGGCTTCCCATGGGTTATGGGCAACTACGACAACCCCCAGCAGTTTGCGGATTATGACCCGCAATCCGATCTATTGCTCAGTGCAGGGATCGAATCCACCCATGTCAATGACCCAAACTTTCCACCTGTACCCAATGGAGTGACCTTTACCCTACCGGTAAAGAACAAAGGGCCGCACCAGGACCTGCTACGTGACCCGGTAACCGGAGAGGTCAAAAACGGCAGCGAGACGAGTACGGATGTTTATACCTTCACTCCGCATAGTTCGCCTCTGGCGTTGACCTTTGATGCGAACCGCAGATTGGCGGGTGACTATCGTGGAATGGGATTTTGTATGACCTGGAGTGCTGCGGATGATCGGAAAATCCAATCATTCGACCCGATCGTAGAAGACCTGCTGATGTTGAATCTTGAGCAGGCTGATGACAACTACGAAGCAGAGGTCACCCGTTTGGCCCAGGGATTTAATCACCCGGTGGACGCCTGCCTGCTTGGCAACAAAATGTATGTGATTGAGCATGCTACCGATGTGGCGCTGTGGGAGGTGACTTTTGAGGTGCCTGAAAAAGGAAACATCCTCTACGTGGGAGGAAATGATGAGTCCAACCCTCGAAAAATCGATCAGGATCTGGTCGATCGCCTAAACGCCTGGGGCTATGATGCGACCTACATGTCTGCCGGCACCTACAACTCCGCAGATGCAAGCGTGTACAACGGGTACGACGGTATTTGGATCAATGAGACTGTGGGTTCATCTGATGTCGCGAGGTTTAGTGCAGATGGATTCCCCGTTCATGTCGTCATCATGGAACCCGCACCCCTGGCCGGCAATTGGGGTCTGGGCATGGGAATAGAGGCTACTGACGGCAATGCCGGAGATTACGAACTGGTCATAGAGGACAATACCCACTACATCACCGAAGACTATGAGGTCGGGGAAAAGATCACGATCTGCACCAATCCTGCTTTTGACCATACGGGCATCTTGTTTGACAATGCCGATGCGGGAGTGGTCAAGCTGGCCAATGTAAGCAACACCCATCGCAGGGATGATTTTGGTGGAGGATCGATTACCGCCGGGGGCTTTGAAGTGGGTGTGATTGATTCAACTGAAGCCCGCCCCATCAGAATGGGGATTTTTTGTCTCACCTCTCCCAACTATGATAACAGGACGACCGTCTCGGACGGCAATGCGGTGAATTTCGCCACGGAAGGTTTTTATTCCATTCTTGAACGTATGGCCGACTGGACCTTTGAAGGCGCCGGAAAGCCGGACATTGATGATCCCTTGTCGATAGACGATGCCGCGATCAATTCAATGAATCTGAGAGCATACCAGGACAACAGTGCTTCAAAAACTGTTATCGGATTTAATACACCGCATCCGATGAAAACCCAGCTGACGGTGATCGACCTCCAGGGAAGGGTGATCAAGACCATAAGCAGTGGATCGTCTGTACCCGGAAACAACTTCGTAGAGCTGAGCCATGCAGACTTTGGTCGGGGCATTTACATCATCCAGCTTCAGACTGAGGAAGGCACGGATACTCTTAAGGTGTTTATTGGGAGGTAAGTCCTGGGATACTTTATATTGCGTGGAGGTAACTTCCTCCCAAGTTAGGACGCTTTGATAACCGAATCTTTGGATCATTAGTAGAATTTTCTATCAACAATTGAATGCTGATTTATCATATCAACCAGAATCTGGGATTTTTGATGAAGTTCATTTTGAGCAAGATACCGTCTGGAACTCTCAACAGTTTTCTTGGGTCAGATTCGAAGACTCTG
Source organism: Reichenbachiella sp. (assembly GCA_965222305.1). Classification (GTDB taxonomy): domain Bacteria; phylum Bacteroidota; class Bacteroidia; order Cytophagales; family Cyclobacteriaceae; genus Reichenbachiella. The sequence continues at coordinate 1,894,140 of OZ244943.1, forward strand.
AATACCAAGATTGGTACGGCTCATTCCGTGGAGCACCATTAGGGCACTTAGCCATATCAGAATTAACAGGTCAAGTTTTAATTCCAACAGAAGATGGAACGTATTTGGTCGATATCAATAGCCGAAAATTATTGAAATTCTTTGGATCGGAATATCAGATTATGAAGGTAACAATTGCTCCAAATGGCCGATCTTTTATACTCGCAAGCTTTCACCAACTTTACCGAACAACGGAAAAAATTCAACTAGAAAAAATTCAAAGCCCAGTTGATATGGACTTCATCAAGTTCAAAGGAGTAAACGAACTAACTATTGAATTCGAATATGAAGATTTGAAGACCTATGAAGCCTGTATCGCATTTCTAAACTGTAAAACATGGAAAATAGAGTAAAAGCAAGGGTGCGCCCTCCTTTTCAGCATTAGCCCAGTTGGGCAGAGAGTCAAGTCATTCGCTAGCCCAAGCTATAAAAAATTGTGCTGGCTCGAGTTTGCAGCTCGGACCAAGTGAAATAAAGCAGACATCTACCCTAACACAAGTATCTGCCCAGCTGCACAGAGAGTGAAGTCATTCGATGAGAAAAACAACTTACACTCCCTGCTTTTCTATTCTACAGCTGATGTTTGATAAATCTCAAGGTCTTTTGATCCTGTCCGTCGCCTACCTGTAGCAGGTAGAGGCCATTTTTCAGTTTCGAAATATTCAACCGCACTTCCCTGCCTTCCGGTTGAATGGCAATATCCTCCATCACCCTGCCATTGATATCAAAAACCCGAATCGAAGATGGATTGATTTGGCTTCCTGATACAGTCAGCCTATCAGTGGCAGGATTAGGATACATTTTAAGCTGAGGCTCGAACTCATTTGACCCAACAGACAAAATCTCCTCCACCAGGAAAGCCGTCGAATCCATAAACTCACCGTCACTCACCGTGATCGACAGGGTCGCCTGCCCTACCTGATAGATTCGATGATCCAGGTCAATGCGATAGTCATTTCCCGAATGGGAAACCAGCCAATGGTCGGCATCAATCAAATCCGCATTGTCAGAAGAAACATCAATGGTCAGTTGGTCTAGGGGTGTATCTATGTCTTCTATGGTAAACAGCACATGGGGATCATCCTCTCGCAAATCCACCGACAGATGATCCAGGGAAGCGATGGAGGGTGGGTCATTGATCGGATTCACAGTGACCCTAAAGGATTGTTCCTCCGACTCATCCACTCCTCCGGACTCTGTCCCTCCATTGTCCATAAGGGTGATATTGACCAGAGTCTCACCATGCGCATCGGGTGCCAATACAAAAGAAAGCGTACCGTCTGATTCTATTTTTGGAAGCGTTTCAAAGAGATCGCGATTGAGCACCATGACAGTAAAAAAGAGCGACTGCTCGGTGACATTTCCATCGTCAATTTGAGTGGCCCAATTTTCCATGGTGATGCTTCCTGCATCTTCGTCAACGACGACATCACTGCCGGACTGGAAGCTCGGTGCAATGTTCAGCTCATACACATCAATATCAAAGCTGATTCCTTCGCTGCGATCCGCTCCTCCATTGGCCGTACCTCCGTCATCTACGAGTACAACATCCACAGAAGTTGAACCTATTACCCCTTCGGCTATCGTAAAAGAAAGCGTTCCCTCAGCATCGATCGAAGGCACTATAGAAAACAAAGATGGATCATCAATGGTCACTTCAAAAGAGAGGCCATGTGTCTCTTCATCCCCGTCTGAAATGTCCGTACACCAGTCTGCCATGGAATGGACTCCCGTACCGGCCAATACAGATACATCGGATCCCGGCGTGAAGGATGGTGCGTCATTAACACCTGTTATTTCAATCTCAAAAGTGGCTACTACACTCACGTCTTCTCCTCCAAAGTCCGTCCCTCCGTCATCCCTCAATGTCACGGATACCGTGGCCAGGCCATGTGCATTGGCTGCCGGGGTATAGGACAGAATGCCGGCATTATCTATCGACGGTGGAACCTCAAACAGCGCATTATTGTCATTAGCCACTTCAAAGGTCAGGCTCTGCGATTCGTCATCCCCGTCGGTCATCCCTGAGGCCCAGTTGAGGGTCTGTTCTCCTGCGTCCTCCATGATCGCCTGATCTGAACCAGCCAGGAAACCCGGTGCATCATTGACCGGCTCAATCGTGAGGTTGAAAGTGAACTCGGCAGAAGTATCCACGCCGCCATCTACAGTACCTCCATCATCCGTAAGGCTCACGGTAATCACGGTGCTACCGTACAAATCTCCGACAGAGGTAAAAGACAAAGTACCATCAGCAGAAATCGTCGGCAGCACATCAAACAGTGAGGGATTATCACAATCGACATTGAACGTGAGATTTTGCGAACCGCCATCCCCATCACTAATGCCCGAGGCCCAATTGGATACTGTAACGGCTCCTTCATCTTCATAGGAAACCACATCCACTCCTACTGCGAAGCTGGGAGCAGAGTTTACAGAGGTAATCTCAATAGTGAACATTTGGTCCGGTGAAGTATCGAGTCCACCATTGGATGTGCCTCCATCGTCTGAGATGCTGACTGTTACGCTTGCTGAACCTACCGCATCGACGGCAGATTCAAAAGACAGGTTCCCCAGGTTGTCAATAGAAGGCTGTGATGCAAACAAAGTGTTGTTGCCATTAGACACATTGAAACTCAAATTCTGAAATCCTCCATCCCCATCGTCCAAATCTGTGGCCCAGTTGGAAATCAATACAGACCCTGAATTTCTAACCAATGAAACATCCGATCCTTTTGTGAAAGATGGCACATCATTGACTGAAGTCACGGTGATGGTGAAGGTCTGAAAGGTTGATTCGTTTTCACCACCGTTAGCCGTGCCTCCATTATCTTGAATACTTACCGATACCATCGCTGAACCACTGGTATTTGCTGCCGGCTCGTAGGTTAATTCGCCACTGGCATCGATCGCTGGTTGGGTAGCAAACAAACCATTGTTGTTATTCGACACATTGAATGATATGATTTGGGCCTCAGGATCTCCATCGTTGATGGAAGTGGCCCAGTCGTTCACGGTTTGGACACCTGCGTCTTCCAGAACAACCTCATCAGCACCTTTTGTGAAAGAGGGTACGTCATTGACAGAAGTCACGGTGATGGTGAAAGTCTGATCAGCTGACTCGTCGATACCACCATTCGTTACGCCGCCATCGTCCTGGATACTCACGGTGACCATCGCTGACCCGCTTGAATTGGCTGCCGGCTCGTAGGTTAATTCTCCATTGGTGTCTATTGACGGCTGAGAAGCAAAGAGTCCATTGTTGTCATTCGAAACGTTGAACGATACTGCTTGAACTTCAAGATCACCATCCTCAATGTCAGTCGCCCAGCCATTCACAGTCTGCGCTCCTGCGTCTTCCAGGATATTTTCATCTGCACCCTTGGTAAAAGAAGGAACGTCATTGACAGATGTCACGGTGATGGTGAAGGTCTGATCGGCGGACTGGTTTACACCGCCATTCGCTGTGCCACCATTATCCTGAATGCTCACCGTCACCGTCGCTGACCCGCTTGAATTGGCTGCCGGCTCGTAGGTTAATTCTCCATTGGTGTCTATTGACGGCTGAGAAGCAAAGAGTCCATTGTTGTCATTCGAAACGTTGAACGATACTGCTTGAACTTCAAGATCACCATCCTCAATATCGGTGGCCCAGCCGTTCACGGTCTGCGCTCCTGCGTCTTCCAGGATATTTTCATCTGCACCCTTGGTAAAAGAAGGAACGTCATTGACAGATGTCACGGTGATGGTGAAGGTCTGATCGGCGGACTGGTTTACACCGCCATTCGCTGTGCCACCATTATCCTGAATGCTCACCGTCACCGTCGCTGACCCGCTGGTATTGGCTGCTGGCTCGTAGGTCAGTTCGCCACTGGCATCGATGGATGGCTGACTGGTAAAGAGTCCATTGTTATCATTCGAAACGTTGAACGATACTGCTTGAACTTCAAGATCACCATCATCAATGTCAGTCGCCCAGCCATTCACAGTCTGCACTCCAGCATCTTCCAGTACGTTTTCATCTGCACCTTTTGTAAAAGAAGGAGCGTCATTGACAGAAGTCACGGTGATCGTGAAGGTCTGATCGGCGGATTGGTTTACGCCACCGTTTGCCGTTCCTCCGTTGTCCTGGATGCTCACCGTCACCGTCGCTGACCCGCTGGTATTTGCTGCCGGCTCGTAGGTAAGTTGGCCACTGGCACTAATCGACGGTTGAGTGGTAAACAAGCCATTGTTGTCATTCGATACGTTGAACGATACCGTTTGCACTTCAGGGTCACCATCATCAATAGCGGTGGCCCAACCGTTCGCTGTTTGGGCTCCGGCGTCCTCTAAAATGGTTTCGTCGACACCCTTAGTGAAAGAAGGAACGTCATTGACGGAAGTCACGGTAATCGTGAAAGTCTGATCGTCAGAGGTATCATCCCCACCTCCGGCTGTTCCGCCATCATCAGACAAACTTACAGTCACGGTGGCTACACCGTTGGTGTTGGCTGCGGGTGTATAGGTGAGTCGACCAGAGGCATTGATGGCTGGCTGAGAAGAAAATAATGAATTGTTATTGTTCGATACATTGAAATTGAGCGTCTGTCCGCCTCCGTCACCATCACTGATCGAGGTAGCCCAGTTGCTTACCGTTTGAGCAGCGGCATCTTCCAAGACGTTCTGATTAGCTCCTTTGGTAAATGATGGGGCATTATTTGTGGGGTTTACCGTTATAGTGAATGATTGACTTCCTGACTGGTTCACCCCCCCATTTTGCGTACCGCCATCGTCGGATAAACTGAGGGTCACGGTAGCCATACCCGTCTGGCTACTCGCAAGGGTAAAGGTCAGTGTCCCACTTGCATTCACCGCAGGCTGTACGGTAAACAAGCCTGTGTTATTGTTATTTACACTAAAAGTCAGGGTCTGCTCCTCGTGATTGCCATCACTTATAGATGTGGCCCAATTGGATACTGAATGGGTTCCTGTATTTTCATAAACACTTTGGTTGGCCCCCTTGGTGAAAGAAGGCGCACTGTTGATTTCTCTGAAAAAATATGCTGCCCCGTGAGTGCCGGAGCCAGGTGCACCTACAATCAGTTGAGTCCCGGATATCCCTACCCCTCGACCAAAATTATCGGCAGCGGCATCATCACCGGCGACCAGTTTTCTCGACTGGGTCATATTCGCCCAATCTCCACTTCCCTTATGAAAAACATAGGCAGAACCACTGGCGTTGCCACCGTCATCGTCAAAATAAGCACCTGCCAATACATGGTTTTCTGAAATGGACACAGAGATACCCAATAAGTCAGATGAGGCACCGTCAGAAGCTGTGAGTTTGGCATCCTGGGTTCGGTTGGACCAACTGGCACCAGGTTTTTCGTAAATGTAAACGGCACCTTCACTGCTATTATCCCCTGAAGATCCTGCAGCGATCACTGTCCCTGATATAGATACGGATCGGCCTAAGGCGGAACTTCCTGCCCCATCAGATGCTGTAAGTTTTGCGGTCTGCCCACGGTTTCCTGACCAACCGGCTCCTGGTTTTGTATACACATAAACTCCACCTTGGGTAGAATTGTCACCATATGCTCCTACAACCACATCATCTCCGTCAATGGCTACTGCTTCACCAAACCGATCACCGCTGACCCCATCAGAGGCGCTCAAAGTTGCAGTTTGTGATGTCATGTTCGACCAGCTAGCACCAGGTTTAACATAGATGTAGGCGATTCCCTCCAGACTATTGTTGCCTGCCGATCCTACTACCACTACATCTCCGGAAATCCCTACGGAGATTCCAAATGCGTCATTAAAACTTCTTACAGAAGGAGTAAGCTTGGCTGTTTGGGTCATGTTCGACCAATTGGCACCTGGTTTTTGGAATACATATACAGCCCCACTGAACTGATCAGATGAGTTTTGATCCCGATAGGCCCCCACCACAATCACATCACCATCAATAGCTACCGAAGATCCGAATATATCATTGGTAGCAGCATCAGAGGCACGTAACTCAGCAACAACACTCCAAGACGAACCGGAATTTTGCAATACATAAGCCTTACCGGCTTGTGTTCCATACTCATTGTCCTGAGAAGCTCCTACAACAGCTACGTTACCATCTATGGCAACGGATTGGCCGAAAAAATCAGCGTTACTGCCATCATATATGTTTGGGACTGCTTTGGAAATCTGTGACCAGTTTTGGGCTAATGTGGCGACAGGACATAGCAGCTGCGCTATTCCGATCGCTACGATAGTTAGGTACTTCATTTCCTATAATTACAAGCGATTTAGAACTGCTAAAGTATTGTCATACAAGGTCTTCACCCCTTGACAAATATTACAATCTCGATGGGTAATTATTTCACAAAATAGAATTATTCAAGAAAAAATAGAGCTATTCTAAGGTTCAATTCCAACAAATTATTGCCCTCCTGCTCAAAAAACACATGTTTATACGAAGCAGAGATCAGCTGATTCTCAAAACTTCTCCCTGGCCTTCAACATTACATAACTTAATTCTTATCTTGTGACTCCCGATCTATTTCTAATCCAACAAGCATGAATGAAGAACTGTCACTAAATGAGGTGCGCCCCAGGTTCAGGGTTATTTCGCCGTTGTCCATCGAGGAGCTTATGAAAAAACTAAAATCGCGTCTGAGTCAAGGCGATGCTCCTTGCATCGGTGAGGTCATCCATGGTCATGCGACCCTCAAAATCCCGAAAAAGGATCAGCACTACTGGTCACCACAGCTAGGACTTACTTTTGAAAAAACAGAAGAAGGAACCCTGATCCGGGGACTCTATGGGCCAAGGCCCGAGGTTTGGACGATGTTCGTGCTTTTCTATTCCGTTATAGGGTTTGCCGTAATGGTGATTTCGGTATTTGGGTTTTCATCCTGGAGCCTCGGAAAATCCGTGGAATTCCTGTGGTCGGTGCCTGTACTGATTCTCATCTTTTTGTCCCTCTATTTGGTTGCCAATCAGGGGAAAAAGCTGGGTAAGGAGCAAATACATATTTTGCATCACTTTTTTGAGTCAACCATTGGCCTGAACTCTTAGTCCGGAAATAAAATGCCGGATGTTGCTTTTGTCAAGCCTTGGAATTGACCAATTTTAAGCAATAATTTAACCCTTACTCCCGTATGGCCAAAATAAGAAAAAAAGACGCGCTTGATTTTCACGAATTTCCCTCTGCCGGAAAAATTGAAGTACGATCCACCAAAACCCTCTCCACACAACACGACCTGGCCCTGGCCTACTCTCCCGGTGTAGCAGAACCTTGCCTGGAGATCGCCAGCAATCCTGATGATGCGTACAGATATACCTCCAAAGGCAACCTGGTGGGGGTGATTTCAAACGGAACAGCCGTATTGGGACTGGGTAACATCGGAGCGGTTGCCTCCAAACCCGTCATGGAAGGAAAAGGAGTTTTGTTTAAGAAGTTTGCCGGGATTGATGTGTTTGATATTGAAATCAACGAAACAGATGCGGACAAATTCATAGAAATTGTGAAGTCCCTGGAGCCCACCTTCGGCGGCATCAATCTGGAAGACATCAAGGCCCCTGAGAGCTTCAAGATCGAGACAGAGCTCAGGGAGAAAATGAACATCCCCGTGATGCACGACGATCAGCATGGTACAGCCATCATCTCAAGTGCTGCACTGCTCAATGCTCTGATCGTGGCGAAGAAAAAGATCGAGGAAGTGAAAATTGTGGTGAGTGGAGCAGGAGGAGCGGCCATCGCTTGCTCAGACCTCTATGTCAAAATGGGAGCTCGAAAGGAAAACATCATCATGCTGGACAGCAAAGGGGTGATCAAGAAAGACCGCCCTAACCTGGATCCTATGAAAGCGCGGTTTGCCTCTGACTCGTCGGCCAGTACTCTTTCGGAGGCTCTGGTTGGTGCAGATGTATTTCTGGGACTGTCTATGGGTAACATTATGGGGGCTGAGGATTTGAAATCCATGAGCAAGAACCCGATCGTTTTTGCCTTGTCCAACCCTGACCCTGAGATCCCGTACGAGTTGGCCATCAGCACACGAGAGGACGTCATCATGGCCACCGGTCGCTCTGACCACCCCAATCAGGTAAACAATGTACTGGGCTTCCCCTATATCTTTAGAGGTGCCCTCGATGTGCGCGCCACAGCCATCAACGAAGAAATGAAATTGGCTGCTGTTTATGAACTGGCAGAGTTGGCAAAATCCCCTGTTCCGGATGTCGTATCAAAAGCCTATGGCGCTGAAAGCATCAAGTTTGGAAAAGACTACCTGATCCCCAAGCCACTAGATCCGAGGTTGATATCCACTATTTCCTCAGCTGTCGCTAAATCCGCCATAGAATCAGGTGTAGCCCGTGCGACCATCGAAGATTGGGACGAGTACAAGCTCAAGTTGGAAGAACGGCTTGGCATTGGAGAGCGGATCATTTCAAGACTGGCTTCCAGGGCCAAGAAAGACCTACAGAAAATTGTCTTCACCGAAGGAGATCAACTTCCTATCCTCAAGGCGGCTCAGCTCATCATCGACCAGGGAACAGGAATACCTATCCTGCTCGGCAACAAGGAAAAAATCGAGTTTCTACTCAAAGAAAATGAGCTGGAGTTGGAGTGTGAAATTGTGGACACGTATGTCGAAAGGGAGCGCCGAATGGAGTATGCGGACATGCTCTTCGACAAGCGAAAAAGAAAAGGCATCACGCTGCGTGAGGCACAACGACTGATGATCGACCGTAACTACTTCGGGGCTATGATGGTAGAAAATGGCGATGCGGATGCCTTGATTTCCGGATTGGCCAATGACTATCCGAACACCATCAAACCGGCGCTACAAGTGATCGGCATGGAGCCTGGTGTCAAGAGAGTGGCAGGCATGTACGTGATCAGAAACAGTCAAGGTACGTTCTTTTTGGCTGACACCACCGTCAATGTGGATCCTGACGAAGAGGCCCTTCTCAACATCATAGAACTTACGAACAGAGCCGTTCGATTCTTTGATTTTGAGCCGAGAATCGCGACGCTTTCTTATTCCACTTTTGGATCAACAAAAGGTGAGATCCCGACTAAAATGTCCAACGTGGCGGCCCGAGCAAAGGAATTATGGCCGGATATGATTATCGATGGGGAACTTCAGGCCAATGTGGCACTCAATCCTCAACTCCTGGCGGAAACCTATCCTTTCAGCGAACTCAATGGTAAAAAAGTCAATACATTGATTTTCCCTAATCTGGCTTCTGGAAATATCGCCTATAAGCTGCTGATGGAAATAGGCTCTAGTGATGCGATTGGTCCGGTGCTCATGGGTATGAACAAACCCGTACACGTGCTACAACGAGGCAGTTCCGTACGTCAAATTTACAACATGGCTACCATAGTGGCTGTGGATGCGATAGAGAGTAAGGCGAGGAAAGCGTAGAGCTGAATTGTTTCCAGGCGAATTCCCCGGTTCGTCGCTCACGAACCAGGATAAAACCATTGGTTTGTGAGGACACAAACCAATGCGCAGCTTACACCTCTGCATCCAGCAGATTCGTCACCACATGATACCTCGGATCGTCAATAGCCGTCTCAATCAAATGATCAAACTCGTGATTGGATTTGGCCAGGAGCATTTTACACTCTGGGCTCAGGTGCGTCAGCTTGACCTCCTTGCCCAGCGCAAGATACTTGTCGGTTACATTTCGGATAGCCTCAATTCCCGAATGGTCAGAAACACGCGATTCGATAAAGTCAATTTCAACCTTATCAGGGTCGTTTTTCGGATCAAATTTGGTGTTGAAGCTCTGCACCGAACCAAAGAATAGTGGCCCCCAGATTTCGTAGATTTTTGTTCCGTCTTCGCGAATGCTTTTTCTTGCACGGATCATTACAGCACTTTGCCATGCAAACACCAAAGCGGAAATAATCACCCCGGCGATTACGGCGATCGCCAAATCTTTCCAAACGGTTATTGCAGAAACAGCGATCAAGACAATCGCATCGGATAGAGGGATTTTATTGATGATTCGAAAGCTACTCCAGGCAAACGTCCCAATCACCACCATAAACATCACTCCTACCAACGCAGCAATCGGAATCTGCTCGATCAGCGGAGCTCCAAACAATACAAACAGCAGAAGTGCTATGGCAGCCACTGTTCCAGAAAGCCTGCCTCGTCCTCCGGAGTTGACATTAATGATGGACTGGCCGATCATGGCACAACCACCCATTCCTCCAAAAAGGCCATTGAGGATGTTGGCGCCTCCCTGAGCCACACACTCGCGGTTGCCGCTACCTCGGGTTTCCGTCAGGTCATCCACCAGGTTCAGCGTCATCAAAGATTCGATCAATCCAACTGCAGCCAAAAGGAAAGCGGTGGAAACAATCAGTCCCCAGTGCCCCTCAAGTGTATCCAACAATCCGAAAATCTGAAATTGAAAAGTAGGCAGAGAACCTTTGAGGCCGGCTCCTCCCCCCTCACGGATGAACGACCCAACGGTCTTCACATCCAGGCCGCCCAGTATGGTGACACAGGCGATCACGATGATGGCAAACAAAGCCGCCGGTACTTTTTTGGTTAGCTTCGGCAGGAAGTACATAATCCCCATGGTGAATGCTACAAGACCTATCATCAGCAGCAAATCATATCCAGCCAGCCATCGCAGCTGACCGCCAATATTTTCTTTAAACAGGTTGAGTTGAGAAAGGAAAATCACGATCGCCAGGCCATTCACAAATCCCATCATCACCGGATGTGGGATCAGGCGCACGAACTTACCCAGTCGAAACACTCCGGCAGCAATCTGGATCGCCCCTACGATTAGGAGCGTAATGAACAGCCACTGTAAGCCCAGGTTTTCTATGGGCTGTGCCAGACTTAGCCCTACTTCATTTCCTTTTTGGATCATGTGTACCATCACCACGGCCATGGCACCTGTCGCTCCTGAGATCATCCCAGGCCGCCCGCCAAAAAGAGCAGTCACAATCCCCATCATGAAGGCTCCGTAGAGCCCAACCAATGGGTCTACACCCGCCACAAAAGAGAACGCTACAGCCTCCGGCACAAGGGCCAGGGCAACAGTGAGTCCGGATAAAACATCGTTTTTAGGATTGGTGGTGAAGTTGTGAATGATTGCCTTCATTGGATAATTCTTTCCTCAAAAAAGGCGCAAAGTTAGGGTTTTATTCGGGCAAGTGCAGCATTGAGTAAGAAATTAGGTGGATTCCCTATGTGAAATACCACGCAGCTTCAATAATCCCTCACTCACGTCCTTGCATCGAACAGATATAATTCTGATATTGGTAAAACTATAGCTGTTCTTAAACCCAAAAACTACCCATTTATGAAAATCCACCTTGCATTCTTCGTTCAGATTGTAATTCTGAGCTTGCTTGTTTCTTGTACCGACACCAAAAAAGAAAGCTCCTTCCCTACCGACGGATCCATCAGCGACCGATTGGCTTACATCGAAAACCCTGGAAATTATGACTCGGAAAGTCAGCGATTGAATGCCCTTTTCGAGCTATACCATGAGTACAAAATGAGTTCCTCCCCGATGAGTGCTACTATGTTTGGCGATACGACCCATAATCACTTATGGGACGACTTCTCTCCTGAGGGGAGCGCTTTGAATCTGAAAAATTTACAGCTCTTTTATGCTACTAAGGATTGGTTTGATCCGACACAGCTCACCGAAGATGAAAACACCAATTATGCCATTTATAACCGGCTTGTAGAGGGAGATCACGCATTAGCTAATGATTACCCCGAGCAATACCTGATCATAGACCACATTTTTGGCACACACAAGATGTCTGCTCAGATTCTTCAGATGATGCCGTTAAATAACGAGAATGACGCGGAGAAAATCATTGCCAGAATGGAAGGCATTCCAAAACTCCTGGGTGGCATTCAGCGAACGCTTCAGGAAGGTTTGGAAAAAGGCATCGTCATGCCGAGGAATACTGTGAGCAAGGTCCCCGAACAAGTCCAATCCATGATCGCTGATAATCCGGATGAAAGCGTTTTTTATATGCCCATCGGTTCTATCACAGAAAAAATCGATATTGAAAACCTGGAGTCAATTCACGACAGAGCCCGAGCAGCTGTAAAAAATGAAATCAACCCCGCCCTACAAAGCTTTTCAGAATTTATGCAGAACGAATACCTCCCCAAAACCCGGGAGACTTTTGGGCTGAGCGAACTACCCAACGGGGAGAAATGGTACGATGAGCGAGTGCGATACAATACCACTACCGACGTAACTGCCAAGGAGGTGCATGAAATCGGCAAACAGGAGGTCGAGCGGATCAAAGGCGAGATGCTGGACATCATTAAACAAGTGGGCTTCAAAGGCACCTTCCAGGAGTTCAACGAGTTTCTAAGAACTGATTCGCAGTTTTACTTCGACGATCCTACAGACCTGATGACAGGATACCGTGACCTCTGCAAGCGAATCGATGCGGCACTACCCAAGCTATTCGGCCAAATGCCCAGGCTACCCTACGGAGTAATGGAGATGCCCCCTTATGTAGCGAAGACTGCTCCGGCAGCCTATTACCAACCTGGTTCTCTCAAGGGAGGAACAGCAGGTTTCTTCAATGTAAACACATTCGACCTAAAAAGTCGCCCCAATTATATGATGGAAGCCCTGGCAATTCATGAGGCTGTCCCCGGACATCACTTTCAGATCGCTATTGCCCAGGAAATGGAGAACGTACCTGAATTCAGAAAGACTGTGTTTTTAAGTGCCTACTCCGAAGGATGGGGATTGTATTCCGAGTCGTTAGGAGAAGAAATGGGTTTTTATTCTGACCCGTATTCTAAATATGGTCGACTGACTGCTGAAATATGGAGGGCCATTAGGCTTGTAGTGGACACCGGCATTCATAAATTTGGCTGGACAAGGGATGAAGCCATTGCCTATTTTAAAGCCAACTCAGGGATCACGGAAAATGACATCATCGTAGAGGTGGATCGATACATCGCCTGGCCGGGTCAGGCCATCAGTTACAAAATGGGTGAAATTAAGATCAAAGAATTGCGAAAACGAGCGGAAGAAACGCTGGGAGACAAATTTGAAATCAGGGCTTTCCATGACGTAGTATTGGGCAGCGGTACTGTCCCCATGGATGTGCTCGAAGAAAATGTAGATAGTTGGATTGGCGAGCGGATGTAGTCACTTATCACTTAATGCAGGTTCGTGTCTTACCAATGGTATTATGAGCATGAAATAGCCCCGATCCCGCACATGCAGAGCCGGGCTATTTCCTTTTCTTTATTCCGCCTGTACCAGTTGCTCTCCGCTTTCTACGGCAATCCACGCTCTAATTTTCTTTTCCAAAACGGAAAGGGGTATTGACCCGTCTTTAAGCACCTGATGATGAAACTCCCGGATGTCAAAACGCTCTCCAAGAGCTTCTTCGGCTTCCGTGCGCAACCTCCTGATTGTCAATTGTCCAATCTTGTAAGACAATGCCTGGCCAGGGATAACCATATATCGTTCAATTTCACTTTCCAGATTCATCGAGGATGAACTGACTTCATATTTCTCGGAGTACTCTATAGCTTCTTCCCTTGTCCAACCTTTATGGTGTATCCCCACATCCACCACCAACCGGATCGCACGGTGCATTTCAGCGCTGAGCATACCAAAATACTGATAAGGATCTTCATATAGCCCCAATTCCTTGCCCAGCGATTCTGTATACAATCCCCACCCCTCTGCAAAGGCATTAATGATGAGTAGTTTTCGGAAGCTGGCGATACTATCATTTTCAATGTCAAGCATTATTTGGTAGTGATGACCGGGAATCGCCTCATGTAAAAAAAGCACCTCATCGTAAAGCACATTATAACTCGTGACATCAGGAATTGGCACATAGAATATCCCCGGCTTTGTTCCATCAATGGATCCCGGAAAATACTGTGCGCTAGCTGACTTCTCTCTAAATTTTTCTGTCCTTCGAACCTCGAAACTTGTTTCCGGCTTGACCTTGAAAAGTCGATCAAGGTTCGGTTTCATTTTTTCATGAATGCTGTTGAACTTATCTATCACCTGTTGCGGGTCTGTATAAGGCATCAATTCCCGCTTTGTACGAATATGCGCCAGAAATTCAGTTAAACTACCCTTAAAACCTACCTGATCTATTACCTGACTCATTTCTCCTGCTATCCGATCTACCTCTGCCTGACCAAGGTTAAAAATCGAATCCGGTTCAAGATCTGAACTGGTATGAAATCTAACAAGCCTCTCGTAGCTCTCTTTTCCTTCAGGTAGGCTCCCTATTCCCGAAGTTTCCCTTGCAGCAGCTAGGTACTCTTCTCGTAAGAATTCTGCCATACGCTTATATCTGGGTATTATTTGATCTGAAATTACGCTAGCGAACTTTTCTGTAAGCATCCTCCTGCTCTCATCGGAAAGGCTATCCGGGAAGTTTTTGACAGGAAGATAAAAAGTACTCTCTTCCACTGTAGCGCTAGCAAAAGACTCAATTTGCGGGATAATTTTAGACACTATCTTTTTTGGCAGTACATAGCCATCCTGCATTCCCTTGCGCATAACCATCTCCGCACTGTCAAACCACACCAGGTACCCGTCCAACCTGCTGAGCCAATTGTTGTAATCCTCAACAGAATTGAAGGGTTGAGCAGAAGATCCACTGCCCAGCACCGGCATGTATTGAACCCAACTACCTAGTTGATCGATGGGAAAAGAGCTCAGCACAGGATCATACCAGCCATTGGGTATCTCATTGCAAGCCCAAACCAGAACATCATAGTTTGTCTGATCCATGATGCTAAGTGAATTGTAATCGTACTGCTTAATTCGCTCGAGGTGATCCTGATAGAACTTTAATATTCGATCCCTTTCTTCCTTAGCGATATCATTGTTAAACAAATGATTATAGTCGTGGATTCCCATAAAAGTGGACCATACAGGGTTAGACTTAGCAAACCCATCATAGAACGAATCAAACACCTCTTGGATTGGGGGTAAATCATTTTGATTCGAAACGTTTTGCGAACATTGGGAAAAGAAAAGGGTGCCCAATAGCACCATTGTGATTCGGTAATTTTTCATAATAAGGTGGTTTAGTTTGTTATAAAGTTATGAAATATCTCATCTTCATGTATGAACAATCAATTGGATAAGGTGGATATACTAGTTCAATGAAACCTTGTTAAGTTAGCTTCGCTAAACACAGGGAACGCTCAAGAACATGAGAGAATATTTAGAATCCTTTGGGATACTGTCCCCCGACGAGATTGATATGATCGAAGACAGCATGAAGCAAAAAACCATTCCCAAAGGTGGCTTTTTCATTGAACAAGGCAAGACCTGCAAGGAGGTTGGGTTTGTCGTTTCGGGTATGCTTCGATCTTTTTATTATAGTTCTGATCAGGAAGAAGTAACCTATTGCTTTACTTTTTCCAACAGCTTTGTCAGCGCTTACTCTTCCTTCCTTGCTCAAACCCCGACTGCCGAAAACATTCAGGCTTTGACGGATGTTGAACTTCTGACGGTATCCAGGGAGGTAGTTATGAAACTGCAAGACTCCAGCCTTAACTGGCTCAAACTCTTTAAGTACATCGCTGAGCAAGAGTACATAAAAATGGAGAAGAGGATCTTCATGCTACAAAAAGAGTCGGCCGAAAAAAGGTATGAAGATTTGCTCAAAAATCATCCTGAATTTTTACAATTGATTCCTCTGGGGTATTTGTCGTCCTACCTGGGCATCACCCAGAGACACCTGAGCCGGATCCGAAAATCGATTTCGTTTTAGACATTTGTCCTTTCGTACGAGCTTGCCCCGAATGTTCTTTGCATCAAAACAAAAAACATTCGATGAAACAAGTCTTAATAATCAACGGACACCCTGATAAAAATAGCTATAATAAAGCCTTAGAAGAGGCATACTTTAGAGGAGCAAAAAAAACAGACGCGAACCTCTCCTACATCAACATTTCAGAACTCAAATTTGATCCCAATCTGGCCTACGGGTACAGGCAAAGAATGGAACTGGAACCTGATTTGGTAGAGGCACTGGAAAAGATCAAGAAATCCGATCACTTGGTATGGATATTTCCTATGTGGTGGTATGGCTGTCCTGCCATCATGAAGGGGTTCATTGACCGAACATTTCTTCCGGGTATAGCCTTCGAGCATATAGAGGGAAAGCCGCTGCCCAAGAAACTATTGAAAGGAAAAACGGCAAGAATCATTATCACCTCTGATACACCCAGATGGTATGACTTTCTATACATGAAAAGCCCGGCTTTAAACCAATTTAAAAAGGGAACCCTGGAGTTTTGTGGAATAAGCCCTGTAAAGGTCAGCTACATCGCGCCAATGGTCAGCTCCAACGCAAAATTCCGTGAGCAATGGCTATCGAAAGTAGAACGGCTTGGAGAGAAGTTGAGGTAATAATTACTGGGCGGGCGATATGGGATCAAGCCGATAACCTGCTGCGCAATAGAATTATGGCAAGTCGGCCTTTATTCATTTTAGATTTTTCAAGTCATAAATCAGATTAGAAATAAAAATTGTTTGAGCATTTAGAGAACTGGTATCAATTAAGATAATCGTTTTGTGAGTTTTTTTATTTCCTGGTTTAAGTCTTGAAAAAGCGTTAAGAAATGAATACCGGCCTAGATTTTTGCTACTTTTCATCCATGGAAAAGTAGAAGAACATAACTGATTGCTACTTCTACTATCCTATTTCGATAACGAGGAGATAGTCTTAATACTTAACCAAAGAAATCAAATAACGGGACAATTGCACCTTAGGAAGTCGATCCAAAGAAATATTGCTTGATCCGTAATTTGGAAGCTCCGTTCAAACCTTGAAATGAAAAAACCCCAGGCTGAAAACAGCCCGGGGTTTCATAATTTAGTCGAGTATGTATCTTATCCTTCCATCTGCTCGAGTTCCTTGCCCTTCGTTTCGTACACGTACTTGATGACGAAGAAGACAGAAACCACTGCAAAGAAAGTGTATAGGCTATAGGCTACTCCCAATCCGGCACTGGCCAGTAGTATTGGGAACGTTAAAGTAATTAAAAAATTGGATATCCACTGGGACAACCCTGAGATTGCCAATCCGGATCCCCTCATCTGGTTAGGGAACATCTCGCCCAGCATCACCCACATAACGGGGCCCCAGGAAAAGTTGAACAGCATGACGTATAGCTGTGCTGATACAAGTGCTAAAACTCCCATATTATCACTAAGTTCCAAAGTCACTTTTCCATCATCTCCTGTTATCAACGAACCCGTAGAAAAGGCTATAGCCGCCAACCCGAGGGTTATGCTCATTCCAATAGATCCAAAAACCAGGATAGGCTTTCGGCCAATTCTGTCTACTAATACGAGCGAAGCGATGACCGACCCAACACTTAGCAAACCTGAAACGACATTATTCAACAAGGCGTCACTTTCAGTAAATCCAACAGCCTCCCATAAAACTGAGCCATAGTAGAAGATGACGTTGATCCCTACAAATTGCTGGAATGCAGCCAGCCCAATCCCAATCCAAACGATTGGACGAATACGTCCTAATGAGTTGTCATAAAGGTCTTTCAGACTTGGTTTATGGTGATCACCGGCCAATGACGAATCAATTTCATCCAGCTTGGATTGTCCAGTCACGTCACCATAAAGCTTCTGAAGCACCTTGAGCGCAGTATCTTTTTTCTGTTTTACGACAAGGAACCGGGGGCTCTCCGGGATAAATAGGAGAGAAATCAAGAATATTGATGCGGGAATCAACTCAACCCAAAACATCCATCGCCAGGTTTCATAATCCCACCATAGCATATTAATGGCAGATCCGGAGATCCCTGCCAAAATGTAATTACTAAAAAAGGATGCTGACAATCCGGTAATTATCGCAACCTGCTGCACCGTAGCTAGTGCTCCTCTATACTTTGCAGGAGCAATTTCTGCAATATAAGCGGGTGCCATCACGGATGCGGCTCCTACGGCTATTCCACCGATTATCCGATATATTATAAATTCAACTGATGTAAGGGCAATTCCTGAACCCCATGCTGATATGATAAAGAAGACTGCTGAAATGATCAACATGGTTCTACGACCATATAGATCAGCGAGCCGTCCGGCAAAGAATGCACCTACTGCGCATCCCAGCAACATTGAGGCAACATTAAATCCACTTGCAATGTTCTCAGCATCAAATGCTTTTTGCAAACCTTTAACCGTTCCGTTGATTACTCCACTGTCAAACCCAAAAAGGAAACCACCCAATGTGGCCACCAGGGTAATGACAATAATGTATAATTGATTTTCTTTTTGATGTGTTTCCAAAATTCTAGTTTTAAGAGGTAGTTAATGTTTAATCAAGCGGCAATATACGGAAGCTGTAGAATTGTGAGGTATCGAAATGATTCCGAAAACTGATACAAATTTCACTTTTCACCCTGTGAATTGTTTCAACCCATTTCGGTAGGTATAAAAAAAGAATAGCCGGGTGTTTGTAACGATTCCAATAGAAACACCGGCTATTCAATTTTTGCTTAACGTGGTTTATATATAGCTATTGATAATGTTTTCAAATAGCTCTTGCTGACCACTTCTCAGCTTCGGCTCACCGTTTTGCTGAGCGATTGCTGCCAATGCCTCCAGATCCAATTTACCTTCTTCGAATTCCTTACCCTGAATGGTATTGAACGAAGCGTACCGGGCCTTTCTTAGATTCTTGTAATTCGAGTTCTCAAGAATGTTGTGAGCCGTCTCAAGCGCTCTTGCGAAAATATCCATACCACCTATGTGCGCATAAAAGATGTCCTCAAGGTCTGTAGAGTTTCTTCGTGTCTTGGCATCGAAATTGACTCCTCCACCAGCAAACCCACCAGCTTCAAGAATGATCATCATGGCCTCAGTCACTTCCAGTATGTCGTTAGGGAACTGATCTGTATCCCATCCGTTTTGGTAGTCACCTCTGTTGGCATCGATACTTCCGAGCATACCGCCATCTACTGCCATTTGAAGTTCATGCGTAAAAGTATGCTGCGCCAAAGTAGCGTGGTTCACCTCCAGGTTCAATTTGAAATCATTCTCCAAACCGTGCTCTTTCAAGAAACCGATCACTGTCTGCGCATCAAAATCATACTGGTGCTTAGAAGGCTCAGCAGGCTTAGGCTCGATAAAGAACGTACCCTTAAATCCTTGCTTACGAGCATAGTCTCTACACATTCCGAGGAATCGACCCATGTGCTCCAGTTCTTTCTTTGTGTTAGTATTCAACAAAGACATGTAGCCTTCTCTACCACCCCAGAATACGTAGTTTTCACCATCTAATTTGATGGTAGCATCTAGCGCATTTTTGATTTGCGCTCCCGCATAAGCCACGATATCAAAATCAGGGTTGGTAGAAGCCCCGTTCATGTATCGAGGGTTAGAGAAGCAGTTGGCCGTACCCCAAAGCAACTTCACCCCAGAAGCAGCTTGCTTTTCTTTTGCATAATCGGTGATAAAATCCAATCGCTCTGCTGACTCAGCCAGAGAAGAACCTTCCTGGATCAGGTCAAAATCGTGGAAGCAGTAGTAAGGCGCCCCGATCTTTGTAATGAATTCAAATGCAGCATCCATTTTGTCTTTCGCTGCTTGCTTAGGATCGCCAGAAGCATCCCATGGAAAAACCTTCGTTCCAGGGCCAAATGGATCGCTACCTACACCACAGAAGGTATGCCAGTAGGCAATTGCAAATCGAAAATGCTCCTTCATCGTCTTGCCACCTACGACCTTGTCCGCATCGTAGTACTTAAACGCCATCGGGTTGTCAGACCCTTTTCCCTCAAATTTGATTTGATCAATACCTTTGAAAAATTCCTTATCTCCGGTAACTACTTTTATATCTGCCATATAAATTGATTGTTAAAGCTTGTAGCTTAGTTAATTATCTTTTCTAAATCTTTTTTCCATGTTTGGTAAGCTGCCTTGTAAGGTTCGGTGTCCTCAGCTGCTTTGTAGACTTTCACCGTCTCCATTTTTTCGAAAGCCTCCTCGAGAGAACTGTAGAGTCCGGCTGCCACACCGGCTGCCTTAGCTGCTCCTACCGCTCCGGTGGTTTTCACCATTTGAATTTCACAGCCGATCACTGAAGCGATGGTTGTCGAGAATATTTCTGATTGGAAGAGGTTATCATTGCCTACCTTCATCACGCCTACGTTTAGGCCCATATCCTTCATGATCTCCATGCCGTAAATGAACGAGTTGGCAATTCCTTCGAGCGCTGCTCGATACACATGTGGTTTCTTGTGTCGGTTAAACTGGATGTTGATGAAATGCCCTCCGGGATTATCGTTTTCCAACACCCGCTCAGCACCATTGCCAAAAGGAATAATCCTCAGACCATCAGAGCCCACAGGTACTTGTGAAGCCTGTTTTTCCAAATCCGGGTAGTCCATCCCTTCATCCGCTGCCAACTGCTTCACCCAGCTGTATTGGATGCCTGATCCATTGATGCAAAGCAACACACCGATCCTTGGATTTTCTTTGGAATGGTTCACATGAGCAAATCCATTCACTCGTGTCTTGTTGTCAATGGCAGGTTTGTCCACCACACCATACACTACGCCGGAAGTTCCTCCTGTGGCAGCTACTTCTCCAGGATTCAAAACCCCAAGTGACATAGCATTGTTGGGTTGGTCACCTGCTCGATATCCAACCGGGATGCCCGCGGATAAGCCAAGAAATTTTGCAGCTTCCTCAGTCAGAGTTCCCTGGTTAGAAACTGAAGGAACGATCTCAGGGATCAGCTCCTCTCCCACTCCGTAGTGGTTAAGAAGGAAGTCCGCTGCTTTCTCATCCTGGAAGTCCCACATCATACCTTCGGACAAGCCGGAAATAGTGGTCTTCGCTTCACCGGTCATCTTCATAGCGACGAAATCACCGGGTAACATGATCTTGTCAATTTTTTCGAATAGCTCTGGTTCGTTTTCCTTAACCCACTTGAGCTTTGAAGCAGTGAAGTTTCCTGGGGAGTTGAGCAAATGGGTGAGGCACTGGTGATGACCGATTTCGTCATAGGCCTGGTTGCCAATCTCCACGGCACGGCTATCGCACCAGATGATCGAAGGTCGAAGCACGTTTTGATCCTTGTCCACTACCACCAAACCATGCATCTGGTAAGAGATTCCGATTCCTTTAATGAGTGAGGTGTCTACGGGGTGAGAAGCCAGTACCTTCTCCGTAGCTTTTTGGATGTTTTTCCACCATGTCTCAGGCTCCTGCTCGGCCCAGCCCAGTTCGTGTGAGATGATCTCCATCTCCACCTCGGGGTAATTTTCCACCGCCAGTGTTTTACCACTTTCTACTTCTACCAGGGCTGCCTTGATCGACGAGCTGCCCAAATCATAACCTAATAAATACATCCGATACTAGTGTCTTTCTTAAATGATCGCTACGGGCCAAGGGTTGCCAAATAGCGTCAACAAAGAAAGACGGAATTCATCTCCAACCCCGAAAATCCCATACTTCAAAAACCGATTTGAACTACTTCAAGGGTACGTCATGGGTGATAGAAATGCATGAAACCCGACCCCCTGAGATTCTTAGCCTATTCAAAAAAATTTGAGAAAAGAAAATAAACAATATGTAAAAAAACATGATTTAACCAAGTGTTAAATAGTAACACCAGCGCTGATAAAAACTATCTTTGATTTATGGGTAAATCCGAATCTTACCATATTTGGCTCAATACGGCATATCAACTTTTTGCAGAAGAAGGGCCAGAGGCGCTCAACATTAAATCATTAGCCAAGAGGTGTGGACTCCCTAGAACCAACTTCTATTATCATTTTGAAAACAAAACCGAAATTATAGACAAAACCATTGAACTGCATTTCGAGACTACCACTGTACATCTTAACGAAGAACTAAACAAGAGACTTACTTCTTTCATACCTGATTTATATGAAATCGTGTATGATTTCAAATTGGGTTTTCAGTTTGCAAAACAGCTGTTTAAGAATCGAGAAAACGCACGGTTCAACGAGGCGCATAAGAAGGGAATAGCGCTTTCAGCAGATCTCATTATCCCTAAGTTCAAGGATTACTTCAAAATGACACAACCAGTCGAGGATCTAAAAGACCTGTATTTTACTTTGGTGGACACTTGGTTCTCAAGGTTAAATTTCGATGAATACTCTGTGAATTACCTATGTACCCTGGCATTAGAAATTTGGGACTCTATTCGCCCTCTTGTTGAAAATGACAAGGAAACTGTTAACCTCTCGACACCCCTGTCTAAATAAAAAAAGACATCTCCTATTACTTTTGATCCTTTGAGTCTAGCCAAAAGCAAAACCAAAGATCATGTTAAAAAAAGCACTACTTCTCTCCATGTTATTCGTTTGGGTTTTATCCGCTTGTAACCAGAATAATCGTAAGGGAAACATCATTCAAACCGATGCAAATGGTTATGTCATACTTTCGGATGAGGAAATCGACAACATAGTAAAGCGGTCCTATCAATATGTTGCACTATACAATGTCAACAATAAATTTGCGCTTTCACAAGGTGGGTGGAATACATTAAAGGCAAATACTGAACTCGTAGATCATACGGCAAAAGAAATAGCACGTCCCAATAATGACTCCTTTTATACCATCATTATGTTGGATTTGCGAAAAGATGCATACGTCGTAGATTTCCCCAAGTTCGATTCGAAGTACATTTCACTCATGGTTACCGCTTACGATCACTATGTTAATGTACCAAAATCAACCAGAAAAGGAGATTTTAGAAAGGCTGAAAAAATACTCTTCTACAGTAATAGAACCGAGCTCTATAATGGCCAACCGGTTGAAGGAGTGGATAACACTTTTGAAGCTAATGGGGATTTTATTTCAGTAATATTTAGAGTTATGCCTCACGCCAATGAACCTGATAGATTTACTAAGGTGGTCGAGCAAATTGAGAATATAAGTCTGAAATCGCTTTCAGAATATCAGGAACAGGTGTCTATCCCCTATGAGAAGGTTGAGTTTCCAAAAGTAGGCGATACAGACTTAGACGTTTTTGAGGATAATTTTCTTGAAGTAATGCAGTTTGTACTCAACCACCTCACTTTTGACGAAAATGATGAATTGGATCAAGAGTTTCTGGCTTGCCTCAAACCGCTCGGCCTTAGTCCCGGAAAAACTTATGACACTGAATCAGGTGTGAAAATTGATGGCCAAAAATTTAGAGAACGAGCAGAGCTAATATATAATGAAAACCTTGCTCTACTAGGTGACCCATCCATGGCCGCAAGGTTAGGCCCACGCATGTTCAGATCCAAAGGTCAAACTGACCTGGAAGCTGTGCTATTCGTATCCATTGTAGGCCCAATTGGCTTGCCTCTCGATGAAGCCTTTTACCCAGGGGTAGTTACTTTGGATGGTTCAGCGATGAACGCACAGTACGATTATGTAGTCAAAATGACAAAAGACGAACTACCTCCGGCAAAGGCTTTCTGGTCATTGACTCTTTATGACAAGGCTAATGGCTTCTTTATTCCTAACGAGCAAAAAAAATATAGCGTTGGTGAAAATGCAGGTATGCAGCTCAATGAAGAAGGAGGTATAGAAATCTATATAGCAGCAGTTAAGCCTGACGGGGTAGCGAATGAAAATTGGTTGCCAATAAATAGAGGAGACGAAAATATTGACATTGTCCTCAGGGTTTATGTTCCGGAGTTAGACAAATTAAGTAGTTGGAAAGCTCCAACTGCAGAAAAGCTTTAACCAAAAGTTCAGACTAATTTTATTACAAATGAAAAGAATAATCATTGCAACATTAATGATAGCACTATCTATCCGTGCTTTTTCTCAATCTGACACGAAACTTCGTCTTGGAGTAGGTACTGCTTACGCGTCCGAAGTGGAAAGTACGGGTTTAACAGTAAAAGGTATCTATGGAATAAGTAATAAGTGGGAAGGGAGCTTAGCATATACTTACTTTTTCGAAAACCTTGGGCTAAGCTGGAATGTGATTGATCTGGATGGAAATTTTGTTTTTTATGACAATAAAAAAAAATTCAGCGCATATGCCTTGGCGGGTCTGGCTGTCACTTTTTGGAAACGTGAACCCATTTTGTTTGGTGACACAAGAAAGGGATCCTATACGGGAATGAACATAGGCATCGGAGCAAATATTGCCCTTTCGGAACACCTTAACCTGGCACCGGAAATACGAGGCACATTATTCGAACTTTCATACACTCGCGTTGGCCTTACACTGCAATATGTCTTTTAGGAATTTGGTCGAGGTATCTTCAGTGAAATCGGAAAGATAATTAAGACTGCATTTTCGTAAAAGGAGGTTGATTGACTAATTAAACTAACTAGCCTATTGTCATTCCTCGTGGGGATAATCTGAAATTATTGGATATTTAACTTCAGTTATTATCCATAATTTCAGGAAGCACTCATCATGAAAAAAACGTTAATCATCCTCCTCTCCGCAATCAGCCTAATCTCCTGCTCCAAAAAAGAAGAAGCCAAGGAAGAAATGGAAGCATACCTGATGGTGTATTTCACCGACCCGACGCACAGCTTGTTTTTTGCACTTAGCACCGATGGATATACCTTCACTTCGCTCAACGATGGCCAACCGCTCTTTGGCGGTGACACCCTGGCCAGCCAAAAGGGCATCCGCGACCCGCACATCAGCCGGGGAAAGGACGGGGCATTTTACATCGCCATGACCGACCTTCACGTCTTCGGACAGGAAATGGGCATCCGGGACACTAAATGGGAACGGCCACACGCTGAGCACGGCTGGGGCAATAACCACGGATTTGTGCTCATGAAATCCTACGACCTTATCAACTGGACAAATGCCAATTTTCATCTGGACAAAACCTACGATTTGGATCTTAGCTGCGCCTGGGCACCGCAGACGATCTACGATCCCATAGAGGACAAGATGATGATCTACTACACCATGCGACTGAGCAACGGCAGGACCAAAATGTACTACTCGTACACTGATGATGACTTCACGAAGCTGATCACACCTCCTGAGCTACTTTTTGACTATCCGGATACCACGATCCAGGTATTGGATGCGGATATTCTGCAAAAGCCGGACGGTACCTATTTCATGACCTATGTGGCGCAGCATCGACCTGTCGGGATCAAAATGGCGACTTCTGAATTTATTAACCGTGGATATAAATATGATTCCACTTGGTTGGACTATGAGCCCGGCCACTGCGAAGCACCCAATGTATGGCAAAGAATCGGTGAAGACAAATGGGTGCTGATGTATGACATCTTCAGCATTCAACCACACAACTTTGGGTTTGTAGAGACCTCCGATTTTCAAAACTTCGAGTACCTCGGCCACCTCAACGAAGGCGTGATGAAAACCACCAACTATACTTCTCCGAAACACGGAGCGGTCATTCACCTGACCCGAAAAGAAGCCCAGAGGCTAGCGGATCATTGGGGGACGGAGATTAACTTTGAGTGATGAAATCTACCCCCGAGCATAACGAACGCATGGCCAAAATGACGTTTTCGTCCGTCTACCCTCACTATGTCACGAAAGTGGAGAATAAAGGCCGCACTCAAGAAGAACTGCATCAGGTCATCAAATGGCTCACCGGATTTGATAAAAAGAAAATAGAGGACCTTATCAAGGCAGGAGTCACCTTCGAAGCATTCTTTCAACAGGCCAACCTCCACCCAAATGCCCATCTGATCACAGGGGTAATCTGTGGCTATCGTATTGAAGAAATTGACAATGACCTAACCCGACAGGTACGATATCTGGACAAGCTTGTGGATGAGCTGGCGAAGGGGAGGAAAATGGAGAAGATACTAAGACAACCGTAAAAAGAATCTTAAGGAACTAATCTATGTCAGCCACTAAAAGATACCTTTTGCCGCCATGGACGCTCATCCAGATCCAATATCTACCAAAAAGAAAACAACTCTTCATTCATAATTAAAGGAGACAGCTATGGAGACCAAGAATTCATCAAGGTATGAATGAGCTCAGTTTTATAGACTCGACACAAGCCTCTGAACCTTTTAGAAAAGAAAGATTCCTTTCATCATTATCCCCAGATTCCTTCTCAGTCCCATTAATTTTTGTGCAATTCTGATCATATGAATCAGTGAGAGCGTCTCCTCTACCTTCGTCAGCACTCCACGGATCGGAAAGCCATCTGTCCCATGCTGTCCTATTTTCTTTAGCTTCTTTCATATTATAAACTATTTGGAAATTGCGTTGATGTAATTTCTACAGTTTTGCTCTGATCCCTGAAATAGGATGGACTGGTTACTATATACCCTCCATTTTCCTTCTTTTTTGTCAAACAAAAGATCATATCCCTCTATGTGAATAGTCTTTTGACGTTTATGGAATAATTGTGATAGCAGGCTCATTTTTCTATTAAAGTTATTTGACGCTTCAATGTTCGAGAAAACACCTCTCTCAAATCAGAAGATTCGGTAAATACCCTAAAACAAAAGGTGTAAGTACTGAAACAATCGTCGGACCATTTAAAATTTTCTACTGATTCAAAAAGGGGACTTTCACGAGGATGATTCAGATAGCGTCCAAATCTTTTGAATGTTGCTTCCTTTTCAGCACATTGATAACATTCTGTTTCATTACGGCGTATTTCTTAGGTAATGAGATAAAAGTCTTAAATGGATAAAGTAACAATTAGCGAAAAACTGTCCTTATTCAATGACCACTGGAACCCACGAATTGTCGGAGCGCTGAATGGACAACATGTCAAACTCGCCAAGTTCAAGGGAGAATTCGTTTGGCACAAGCACGACGATGAAGACGAGATGTTCTATGTGCTTGACGGAACCCTTCAAATCGAATTTAGAGATAAGACACTAACGATAAAGCCCAATGAATTCGTCATCGTACCCAAGGGAGTTGAACACAAGCCTGTCGCCAAAGAAGAAGTATCCGTGATGCTGTTTGAACCCGCCTCAACCATCAACACAGGCGATGCACAGGATCAACTGACCAGAGATACCTTGGAAAGAATCTGATTATCAGGATTGAAAACATTTCTGGCTTTAAGTGTAATAATTACACTTTTACCACAACCAACTGGTTACCAAGAAGCTTATTATCTCATCGCTAAACTTACCTTTTACCCCACATGAAACTTAAATTCCTCTACCTCTTACCTTGCCTCGTTCTATTTACATTCCTACAATCCCCAGCTCAAAAGCCATACAACAAGGCTGAATTTGTAAAAAACCTATACTGGTGGGATTCGGGGATCAAAAAGAAACCGTACTCCTGGTATCGAACAGAGCCCGGTCTTACCATGGCCCAAAACATCCTATCCTGGCAGGACAACGGAACCGGTTGGCCACTGATGGGCACTTCACATCAACCCTTTGAGGGTGATTCAACCCTGGCAGGTCCATGGGGCATGAAAGCGGCCATCGTCAAGGCCAGTTTGAATGAGATGCGTTTTCTCACCCGAGGCTTTATAGCAACTCAGGATTCCGCATATCTTACTTCCTTGCTCGGCGGACTGGATTACATCCTGGATGCTCAATACGAAACGGGCGGATGGCCACGTGCCTACCCCGATATGACTAAGACAGACTATTATCGATATGTGTCCTTTAATGATGATGTGGTGTCAGATATGCTCTATTTCCTGCAAGAAATACAAACGGAAAAAGATTATCGGGTCATTGGAGAAGATAACCTGGAACGTGCCAAAGACGCATACAACCGCGGCATTGATTTCATCCTAAAAAGCCAAATCATGGTGAATGGAAAACGAACAGCCTGGCCGCAGCAATGTGATCCTGATACGTATGAACCCAAGTCCGCCCGGGCTTTTGAACCCGCATCCATCAGCGGAGGAGAAAGCGCGAATGTCCTTCTGTTTTTGATGGACATCAAAAAGCCATCACCGGAAGTCAAAGGTGCGATTGAAGCCGGGGTTCAGTGGTATAGGGATTCGCAGATCAATGGCTTGGAATTAATCAAAACCAAGGAAGATGTAATGGTCCAACCTAACAATTCGGCTCCTCCGCTCTGGGCACGATACTATGAGATCGAAACCAACACACCCATTTTCGCCGGACGTGATGGCATCATCAAATACAATCTGGCCGAAATAGAGCAAGAAAGACGCAGGGGTTATCAGTGGTACAATAATAACGGGACAAAGGTTTTTGAACGTTATGAAGAATGGCTTTATGAAAGAAAGTGGGACGATCAGCCCACCACCAACGTTGACCAATCAAAAGTCACCCCCTACACCCTGCCCGATCCATTGATCCTAGAAAACGGTAAAAAAGTAAAATCAGTCAAAACTTGGGAGTCCAAAAGACGAAGTGAAATTCTCAGCCTTTTCGAGCAAAACCAGCACGGTGTGATACCCTCAGACTCCATCAATATCCAATATGATGTATTGGAGTTGGAAGGCGAAGGAATGAACGGAAAGTCAAAACGAACACAAGTAAACCTTACTTTTCCTGACCACCCTGACAAGTATCCGATCCGGGTTTTGATCCATACACCAGCAAACGAAGACAAACCTGTTCCGACACTGCTCCACATCAGCTTTACTCCTAACAGTCTGCTTTTTGATGAGCCCGGCATTCAGGAGGACTCCGTTTGGAACAAGAAGTTTGATGCCAGGATACCTGACAAAGAAGCACTCCTACTCAGGGATATCAAACCTGAGAAATTCATCGAAAGTGGTTTTGGAGTAGTGACCGTCTACTATGGAGATATCGAGCCGGATTACAACCATGGAGGAAAACTCGGGGTAAGACCACTCTTTGGTGTCAATGATCCCCGAAAGGATAATGAATGGGGTGCCATCGGTGCCTGGTCGTGGGGATTGAGCAGGGTCATGGATTACTTGCAAAGTTTCGAAGGAATTGAGGGATCTAAAATTGCACTATCCGGTGTTTCCCGTTTGGGAAAAACAGCCATTTGGACGGGCGCAAGAGACGAGCGCTTTGCCATGGTAATCCCAATGCTTTCCGGTGAAGGAGGAGCTGCCATCAGCCGACGCAACTATGGCGAAACGATCGCCGATTTGACCAAGCCTTCGCGATACCACTACTGGTATGCTCCGAAATATTCGGATTATGCTTTTGACGTAGACAAGTTGCCATTAGATGGACATATGCTTCTTTCGTTGATTGCCCCACGGCCCGTTTTACAGATCGTTGGCTCCACTGATACCTGGTCCGACCCTAAAGGGGAATGGGAAGCAGCCAAAGCAGCCGAGCCGGTCTATGAGCTTTTTAAAAAGGAAACCTTAACCCAAGACGAATTTCCCGAACCCGGAAAACCAATCCTCAAAGACATGGGCTTTTTCATGCATGACGGCAAGCACACCGTACTCGACGAGGATTTTGAGGTGATGATCCAGTTTATGGATTTGCATTTTAGGTAGGACAATTGTGACTCAAATCGAATAAACACCTCTATTCCCCTATTGAGAGGGGTGGAGGGGTGTGTTCTTAAAAAAGTTTCATTCGGTTTTAGTCACAATTTCGCTTACACTGCTAATCATCCGATGATACCACAGGACAGCCAACTCATTGTTTGCCAATATCTTTCGGTTGATTAACTATTAACTACAAACATTACTTCTTAAAACAATGAGCTACAGGCTATTTCCTTTGAATAAGGGAACCATAGGCGGTTTCCTAATATTTCTTATTGTCCATTTTTCAACCACATTATTCAGTCAGACTATTCCCTCCTTCCCAGGTGCTGAAGGGTTTGGTGCCGTGACGGTCGGAGGCCGTGGAGGCACCGTCTACCATGTCACCAACCTCAACGACTCAGGTACGGGTAGCTTCCGGGCTGCGTGTGAAGCCAGCGGTCCCAGAACAGTAGTCTTTGACGTATCGGGCATCATCTATCTAGAAAGCGAGGTGCAAATTCAAAACCCCTACATCACTATTGCAGGGCAAACAGCACCTGGTGACGGAATCATCATTGCCGGGGCTACCGTCAACATGACCGGGCGCGTCAACGACATTCTGATCCGATACATGAGATTTCGTAGGAGCTATGACATCAATGGTCCGTTTCCGAAACCCAATACCGCGACAGCCGGACAATGCCTGGTGGGGATGAGTGTCTCAAAAAACATCATGATAGACCATGTCTCATCCAGCTGGGGTACAGATGAAAATATGTCGATGTACCGTTGCCAATTGGATGGAGGCAAGCTCATTCCTACCAAGAACATCACGGTACAATGGAGCATTATTTCAGAAGCGCTCAATCCGGCTAATCATGCTTTTGCGAATACCTGGGGCGGACAAGGTGCGAATCACCACCACAACCTGATGGCATGTAACGTGGGTAGAAATCCGAGCATTTCCTTTTCTCATTTTATGGATTTTAGAAATAATGTGATTTTCAATTGGAGAGATCGAAGTATGGACGGAGCGGGCAAAGAAGCCCACATGAACGTGATCAACAACTACTATAAACCCGGGCCAGCTACGGGCTACAACTGGGACTGGAGTCTTCCTGCCCCAGAACTCAAAACAAGAATCGTTTTACCTGAAGTACGTTCATGGAGTACGGCGGAAGAGTTAGGATTAGACAAGAAAGCACGCTACTCCGGCCCCGGGGTGATCGGCTGGTGGTACATAGATGGCAACATTATGGAAGGCCACCCCACCATCACTGAAGACAACTGGCAGGGAGAATCCATGGTAGATGGTGTAAACTATACCGGGGTGCAATGGAGCCCATGGGTCGAGCCCTATCCCGGTATCGGCCCGGCCGTTGGTGAGTCACACCCCGAGTGGGAAGGTGATTACATGAAAGACCACCTGGAATGGGTCAAAGTAGATCAGCCGCACACTCATGTGGAGTTTCCAGAAGACCCTGCGGATCCCTACGATGGATCGAATGGTGAGACCTTTGTACTCCCTGACCTGCCTTACGTCTCTACTCAGTCAGCACAAGAGGCTTATCTAACCGTTTTGGATCGTGCAGGCGCTAATTTGCCGGTTCGCGACCCTGTGGATATCCGAATTGTGGATGTTACGGCTTCTGGCAATCCAACTGCTGGTTCAAGGCAAAACGGGATCATCGACCACCCGGACGAAGTAGGTGGCTTTCCTGTGATAGAAGAAGTATCCCGAGCCGCAGATTGGGATACAGATGGAGATGGTATGCCCAATGACTGGGAATTGGCCAGAAACCTTGATCCCGACGATGAGTCAGATCGAAACAAAGACTATGACCAAGACGGATACACCAATCTCGAGGAATACCTCAACGAACTCGGAGCATTCCCTTCTATCGAGTCGATTGTGTGGGATGGAGATGTTGACAACCGATATGCCCGAATTGAAAACTGGAACCTCGCCTTTCAGCCTTCAAGGTTTGACACAGTGGTCATCAGCAATTCTGTAGTTGTGGTGGATGCCATAGACCAGCATGCCGGTATTCTCAAACTAACTGATTGTGCTTCTCTGGATGTATCAGAAGGGTCTTTGGATGTAGCGACTTCAATGGAGATTGGTGAATGCTCTGATGTAAAAGTGGCAACCGCTTCCACACTGATGGCCTCAAGCATAGTAAATGATGGCACGATCACATTGGAAGGAGATGCCAACCTTTCATTTGCAGAATCCTTTGTCAACAACGGTACTTTGGATGTATCCAATTGGAACGGAGAAAGTATAACAGGATTGGTCAATAACGGCACCATCGTGGGTGACCTGGACATTGCGCTGGGGATTGAGGATCAAGACACAAGGGTAAATATTTACCCCAATCCCACTGAAGGTTTTCTAAACGTTGATTTTGAATCGAATGTACTGCACGCTGAAGTCTCTATTGTAGACATGACCGGCAAGCTCATTCAAAAAATTGATCACTCAGGGGCTGATCTGCGGATCAATCTATCAGGGGTTCCTAAAGGGATGTATCTCTTGAAATTCTCAAACCGGGAATTCAGCACTACAAGACGTTTCACAAAACAGTAGGCATGTTTGACTTTCATAACTCTGTCAAAGCTTATTCCGGTTATGGGTAAGCTCTGGCAAAGTTTAACCCTCCTCTCTAAAATTCATGCACCTGCGTCACATAGACAATCGTGATCACAAGGTAAATGAGTGTAAGGGGCACCCCTATTCTAAGGAAGTCCTTGAATTTATAAGCACCCGGCCCGTAGACCATGAGGTTTGTCTGGTAGCTGATAGGGGTCAGAAATGACGCAGAGGCAGCAAACGCAATGGCCACATAAAAGGGTGTACCTGACACACCAAGTTCCTCCACCAGGGCATAGGCAATGGGAAAGGTCACCGAGACGGCCGCTACATTGGTGATGAAAGACGTAAGAACCAGGGTCAGCAAACAGAGCCCAAGTATGATCGAACCATAGCCAAAAGGCTCGAAGACACTGATCATTCCATGGGCGATCATGTCCGCCGCACCCGTGCTGATCAGGGCCTTACCCAGGGTCAGGGCTGACGCCAGGATAACAAAGAGCACCATATTTCCTCCATCCATCCTGATGTGAGTGAATGTGGTCAGCTTAAAAGCCATCATAACCATGAGAATGATCATGAGCGACATGAAGAGGTCAAAGAATCCAAAAAACAACAAACCCAGAATCAACAGGATTAATAGAATAAAGCTGCGTTTCCCAAGGGGGTTGTCATGCTCCAGAGTCTGGAGGTTGTTGACCACATAGATGTTTTTGTCACGCTTAATGTTTTCTTGAAAGCGCTTGCCGGCAGTCAGTAGAAGGAGGTCTCCGTTTTTGAGCACGACGTCCCCGATCTTTCCGATGATCTTCTCTCCATTTCGGTGAATACCAATAATGGCCGCATCAAACTTCTCTCTGAATTTGTATTGCTTCACAGTCTGCCCGGCCATGTTGGAATTGGCAGGAACCACCGCTTCCATAAGGTCGATCTGATCGCCTAACAAAAACTTATCTTTGGAGGGCAGCTTGATGCCATCGTCCTTTTTGATGAAGCCTACGATCTTTCCAGTTTCCCCGGCAAAAAACAACCGATCGTTTGCCTCAATCACTTCGTCAGGAGCAACAGGTGCAATCAAATGGCCGTTTCGCACGATCTGGGCCAGGTAGATCCCATCCAGGTTTCTGAGCTCTGCCTCCTTGATCGACTTGCCAATGAACCGACTATTCTCCGACACATAGGTTTCCACCAAATACTCCAGCTGATTTTCGCTTGCCTTATGAACAGGGTCAATTCGATCCGGCAGTAGCTTGTAGCCAACGGTAGAAAGAAAGATCGTCCCCACTACCGTCACCAAAAAACCCAGTGGTGCAAAATCCCAAAACCCCAGGAGTGGAATGCCGCTATCTTCCAGAAAACCCTGGAGCACCAGGTTGGTAGAGGTGCCGATCACCGTGATCATCCCCCCCAATGAAGCAGAATAAGAAAGGGGAATCAACAGTTTTGAGGGGCTGACCTTGTTGTCCTCCGACCACTTAAAAACGTACGGGATCATCAATGATACAATCGGTGTATTGTTCATAAAGGATGACAACAGCGCCACCCCGGAGGTCATTCTCAAGAGAAAACCTTTGGGTTGTTTCGAGCTTGAAAAAAACCTATCAAACCAATAAGTCAGATTGAAGTTGTCATTGACGGCATTGGTCAGGATCACCAGGATGAAAATGGAGATAAGACTTTTGTTGGCGAAGCTGTTGAGAAAGACCTGGGTGTCGATGATCTTGAACAGCATCAGGGCAAATACCCCCACCACAAATACAACGACCGGCTTTACGTTGCCTCGGTATAGTCCAATGATGATCGCCAGCGTAACGGCTATGACGATCCACTTATTAATCTCCTGATCGAACACGGTAATTTTTGAAAGCTGACAAAAATAGGAATGTTTGGGGCAATTGAGCTAACCTAAACTCGCATATACAGAAATCTTATTTCCCTTCCTTCAAGGGTGTCTCTAATGATTGGAAAAGGGACGAATCCCTGGATCGAGTTTTTGTATCCTTCGTTTGGCACAAGATTTTATCAAAAGATTGATCTCTTCATTTTTGGCTTGACCCAAAAACGAAGCAAAAAAGTCAAGGCTGTGAATCCATTTCGGAAATTCTTATTGAGCTCCTACTGAATCCAAACTCACCCGAATCGCTGCACTCTCGGGCTCAAACAGTGGATTCAGCTCCAATTTTCTTCGTAAGAATTTATTTCCCGATAGCTATCGGGACGAAATACATTCAAGGCCACAGAAACCTCAACCGCTTGGCACAAGCGAAAGAGTGCAGACCTTCCAAATCACAAATCTCCTTCAGATCCGTCATTGCGAACGAACACACCGACCATAAGGGAGGTGGGTGAAGTGCGGCAATCTCGTTCTCACAAAACGAAAACGAGATTGCTTCGTCGTTCCTCCTCGCAATGACGCAAAATTCATCCTGCGTCCTACAACACACCCCTACACTCCCAATGGAGCGCGTCTGTGACGCGTTCCCAATTCTGTTTATTGATTGGAGCTAGCGCTTCTTCTTCATCGACTTTACTAACCCCGCCAGTGCCTTTCCTTTTTTGCGGCGCTCGGCTTCTGTGGATTCGTAGTGCTCGGTCTCACGGGCCAGTTTTTGGAAGTTGTCATAAGCCTCTGGTGAGACCCGCCCATCGGTCAGTGCCTCCAGCACTTGGCAGCCGGGTTCGTTGAGATGCTTGCAGTCAGTGAAGCGACAGCCTTGGGCTAGCTCTTCGATGGATTCGAAGGTCTCGCCCAGCCCCTCTCCTGCACTACCAATCCCTACCTCCCGCATCCCGGGATTGTCGATGATGTAGGCACCATTGGGCAGCTCGAGCAGTTCTCGATGAGTAGTTGTATGCTTGCCTTTGTTTACATGACTGCTGATCGCACCCGTTTTCATCAGTTCTTGTTCGGATAGTGTATTGATGAGCGTGGACTTGCCGGCACCCGACGACCCGAGGAGGCAGTAGGTTTGCCCCGGTTCCAGATGCTTTTTCAGTGCTTCTACCCCCAACCCGGTCACAGAACTGATGGCAAAAAAGGTAGTTTCGTCCAGCCGCTCTTTCAGTAGACCGATCAGATCGGTGTACTCTTGCTCTTCCAAAAGGTCGGCTTTGGTGAGTACCACGCAGGGCACGATCCCGCTGGAGTGACAAAGGGTGACGTAGCGTTCCATGCGGTTGAGGTTAAAGTCCCGGTCGGCACCCATCACAATCAGGCCCGTATCGATATTGGTGGCGATGATCTGGTTGTCTTTCTTTTTCCCAGTATGAGTCCGCTCCAGTAGACTTTTTCGCGGAAGCACCCCATGGATGATCGCCAGGTCTTCATCAAAAGCCACGAAGGGCACCCAGTCTCCCACCGCCGGGAGGTCGAGTCGGCTTTCTGCTGCATAGGTAAGTTGCCCGAGCAATTCGGCCCGGTATTCGGTTCCTTCAGAATTTCTGAGAAGGTAGCTATCCCGGTGCTCGGCGATGACCTTCCCGATCTCCATACCAGACCAGTTATGCTCGTTGATTTGCGTCTGTATTTGGTCCAAATATGCGCCGCTTTCTATGGTTTGATAATCCATGATTGTGGATTTAGGGGTTAAGTTACTGGGTACTGTGTTTGTATGCAACCGGAGTATCTTTTCGCTGCGGATTGACTTGTTACGACACCATTGACCAAACACAAACGAATATACCCAACCTTCCTTCCGAATTGATGTAATGGTATGCGGCTTTTGGGTGCTAAGTTGCGAGCAAATATTAAGGATAGATTGATGAAGAAGTGCCTAATTGTTTTCGTTGTTTTCTGCTCGTTTCAGATCAGCTGGTCACAGACCGGCCCGATAGAGGAGGAAATCCAATTTTCCGGTTTGGTAGTAGACCTTGAAACGTATTCGACCATGCCTGTGGGTGGCCCCGGCCCTGAACACACCACCCACCCGGACAACCGCGCCCGGATCAACATGATGAGAGAGGTGCCCGGTTCGGATAAGATCGCGGTGATTGACCTGAACGGTTATTTGTACCTGATGGACAACGCTGGAAACCTCGACCTGTACATCAACTTCTGGGATCACTTCAACGACTTTATCGATGGCTCTGGCAAGGGTACAGGATCAGGCGCTATGGCTTTTCATCCGGAGTTTGCCTCGAATGGCATTTTTTATACCAGCCATGCGGAAAGAGACAATGCCGGCACCCCGGACTTCTCCCCAATAGAGGGGTCAACCTCCTGCCAGTGGGTCATTACCCGGTGGGTGGCCAGTGATCCTTCAGCGGCTACTTTTTCCGGCACGAAAGAAATAATCGCAAGGCTTGAGTTTACCACCAACATCCACGGCATGCAGGACATCACCTTTAACCCCTTCGCCAGCCCCGGAGATGAAGATTACGGTTTGCTGTACGTATGCAATGGAGAAGGCGGAGGATCAGAAAGAGGCTTTCATGACAATATAGGAAAGTTAGAAAGCTACCTGGGTACCATCTGGAGGATCGATCCGGAAGGAAACAACAGCACCAACGGAAAATACGGAATCCCGGACACCAATCCATATTTCAATACCAGTGGAGCTATAAAGGAAATCTGGGCCTATGGGTTCAGGAACCCACATCGCCTTTCTTTTGAGCAGCGGGATGGAGAGACCATTCTTTTGGCCGGTGACATTGGTCAGCACAACATCGAAGAAATCAACCTGATAGAAAAAGGAGGAAATTATGGATGGGATCATCGCGAGGGGACTTTTCAGTACAACTGGAACAACCGAAGCGTATCGGATCTTCCCAATCCCGACAATGGTGACTTCATTTATCCCGTCGCCCAATATGACCACTCCGAAGGAGCAGCCATCGCTTTAGGGTATACCTGGACCGATCCTTCCCACACTCTTCTGAATGGCCAGCTTCTATTCAGTGACATTCTCTACGGAGACTTGTTTCATGTGCCGTTGGATTCATTGATCCAGGGCAGGCAATACGAAATACGGGAGGCCAAGGTCACCATTGACGGCAGTGAGGAAGGTACTTTCCTTGAGGTTGCCCCCTCAGGTAGGATTGACCTGAGGTTCTTCAGATCTTCTGATGGAAAGGTTTGGATGTTTACCAAGTCAGATGGCAACATATACAAGGTTGATATTCCTGATGGAACACAAAACGTAAAGCCTTCGGCCGTCATCGGCATTGAAGAAACACGCGGCAATGTCCCATTTGAAGTGATGGTCGATGCGTCTGACTCTCACGATTTTGACAATGATGCATTGAGCTATTCCTGGGACTTTGGGGACGGTGCGACCATGGAAGGAATAACGGCAAGCCATACCTACAACACCGGGGGCACTTTCATCATCACATTGACCGTGCACGATGGACAGGACTCTGACGAAAGTCAGGTAGAGGTGCACCCGAATTCCGTGCCGGTTGCCACTTTTACGATCTCAGGAGACTCTACAAAAGTGCCTACCGAAATAACATTTGATGGAACCGGGTCTGTAGATGCCGATGGAGACAACCTGACCTACGCATGGGATATTAGCGGAGCACAGTTTTTTGGCAGGACTGTGGATTATACTTTCGATGAGGTAGGAGAATACCAGGTCAGACTGACGGCATTGGATCGCAAAGGAGGTGAAGGAAGGTTGACCAAAACACTCACGATCACCAATGTTTTAGGCATCTCGTTTTTGGGTAACCCAAAATCCGAAGTGACCATCTACCCCAATCCGGTTAAGGAGACGTTGTTTGTCGATTCAGACAAGCAACTAACATTTCAAATCTATACCTTGTCAGGCAAGACAATCCTGGCCGGAAACATCGAAGCAAATACAAGGGCCATAGACATCACTTCCCTTGATGCGGGAGAGTATATTTTAAAGCTGGTGTCTGGATCAGAAGAATACTCCGGTCAATTATTTATCAAGAATTAAGAAGTAGCTAGGTGATCAGAATCGTTTGGACAATTTGGGTAGCATTTCTCTTGCTACTGGTATTGGGTTGCGAAGACTCAGACCCGGGACAACCGTCGGTAAGTATTATTTCCCCGCAAGAAGGTGTAGATATCAATGCGCAAACAGTAGAGGTTTCTATTGAATTGGAAAATGTAGATGACGGAACCGAGACCTATTTCAAGCTAAATTCTCACCCAGCCGCCCTGGTACCGCGACCCATGTTCACCATTGAGGGCCTGGTCGATGATGAATATGAATTAGTGGTCTACATATCAGGAGCGGGAAACATAATAAGCTCTGACACGGTACACTTCAAAATATCCGGACAGGGGCCATTTGATGTAGTGATCGACGGAGGCACAGGATCAGGTGACTATCTGACCGGTGAATCGGTAGCAATTTCCAGCAACGCCTATACCTATCCGTTCCTGTTCAGTCATTGGTCCGGGGACAATTTTTTGTTGACAGACTCCACTTTGGAAAGTACGAGCTTTGAAGTTGAGGATTCGGATGTTTACCTCAAATCAGAATCCATAGTCGATCCTTCCTACACCATTGAAGTAAATGTGATCAATGGCGAAGGATCGGGAAGCTACCACCCCGGTGAGGACGTAAATATCGCGTCATCTCTCGAGGAGCCGGTGTACTTTACTCATTGGAGCGGCGATAATGAGGTATTAGAAGACACGACCCTTGTAAGCACCCAATTTGTAGCAGATATTTTCAACGTAGAGCTCAAGGCGAATGGAGTGGTACATGATGTCAGTTTTTCAAATCATTTGTTCCCGCTCATCCAGACCAACTGCAACTCCGTCGGTTGTCACGATGCCTCATCCGAACCTGCCTTTACGGCCTACGAGACCATAGCAGCATTTGGTGAAAACATCGTCTTGAAAACCCAAAACCGAAACATGCCCCCACCCCTTTACGGTTCACTGACAGAAGAGGAGTTGGAAATCATCAGAGTTTGGGTAGAAGAAGGGATGCAGAATAATTGAGAATCGCATCCCTGCTTCCGGGAAAACTATCTTTGGGTTTGGAAAATCAGGCCACCCTTTCCTCTTTGGCCAATAGCTCTTTTTCGATAATATCCTGCAAGGCACCTTTAGGTAAGGCTCCCGCTTGCATCATGGGTTGTTTGTCCTTCGGGATAAAGAGAATCGAAGGAATGCTTCTGATCTGGAATATTGCAGACAGCTCCTGTTCCACTTCAGTATCCACTTTGTAGATCACGACATCAGGGTACTCATTGGATAGCTCTTCCAGTACCGGCGCGACCATTTGGCACGGCCCACACCAGTCGGCGTAGAAGTCGATGATGGCCGGCTTCTCCCCTTTAAAGTTCCATTCTTTCTCTTGGGTATAGTCAAAGATTTCTTCCTTGAATTTATCTGCTGTTAATTTTACTGTTGCCATTTTTTATCTGTTTTACTGTACAAAGAAACGGTCAGGGGCTTTACAGGTTTGTAACAGATGTTACCGACGGAAGATTCCAATAGTTTTCCTAATTCACTAATTTGGTCGACCCAAGTCAAAACTTCTATGAAACCATTTACTCTATTAATCATTGGCCTTATCGCATTTGCATGCAAAACCGATCAATCAGCGAATGACCGCTACGAATCTGAAAATCTCATCATCGAAAAAGTATCCGACAGGGTATATCTCCATGTTTCTTACCTTCAGACTGATGATTTCGGCAAGGTGGCCTGCAACGGCATGATTGTAATCCAGGGCTCTCATGCCATTGTATTTGACAGCCCGACGAACGACGAGTCCTCACGGGAATTGATTGAATGGCTGGCTGATCAAAACTGCAAATCCGGTTCTGTTATTCCTACGCATTTTCATAAAGACTGCCTCGGCGGTATACAGGCGTTTCACGAAAGTGGCTATCAATCCTATGCATTCCAACTGACAAATGATCTGGCGAAAGAAGAGGGCTATACCCCTACCAAAACAACTTTCGATAGTGATGGGTTGCTCATCAAGAGTGATGCTGGAGAAAAGGTCTTGATCTCATATTTCGGCGAGGGACATACCCGAGACAACATAGTGGGCTATGTACCCGATCAGGAGGTGCTATTCGGCGGGTGCCTTATCAAATCAGCCAAAGCCGGAAAAGGCTTTTTGGGTGATGCCAGTACTAACGCCTGGTCAGAAACCGTCCGTAAGATCAAAGAGGAATATCCTAATCTCAAAATAGTTATTCCCGGTCATGGAAAACCCGGTGGGATTGAATTGCTCGACTACACGATTGAGATGTTTGATACCAATAACTGATCGTTGACGGTCAACCGTCAACAGTTCACCCAAACTTCTCAAACTTGCCCAGCACCATTTCAAAATCCTTTGGGTAAGGACACTCCACAAAGATATCCTTTCCGTCAAGGCCTTTGATTTTTAAAGAGTAGGCATGAAGGGCAACTCGATCAAACAAAGGGCGCTCCTCATGATCCCGGGCTGGTCTGTAGTTCTTTTTGAAATCCGATAGAAAAATGGGGCGTCCACCATACT
Source organism: Reichenbachiella sp. (assembly GCA_965222305.1). Classification (GTDB taxonomy): domain Bacteria; phylum Bacteroidota; class Bacteroidia; order Cytophagales; family Cyclobacteriaceae; genus Reichenbachiella. Next base: position 1,934,585 of record OZ244943.1, read on the forward strand.
GGGTATCGCCGCAAATGGGATAGTTAAGGTACTGAAGGTGTACTCGTATCTGATGCCGACGGCCGGAGATGGGCTTGGCCTCCACCAGTGTGTACTTACCCAGGTTTTTTCCGGTGCGGAAGAGCGTCTCAGCAGGTTTCCCTTGACGGTTATCGGCACGTACTTGTCCTGATCCGGCTACTTTTAGCGGTACGTCTACTTTGATCACCTCATCGGTAAAACGCCCCTCTACAATAGCATGATACACTTTTTCTACCTCACGTCCCTCAAACTGCATCGCTGCATTCTTGTAGGCCTCCTCGTTCTTCGCCAATAGCAACGCACCTGAGGTTTCCTTGTCCAGGCGATGGCACACGAAGGCCTCATCGGCTATTTTCCTAAAAAGGGACAAAATATGATCCTTATCCACCCGATCCTCCAAGGTAGAAATAAACGGAGGCTTGTTGATGACCCAATAGTCATCACTTTCAAATACAATGAGATCCGTGGGATTGATTTTTTTCTTCATATTCTGAATTGAGAACACAAAGAAAAGAAAGATTTAGACTAGTCCTGCTACCGTGGGATATTTCTCCAGCTCAAAGCTAAACTCCGAGCCCTCTCCTACTGTACTGGTCACCTTTACCTCGCTATCATGGGCCTCCACTATGTGCTTTACAATCGACAAACCCAGACCGGTGCCACCTATGGCCTTCGACCGACTTTTGTCCACCCTGTAAAACCGCTCAAAGATGCGATTGAGGTGCTTGGGCGGAATACCAATTCCCTGATCCCTGACCGTAATGTCGATCTTTCCATTTCGCTCATGGAGAATGACATGAACCTCAGAATCATTCTCTGAATATTTGATGCCATTGGTAATCAGGTTGACGAGTACCTGTCGAATGCGGTTAGCATCAGCTTTCACCACGAGCTTTTCTGTTCTGGCCACATTTAAGTGCAATGTGATTTTAGACTTGTGGGCCGAGTCTTCCATTTGATCAAAGATCTCATATATCATCTCTACGAGATTCACCGGCTCCATCTGCATAGTGATCTCTCCTGCCTCCATGTGCGAGACGGTGAGCAAATCCTGCACCAGGGCATCCAGTCCGTCGAGGTTTTTCGCGGCCTTTTGCAGAAATTTCATTCGGTGCTCCTTATCATGGATGGCTCCATCGAGCAGGGTGTGCACGAATCCCTGAGCAGCGAAAATCGGTGTTTTTAGCTCATGAGATACATCTGCGAGAAACTGCCTGCGAAATTTTGCCATCTGTTTCAACCGGTCAATTTCCGATTGCTTATTTCTCGCGTAAGAGTAGATTTCCTTGTAGATCTGGCTGAGCGAGCTAAACCCTGACGGTTTGTTTTTATCCAGCTGTGACAGATCGTTTCTCCTGATCTGCTCAAACATATCGTAGATATTTCGCAGCTCTCTAAAAAACAGGAATTCAAGGATAATGTTGATCAGGATGTAGGATGCTCCAAAAGAGATAAGCCCAATCACCCAAAAGGTGACCTCAGGGACATCGGGTATCACGGCAAGACACCCTGTGATGATCACAGATATGCAAATAGCCAGGATAAAAGCCAGCCTTTTGGAGTTGAGTTGCATTGCGTGGTTTTAATCCAATTCGAATTTGTAACCTACGCCTTTTATGGTAGAAATGTAACCCTCGCCTATTTTTTCGCGCACCTTTCGTATATGTACATCCACGGTTCGGGCCAATACATATACGTCCGTACCCCAAATGTTGTGCAACAGGTCGTCCCGACTAAATACCTTGCCGGGATGCCGGGCCAGGAAATAGAGCAATTCGAATTCTTTTTTGGGGAAATTAAATTCCTGGGTTCCTTTTCTCACGGTGTAGCTCAGTTTGTCGATCTCCAGATCTCCCGCAGCGATCTTATCCTCCAACTCTACGTCCTTCTTAGATCGTCTGAAAATCGCATTAATTCGACTCATGAGCGCTCGAGGCTTGATAGGCTTGGTCAGGTAGTCATCAGCACCATTTTCAAAGGCGGCCACCTCAGAGTATTCTTCTACCCTGGCCGTTAGGAAAATAATAAATGAGTTGGATAGATCTTTCACCTCTCGCAGTTGTCGACAAGTCTCCACACCATCCTGATCCGGCATCATAATGTCCAACAGGATCAAATCCGGTACAAATTTTCTTGCCACTTCTACTCCATCGATTCCATTTTCAGCAGTTTTCACCTGGTAGCCTTCTTTCTCAAGGTTGTACTTGAGCAAGTCCAAAATGTCTACCTCATCATCTACTACTAAAATTTTCTTGTTACCCGACATATCGTTTTAAATTTCCTTCCTAAAATTAGGAATATCTCTCCCCATTTTGAATGCCCGAATTTCTTAATTTTAATTTAATAATGTTTGGCGGCTAAAAAGAAGTAACAAAAAGTTAATATTTAAGCAACGACCCGTACTTCTCGTCTTTCATTTCAATCTATAAGATTAGCAGGCTGAATTATTTTACTAATTTTTTTAGTTTTTACTAATATTTAATTTAGTATTGCTAAAATATTTACCGAAACACATACATAACATGAGATAATCTTCTAAAAACAAACGACTATGAGTGAAAATGCGGAAAAACAAAAAGCACTCCAGCTGACGCTGGACAAGCTGGAAAAAACTTACGGAAAAGGAACCGTAATGAAGCTCTCTGATGAGAGCGTGACAGATATTCCTTCTATACCTACAGGTTCCATTAGTCTGGATATAGCCCTCGGGATCGGCGGTATACCCAGAGGTCGGATTGTAGAAATCTACGGGCCTGAGTCATCAGGTAAGACGACACTCAGCATGCACTGTATCGCCGAGGCACAAAAGCAAGGAGGCATGGCGGCCTTTATAGATGCAGAGCACGCCTTTGACAAGGTCTATGCGGAGAAACTCGGTATTGATACAGAAAACCTCCTGATCTCACAACCTGACAATGGAGAGCAGGCACTCGAAATTGCAGAGCATTTGATACGATCAGGGGCCATTGATATCATTGTCATTGACTCAGTAGCCGCCCTTGTACCCAAAGCAGAGCTCGAAGGAGAAATGGGCGACAGCAAGATGGGCTTGCAGGCAAGGTTGATGAGCCAGGCTTTAAGAAAACTCACCGGGGCAATCAACAAGACCGGCTGCTCGTGCATATTCATCAACCAGCTCCGTGAAAAGATCGGAGTGATGTTTGGCAACCCGGAAACAACAACCGGAGGTAATGCGCTTAAGTTTTATTCTTCTGTGCGTCTTGACATCCGTCGAATCGGTCAGATCAAAGAGAGTGCTGATAATGTATTGGGCAACAGAACCAGGGTGAAAGTGGTTAAAAACAAAGTGGCACCACCTTTCAAAGTGATTGAGTTTGACATCATGTATGGTGAGGGTATTTCCAAAGTGGGAGAAATTATCGACATAGGAGTAGAACTCGAGGTAGTGGCAAAATCCGGTTCCTGGTTCTCATACAAAGGAAACAAACTAGGCCAGGGCAGAGATTCTGTAAAGCAACTAATCCTTGACAATCCGGAACTCATGGATGAACTCGAGATGGCCATAAAAAACAAGATCAGCGGTAAAGTTGACGAACCGGAAACCGTAGAGGTCTAGCTAGAAAAATGCTTTTAGGTCTTATGACCACCGCATATAGTCGATGCCCCGATCCTGTCAAATAGGAATCGGGGCTATTTTTTTACTCATACCTCAACTACAGTTTGTGTCCTCACCAAACCACTTGCCATATAACCCCGCACAATTCACATATTGTATCCTCTACCATTTCCCAGCCCATATATTTTTATAATTTTGCCGGACTTAATTTCAGAATAGCAAATGGCATTATCGACGAAGTACAATCCGGTAGAGGTAGAAGACAAAAGATACAAAGAATGGATGGACAAAGGCTTTTTTCAATCAAAGCCCAACCCTGACAAAGAACCCTACACGATCGTCATCCCCCCTCCCAACGTGACCGGCGTTCTTCATATGGGCCACATGCTCAACAACACTATCCAAGACGTCCTTATCAGGAGGGCACGCATGCAGGGCAAGGAAGCTTGCTGGGTGCCCGGTACCGACCATGCCTCCATTGCGACAGAGGCCAAGGTGGTCGCCATGCTCAAAGACCAGGGGATATCCAAAAATGAACTGAGTAGGGATGAATTTCTAGGTCATGCATTTGAATGGAAAGAAAAATATGGTGGAATCATACTGGAGCAACTAAAAAAACTGGGTACATCATGTGATTGGGATCGTACGGCATTTACTATGGATGATCACTACTACGAGTCGGTTATCAAGGTATTTGTTGATCTTTATAAAAAAGGATACATCTATCGTGGGTACCGCATGGTCAACTGGGACCCCCAGGCTCAGACGGCAGTGTCTGATGAGGAGGTGATCCACAAGGAGGTACAGTCCAAACTATACCACGTTCGTTATCAAATCGAAGGAACTGACGAGCATCTAGTCATCGCTACGACACGTCCGGAAACCATCCTCGGCGATACCGCCATTTGTATCAATCCTAACGACGAGCGATACAAGCACCTTCATGGCAAGAAAGCAATCGTACCCTTTGTGAATCGTGTCATTCCAATAATACAGGATGAGTACGTAGACATGGAATTTGGAACTGGTTGTCTGAAGGTAACCCCTGCGCACGACACCAATGACTATGAACTGGGCAAGAAGTATGACCTGGAGTTTATCGACATCCTGAATGCCGATGGAACCATGAGTCTTGCTGCCCAAAAGTATATCGGAGAAGATCGCTTCGTAGTGAGAAAGAAAATCGCCAAGGATCTTAAAGCAGACGGATTCCTGGTCGAGGAAGAAGACTATAAAAACAAGGTTGGCTATAGCGAACGAACAGACGCAGTGATCGAGCCTCGGGTATCTGTCCAGTGGTTTATCGCTATGAAGGAGTTTTCCAAACCTGCCTATGACGCGGTAATGAACGATGACGTTCAGTTGGTCCCCGCAAAATTCAAAAACACCTACCGACACTGGATGGAGAATGTACAGGATTGGTGTATCTCACGACAGCTTTGGTGGGGACATAGGATTCCGGCGTATTACTTTGGTGACGGCATGGATGACTTTGTTGTGGCGGAATCCATCGCAGAAGCAGTCAAACTGGCTTCAGAGAAAGCCGGCAAATCCATTGGCGCAGATGATCTCCGTCAAGACGAGGACGTACTGGACACATGGGCGTCATCCTGGCTATGGCCTGTGGAAACATTCCGGGGAATCAGCGATCCTGACAATGAAGAATTCAAATACTATTACCCTACCAATGACCTGGTAACCGCACCGGAGATCCTATTCTTTTGGGTAGCCAGAATGGTCATCGCAGGTATAGAATACGATGAGGAAAATCGCCCTCCATTCAAAAATGTGTACCTGACAGGAATCGTTCGCGACAGCAAGCGTCGGAAAATGTCCAAATCACTGGGCAACTCTCCTGACCCCTTCGATCTCATCGCCAAATACGGTGCAGATGGAGTACGGACAGGAATGCTCTTTAGCTCTCCGGCAGGCAATGACCTCCTTTTTGACGAAAAACTCTGTGAGCAGGGTCGAAATTTCTCCAACAAAATCTGGAATGCCTTCCGACTCATTACGACATTGGAGGTAGCAGACATTGAGCAATCTCCTACGGCGAAAATCGCCGGGGTGTGGTTCGAAAACCGAATCAACCAGGTACTCGACGAATTGGACGATCTATTTTCAAAATTCAGATTGTCGGACGCGTTGATGAGTACCTACAAGCTCGTTTGGACAGACTTCTGCTCATGGTACCTTGAGTTGATCAAACCGGAATACGGTAAACCTATTGATCAGACTACATTCAATCAGGCCAATGGTTTCATTGAGCGACTCATGAAAATCATCCACCCATTCATGCCATTTATCTCTGAGGAGATCTGGCAGAGCATGAAAGACAGAAATGAGGATGACTATCTCATGATCTCCTCTTGGCCCGACAAAGCGGACTTTGATGCCGATCAGGTTAAAAAGACTTCTGAGGTATTCGAAGCAGTAACTCAAATTCGAAACATCAGAAATCAAAAAGGAATTTCTCCAAAAGAAAGCCTTGATTTATTCGTAAAGGCCCAGGATTTTGATCAGCTGACCACCTACTTCCCAATAGTAGAAAAGCTGGCCAACATCACCTCTGTGGCACAGACTAAAGACAAAGTGGACAATGCTATCAGTTTTCTGATTGATCAGGATGAGTTCTACTTATCATTAGGTGAGCATGCGGATGCAGATGAGGACAAAGAAGCCATAGAAAATGAAATCCAGCGTTTGGAAGGCTTCATCGCCTCTATCGACAAAAAGCTAAGCAATGAAAAGTTTGTCAATAATGCGCCTGAACAGGTAGTGGCAATGGAGCGTAAGAAAAAGGCCGATGCTGAAGCAAAAATTAAGCTGCTGAGAGATCGTCTCTAAAACCTAGCAGCCAGCAGCAGATTTAGGTCTTTGAATTTCATCTTGAATTTCTCAGCCAGGGCGTAGTTGGTGAGCGCACCTTTATAGCAATACACGCCCTTAAGAAACCATGGGTTTTGAAAGATCATTTCATCCACTCCCCCATGACGACCTATGTTGTTGATGATCGGGGTAAAAATATTGCTTAGCACCTTGGTCGATGTTCTGGCTACTTTCGAGGCGATATTTGGTACACAGTAGTGGATCACATCATATTTAATGAACGTCGGTTTGTCCAGGTTAGTCACATCAGAAGTCTCGACACACCCCCCCTCGTCAATACTGACATCCACGATCACCGCACCTTTCTTCATGGCCTTTACCATGTCTTGTTTCACAATTTTGGGTAAAACCCCATCTTCTGAACGCACAGCACCTATTACCACATCGGCTTCTTCAAGTGCATTTTTGAGGGCCACTTCATCGATGGTGGAAGTAAATATGGAAGAAGACAAAATGTGCTTCAATCGATGCAATTTGTAAAGATGCTGATCAAATACCTTTACAGAAGCCCCCAGTCCCAGCGCCGTTCGGGCTGCGTACTCGGTCACTGTACCCGCACCGATAATAACCACATTGGTAGGTGGCACACCGGTGATTCCTCCCAGTATCATCCCACGTCCGTCATTTCCAGAAGACAGATATTCCGCCGCAATAGGTATGACGACCGAGCCTGCTATTTCACTCATAGCCCGTACGATGGGCAGCCCGCCTGACTTGTCTTCCAGCAATTCATAACCAATCGCCGTTATCTTCTTTGCATTGAGCAAGGCCAGCCGCTCCTTCACTTTCCTTTCCTCCCGGTGGATGGTAGAGATCACCGTCTTTCCGGGCGACAGCCATTCGATTTCCTCTGCGGTGGGGTATTCGACCTTTAGCACCAGCTCAGATTTAAACACCTCCCTGGAGTCATTGGTGAGATTGGCACCGGCATCGGTGTATTCCTTATCCGAAAAATTCGCTTTTTCACCTGAACCGGACTCTATCACAACCTTGTGCCCCTGCCGGGTAATGAGTTCTACTGCCTTAGGAGTAAGCGAAACCCTGTTTTCATATTTGGACCGCTCGCGAGGAATCCCTATAAAAAGCTGCTTTTGTGCCTTCGAAATTTTGGCTACTTTTTCCTGTGGGTAGAGCTTGGACTCCTCTACAAGTGCTGAAACGCTGCCTTTCAGTTGCTCAGTCATGATGGGAAAGTTCGACGATTCGTTGATTTGATTCGCCTAATTTAATACTAATTCTCAGGTATTCCTCCGGGATCAGGTTTGGGATTTTCTCCGACCACTCAATAAAGCAGTAATTCCCGGAATACAAATATTCATCTGTACCTATGTCCACCGCTTCCCTCTCGTCATCGATTCTGTAAAAATCAAAGTGGTACAATTCTTCGCCGGCACTGTTTTCATACACATTCACCAAAGCAAAAGTCGGACTGCTTGTCTCGTCCACCACTTCCATTTGATCGCAAATCGCCTTGATAAGGGTGGTCTTACCAGCCCCCATCGACCCGTCAAACAACCATACCTTTTTGTCTTGGGCAAAATCGATAATGTCTGCGGCCACCTTTGGCAGACCTGATTCATCTGACATATTGATTGTCATATGCGTTACGATTTGGGCTTGAGGTGAATCAATGGTACGATCATTTCCTCTAGCGAAATCCCGCCGTGCTGGAAGGTATCGCGATAGTAATTCACGTAGTAATTGAAATTATTGGGGTAAGCGAAAAAGTTGTTTTGCGTGGCAAAGACGTAAGAGCTTGACACGTTCATTTTTGGCAAATGCAACAGCTCCGGTTTGCGACAAATATAAGTATCTGCTTCATCGTCCAGCGTCAGGTTCTTGCCGACCTTGTAGCGAAGGTTGGTATTGGTGTTTTTATCCCCGATAATCTTAGAGGGCTTCTTTACCCGGATGGTTCCATGATCTGTGGTAAGTACAACTTTCACATCTTTTGTTGAGAGGATTTTCAACAGCTCAAAAAGTGTAGAATGCTGGAACCATGACATGGTCAACGATCTATAGGCCGATTCATCAGGTGCCAGCTCGCGAATCATTTTGATGTCGGTGCGTGCATGAGAGAGTACGTCTACAAAATTGTACACAATGGCGACCAGGTCGAAATTCAGCAGATTGTTCACATTAGCCACCAATTGCCGCCCCTGTGCTTTTTGCAGCACCTTATGATAAGCAACGGTCTTGTTTAGATGATTCTTTTCCAGGTTCCTTTTCAGAAACTCCTCCTCCTTCATGTTTTTACCTTCATCCTCATCCTCGTGCACCCAAAGGTCTCTGTGCCTACTGGCCATTTCTTCCGGCAGCATACCGCTAAAGATGGCATTTCGGGCATAAGCAGTGGTCGTGGGCAGAATGGAGTAAAACGGCACTTCCTCCTCTACGGTGTAAAAGTCCGACAAGGCGGACTCAATCAAATGCCACTGATCATATCGCAGGTTGTCTATCAGAATGAAAAACACTTTCTCTCCATTTTGCAAAAGGGGAAACACTTCCTTTTTCATCACCTGGTGAGAAAGAAGAGGTTTGTCTACCGATGGGTCATTGAGCCATGATTCGTAGTGGTCAATGATAAAATCACTGAACTCCGAATTAGCCTCATCCTTTTGCATATGAAAGACCTCTGCCATGGCCTTCTCCTCTGTTTCGTCAATTTCCAGCTCCCAATACACCATTTTCTTATAGACGTCCACCCACTCATTATGATCCAAGTTGTCACTGACCGCCAGGCTGATGTTTCTAAACTCCTGCTGATAATCCATGTTGGTTTTTTGAGACACCAGCCGTTTGTTGTCCAGAATCTTTTTTACAGATAGCAGTATCTGGTTTGGATTGAGTGGCTTAATGAGATAGTCCGCGATCTTGGCACCGATGGCCTCCTCCATGATCTGCTCCTCCTCACTTTTGGTGATCATTACCACGGGGATGTTTGGGTACAGGGTTTTGATTTCAGCCAGCGTCTCTAATCCCGTAAGGCCCGGCATATTCTCATCGAGGAATATGATATCAAATGTTTGGCTTTCGAGCATTTCAAGAGCATCCGATCCACTAAGCACCGGCTCCACGTCATACCCCTTGTCATTCAAAAACAGAATGTGCGGCTTGAGCAGGTCTATCTCGTCATCTGCCCACAAAATTTTATATTGTCGCATTTAGTTTTTTTCTTTGAGTAGCAGCTAATATTTTCAGCAATTCAAATCTAACACGCTCTCGTCCCAGTTCCACATTGACCAACAAAAATAAAATCATCAACGACCCCCTCTATGGTTTCATCACCATCCCCAGCGAGCTGATCTATGAGGTGATCGAGCATCCTTTTTTTCAACGTCTGCGCAGGATCATGCAACTGGGCCTCACCAGCCTGGTATATCCGGGAGCACTGCATACACGATTTCATCATGCCATAGGTTCTATGCACCTGATGCAGCAGACACTTCAAAACCTTAGAGCCAAAAAAATAGAGATCTCTGATGATGAGATGGAAGCCAGCCTGATAGCAATCCTACTCCACGACATTGGGCATGGGCCTTTTTCACACACCTTGGAGTACAACATCCTAAAGGACGTAAAGCATGAAAAAATATCTCTGCTGTTTTTTAAGCGATTGAATGAAATATTCAACAATCAGTTGTCCCTGGCCCTATCAATATTCTCCGGTACCTATGAGCGGGACTTCTTCCATCAGTTGGTATCCAGCCAATTGGACATTGATCGGTTGGATTATCTCAAAAGGGACAGCTTTTTCACCGGAGTATCAGAGGGCAGCATCGGCTCTGAACGCATCATCAACATGCTCAATGTAGTGGACGATGAAATCGTGGTTGAAGAAAAAGGCATCTACAGCATTGAACATTTCCTTAGCGCTCGTCGATTGATGTACTGGCAGGTCTACTTACACAAAACATCAGTCGCGGCAGAAGAAATGCTCATACAAACCACACGACGGGCAAAAAAACTCACCAAAGAAGGCATGGACATTGGGGCTACTCCTGCGCTACGGCATTTCCTGGAAAAAGAAATCACCCTGGAGGACTTTGAGCAGGATCGTGAGATCCTTGAACTCTTCTCTCTGCTGGACGATAGCGATCTGTGGGGCAGCATGAAGTTTTGGAGGGAATCCGAGGATTTGGTTTTGTCCAAGCTCAGTAAGGATTTGCTGTCGCGAAAAATCTTTAAGATCCATCTGGACAATGAAAAGATGGACAAACCAAACCGAACTGCTATTAAGGACGACCTCACTTCTAAACTCGATCTAAAAAAAGACGAGCTCGGCTACCTGGCGACTCAGGGCTCCATCACCAACTCGGCCTACATCCAAAGCGACCAGAAGATCAAAATCCTGAACAAAAAAGGACAGCTCGTGGATATAGACAAGGCAGCTGACCTACCCAATATCAAAGCGATGAGTAAAATCGTGACGAAACATTATTTTTGCTGGGCGCAAGTTTGACTTGTCATGTGACTTGAAAATCGAATAGATTTGCACCTGTAATCAATCATCAACTATAATATCATCCAATGCAAGAAGAAGCGAATACTGTACCGAAGTATGACCCTAGTGCCGAACCTGTCTACGACATCAATGGCATCATGAAAATATTGCCTCACAGGTTTCCGTTTTTGCTGATTGACAAAATTTACCACCTGGACGAGAAGTATGTAGCCGGGATAAAGAATGTAACGCTCAACGAACCTTTCTTCCAGGGCCACTTTCCAGACAACCCCGTATTCCCAGGTGTACTTCAGATCGAAGCGATGGCGCAGATCGGTGGCATCCTGGTACTCAACTCTGTACCTGACCCTGAAAACTACTGGACGTATTTCTTGGGCGTCGAAGGATTTAAGTTTAGAAAAATGGTACTGCCCGGTGATACCCTTGACATCCAATGCGAACTGATGCAGCCCATCCGAAGGGGGATTGCCAAAATGAAAGGGACTGCCCACGTCAATGGAAAATTGGCCTCTGAGGGCTCAATGACCGCCAGTATTGTGCGCAAGGACGCTTAAAAACAGAGATCCACTGAATGCGGATTTCATTCCACGATCTTGGTAAAAAATTCGGCTCGGCCCATTGGGTCGTACGCAAAAAAAGTGCGACCCTGGAGCCGGGAGATACAGTAGCCATCACCGGCAACAATGGCAGTGGTAAGTCCACCCTCCTACAGCTACTCAGCGGACTGCTGATCCCCTCTGCCGGCACCTTAGAATACGAGCTTAAAAATAACCCCCTCACAAAGGAGGAGGCTCTTGGCCGGATGAATGTTGCCGCACCTTATATAGAGTTGATCGAAGACTTCACCCTCATGGAGTTTTTAGCTTTTCATTTCAAGTTTAGAAAACAATATGGTATTTCCGGCCTGGAAGAACTGGTGGACATTTTATATCTGGGTGGTAATGAACATAAGAAAGTAAAAAACTTTTCTTCGGGAATGAAGCAACGACTAAAGCTCGGATTGGCTTTTTACTCTGAAGGAGACGTGATTTTTTTGGACGAACCGACCACCAATCTGGACGAAAAAGGAATTCAGTGGTATTTAAATCAGACAGAAAAGATCATAGGTCAAAAAACTTTTGTAATTTCATCCAATCAAAAAGTGGAATATGATTTTTGTGATAAAATAATTAATATGAATGAGGAGTTAAATAAATAGCTCATTCAAATTAGGTTGAAATTCGAAAAATCTATATTTTTGACTAAAGTGAAAATTGTAATTTAATCTTAAAACACAACAACATGAAAAATTTACTTAACTACATAACCGCTGCGCTATTTATGTCCTTGCTGGTTTTCGCAAGCTGTGGTGAGGATGATCCGGATCCGCAAGTGCCAGATGAAGATCTTGAGGAGATCGCAGACAAGCTGACAGGTTCAACCACCGTAAACAACGTGGACAAGCCTGACGATGCTACTGACCTTGATTGGTCTGCTCTTACGGTTACTTTGACCGGAGATGAAAATGGTGGTACTTACACTACTACCGGATCTGCGGATCCTACAGTTTGGCCTGCTAGCGGATCTTGGGTATTCCAAGGTACTGTAGGTGACAAAATCCTGAGAGATAACGATGTAGTAGTTGACATTGCTTTTTCTCCTGCTGAGGGTACTCCTACCAGCGTAGTAATGACATTTGATATCGAGCAGCCTGCTGCTACTAAATCTGTAGGTGGTGTGATCGAAGGAACTTGGGTATTCACCTTGGATTACTAAGAATCACTCAATACTCAAATAAAAAATCAAACACCCGCCAAATGGCGGGTGTTTTTTTATGCTCTTTTTCGGAGAGATTGCCAATCTTTTAAAACAGAACCTTACAGAGCTATTCCCTATATACTAGAAATTCAGTTATTGTACTAGTGCAACAAGAGAAGGTTCCCTAATCTAAATCTGGAAGTAATAGTTTGCTTAGTACGCCCTGACCGTCACACCCTTCATGAAGTTTACGAAGGCTTTATTCACTACCCGGTTACCTCCAGGTGTAGGATAGTCACCTGTAAAGTACCAGTCCCCGTGGTGCTGAGGGCAGGCTTTGTGCAGATTGTCCACGGTTTGGAAGAGCACTTCCAGCTCCGCCTTCATGTTTTTCGGCCTTACAATCTCTGTGATCTTCGCAGATATTTCCTCCTGGCTAAATGGCTCATATAGCTCTTGCACGTAGTTTGGTGCATTTTTTTTCTCCTCGGCTGCAAGGCACTTATCCATCACCTCATCGAGTTTGTAGGACAGTCCACGATCCTCGAGCAACTCGAGTACAGCACGGAACGCTACAAAATCTTTCATCTTGCTCATGTCAATACCATAGCAATCCGGGTAGCGTATCTGCGGTGCTGAAGACACGATCACAACTTTTTTTGGTTCCAGCTTGTCCAGCAACGTTAGAATACTTTTCTCAAGTGTAGTCCCTCTCACAATAGAATCATCAATGACTACCAGGTTGTCGCGGCCTTTCTTCACCACCTCATAGGTGGTATCATACACGTTAGACACCAGAGCATTCCGCTCCGAATCTCCGGTAATGAACGTCCTCAACTTAGCATCTTTAATCACCAGCTTTTCAATCCTGGGACTAAAAGAAAGAATGTCTTCTATATCATCAGGACTTGGCTTTCCGTCAATGATGATCTCCTTGCGTTTCTTGACGAGGTATTCGTCTATTCCGCTCATCAGGCCAAGAAAAGACGTTTCGGCTGAATTAGGTATATAGGAGAAAATAGTGTTTTTCAGATCAAAGTTGACTGCCTTGAGCACCTTGGGTACCAGCAGTTCACCGAGCTTTTTTCGCTCACGATAGATGTCCGGATCAGAGCTTCTGGAAAAATAGATCCTTTCGAAAGTACAGGACTTCTTTGGCAGAGGCTGGATGAATTGTTCCTCTGAGAAGTCCCCCTTCTTATTGATGATCAGCGCATGTCCCGGCTTGATCTCCTTGATGTCGTCATAGGCGCAGTTGGTGGCCGTTTTGATGGCGGGTTTTTCAGAGGCTACCACAATGATTTCTTCATCAGCATAATAATACCCGGGGCGAATGCCCGCTGGGTCGCGCGCTACGAATGACGCCCCATGACCAAACATACCTACCATGGCATAGCCCCCATCAAAATCCTTACAGGAATTCCTTAGAATGTTGATGATAGATAGTTCGTCCTCTATGTGCTGGGTGATCTCTTGCTTGCTGAGCGTATCCTTGTATCTTTCAAAAATCTCCTGATTCTCCTCATCGAGAAAGTGACCAATTTTTTCCATCACAGTGACAGTATCAGTCTTTTCTTTCGGGTTTTGCCCCAATGAAACCAGAATATCAAAGAGCTCATCAACATTGGTCATGTTGAAGTTACCGGCGACCACAAGGTTTCGGCTTCTCCAGTTGTTTTGACGCAGAAAGGGATGGCAGCTCTCAATTCCATTCTTGCCATGTGTGCCATACCTAAGGTGACCCAACCACACCTCTCCGGTGAAGCCGTGGTTCTTTTTTAGCCATTGCTCGTTAAGGTAGCCTTCTTCCCCACCTTCTTTTCTGGCCTTACTGAATTTCTTGGCGACCTTATCAAAAATCCGATTAAGCGGATTGGGGTCAATGGATCGGTACCGGCTGATGTATCGGTATCCAGGCTCCAGGCCCAATTTGATATTGGCAATACCTGCCCCGTCCTGGCCCCTGTTCTGCATCTTCTTCATCAGCAGAAGCAGCTTATTGGCTCCATACAGAGGCGTGTTGTACTTGTCAATATAGTATTGAAGGGGTTTTCTGAGTCGGATATGCGCAATGCCGCACTCGTGTTTGATGGGGTCGCTCATAGCTTTCTAAAAAGCAAAGTTAGCAGGATTTAGAATGTTGAACAATAGGTCGGCTTGAAAGAATAGCCACAAAAGGATGATAGACAACACTCCCATAAATGCAACATCCTTTTGGCTGACAGAAAATTTCCTGCTATCTCCCTCTTTCACAATCATATAGTAAGGCACTTTCAGATAATAGAAGAGAGAAATGGCGGCGTTCATAATACCCAAACCAAATAGCCACATTAGATAGGAATCTCCTTGTGCATTGAACAACTCGTAGACTGACGAGAAAATCAACAGTTTGGCTGAAAAACCTGCAGTAGGTGGTAACCCAACCAGTGCGATCATCACCACGACCATGGTAACAGCAATCATTGGATTGGATCGGCCCATACCTGATAGGCCAGAAACCTTGTCTATTCCGTTTTTCTCCATCAGCGAAGCAAAATAGAATGCTCCTAAATTCATTAAGCCATAAACAATCAGATAGAACAACATGGCTTTGTAGCCTAATACCGTACCTGAGATAATGCCCAGAATCAGAAACCCGGAATGCGCGATGGATGAATAGGCCAGCATCCGTTTCAAATTGTCTTGTCGAAGTGCAGACAGGTTGCCAAAGAACATACTTAGAATAGCCAGCACGGATAAAACAGCTTTCCAGTCAAAGGAGATCAACTCCATAGATGACAGTTCTACAAACTGCATGAAGAAAACAAGGATGGCTATTTTAGGCAAAACAGATATCAAAGCAATCACTGGGGTTGGGCCAGCCTCATAAGCATCCGGAGCCCATATGTGCATTGGTACCATGGCGAGCTTAAACAACAGGCCGAACAAGAAAAAAACAATGGCTATGATCAACCAAAGGCTTGTCGCTCCTTCTGCAGAAAAAACGCTGGAGAAAACAGCTATATCCAGTGAGCCTGTTAAACCGTAAAGCAGCGAAATCCCGTATAGCATCAGTCCGCTGGCCATTGCACCGAACAACAGATACTTTATTCCTGCTTCAAAACTGCGTGTGGTGAAATTGAAAGAAACCAATACGTACGATGTGATCGATATTAATTCTACCGAAAGGTAAAAAACGAGGAGATTGGCCGATTGCATGACCATGAAACTCCCCAGCACAATCATGATGATCAAAAAATGATACTCACCACGTTTGATTAATTCTTTTGTGTTTGAAAAAGCAAGAACCGCGGCAGTCACCAATAGCATAAAATACTTTAACAAGGGTGTCGTCCCGTCATGCCATAACAAGTCGTTCATCCAGGCACCCTCCATCCTGCAGCAAGCCACCATCCAGCCGGACAAGGCCAAAGTGGCCAAGGAGACTGTCCATTTGAGTTGATATTTTTCAGAGTCTTGCAGGAGCTGGACAATGATCAAACCAATGGCTCCAACAATGAGAACAATCTCCGGTGATAAATTGACAAAATCACCAATCAAGCCTGATATGGTATCATTCAATCCCCTCAATTCGACTCAAGCATTAGCAGGAAATTAGTTTTTCCTTGTGTTTGAACAAATTCTACAAATCCTGTGATGGTTTCGTTGGACAGGTCAAGCAGTAGTCCTGGGAATATGCCAAATAATACGGTCAGCACGATTAGCGGCACAATCATGATCAATTCACGCTTGTCCAGGTCGGTGATATTCCAGGACTTTTCTCGTACCCAGTACTTACCAAAAAACATTCGCTGGAGTGTCCAGAGAAAATATGCAGCTCCCAATACCAATCCTAAAATCCCCAGGATGGGCATAAACAGAGCGATACCGGTGCCTTGGGCATAGCCATCAAATGCTCCGACCAGTACGAGGAATTCTGCAATAAAACCCGACATACCCGGCAAGCCGAGTGCTGCAAAAAATGAGATCAATACCGCTACGGTATAGTAGGGCGTCTTGCTGGCAAGTCCGCTAAAAGCTGAGATGTCCCTGTTGCCGGTACGATCATAGATCACCCCCGCCAATAAAAAGAGCAGTGCGGAGATAATCCCGTGACTAAACATCTGAAAAATAGCCCCGGCATTCCCTTCTATAGTCAGTGAGGCCATTCCCAGCAGGACAAACCCCATATGCGAAACCGAAGAATAGGCGATCAGCCGTTTTACATCGGTTTGTGCCATGGCGGTCAATGCAGCGTACACAATGGCAATCACACCGAACAGCGCAATCCACCAGCCAAGTGCCTGGGCCATTTCCGGGAAAATCGTATAGCCAATTCGGTAAAAACCGTACCCTCCTATTTTCAACAGGATACCAGCAAGGATCACTGAGATAGGGGTCGGTGCCTCCACGTGAGCATCGGGCAACCAGGTGTGTACTGGCACAGCCGGAAGCTTGATCGCAAAACCTACCATCAGCAGTACAAATGCCAACAACCGGGTATTCATGCCCAAAAGATGAATATCATTGCCTGCATTCAAGATCGCGCCAGAAATGTAGTTCGCCGGATCCATCATTTTCATGATATCGAAAGTATGGACCGAACTTCCTGGGCCTTCTACCACCGATAAGCTCAAGGCAATCATCACGATCAGGATCAGCAAAGAACCCACCAGCGTGTAAATAAAAAATTTCATTGAGGCATAAGCCCGTCGCTTGCCTCCCCACATGCCAATGAGGAAGTACATTGGCAAAAGCATAAACTCGAAAAACAGGTAGAAAAGGAAGAAATCGATCGCAACAAAGCAGCCCATTATGCTGGCCGACAAAATGAGGTACAAGATAAAATAGCCTTTCTTGTTTTCTGAGATGTTCCAGGAGGACACCACCCCTACCAATAGCACTATACCCGACAGAAGTACCATTAGAATGCTAATGCCATCAACCCCCAGGCAATATTGGATCGACAAGCTGCCCAGTGAGCCGATGCTCAGGTCTATCCAGGAGGATTTTTCCACCAGCTGAAGACTCGCTGCACCATATCCTTCCACTGAAGAATCAAAGGAAAACACCACCACGAGAGAAATAATGAATACCAGCGACATAGCACCCAGTGTGATGTATTTATAGTATTCATCCATCTTTTTGGGAGTGGCCAATACGGCAAGCGCCCCAACGAGCGGGATAAATATCAATAGGCTTAAGAGATAGTCCTGAATCATATAGCCTGCATGTTAGTTCAAATAATAAAAAATCAAAAGCACACCCAGCAGTGCCCAAATAAAATACCCTTGCACACTTCCTCCCTGGATACTACGAGTCCTGTTACCTAAAAACCTGGCAAACCGTGCCACTACGTTAACGAATCCATCTACCACAGATCGATCAAACCAGCCCACTACGTTCGAAACGATTACCTCCATTTTGGCTGTCCAGTCGATCACAAAATCAAGAATGTGTTTATCTATCCATCCGGTCACCCGACCCAAAATAACAATTCCAGTCGCTAGTATCTTTCTGTACAAGAGGTCAATGTAGAAATGGTGACGCGAAAGTCGATAGAAAATCTTCTGAACCAGCTCCATCAACAGCTCCATCAGATGTCTCTCTATGTATAGAAAAGAAATAAAGAGACCTGAAATGGCCAGGCCGACAGAAATAAACGGCACAGTGGGCAGGTTGGCAAAAGTCCCCAATGTCACCACCGGGCTGATCATGTTCAATAGCCAGTTGGGGGTGGCATGTATGGGATTGATCACATAGACAATCCATATCGATAGTGCCGACAATAGAACAAGTGGTAATTTGACCCATAGGCTTTCCCTAAATCTCTCCCTATGCTTTTCGCCAAAAAACACCAAAAAATAAAGGCGGCTCATGTAGGCGGCGGTCATAAAAACTGATGCAAAAGAAAACAGCTTCACGAAAAATGGAATGGTCGGGCTTGATGCCACACCCAGCACAATCAGATCCTTGGACAGATACCCGGAAAACAATGGGATACCGGAGAGGGACAGCATGCAAATCGTAAACACCCAAAAGGTGACCGGAAGTGCTTTGCGCAATCCGCCCATATTTCGGATGTCTTGCCCATCTATGTGTTCCTCTTTGAAATTTTCATGAAAATAGTGGATGATACTGCCTGCACATAAGAACAATCCTGCCTTAAAAAATGCATGGGTTACAAGGTGAAAGAAACCGGCACCGGGATAGCCCGACCCGATGGCCATGATCATATAGCCCAGCTGCGAAACCGTAGAATACGCCAGTACTTTTTTGATGTCGTTTTGGGCGAATGCAGAAAACGCTCCTACAAAGGCGGTAATCCCTCCTGCAATTGCTATCACATACAACACATCGGGAGCCAGTAACGGAAATATCCGCACCATCAAATACACCCCTGCCGCTACCATGGTCGCCGCGTGGATCAATGCCGACACAGGAGTAGGACCGGTCATCGCATCGGGCAACCATGTCTGTAGCGGAAACTGAGCTGACTTACCTACCGCTGCCAAAAACAAACCAAAGCCTAGCAGGAATAACATTGAGCCGGGCAGTCCTACATTTTCAAGGCCTGTTGTAGTTACAATCTCTTTTAGTTGTTCAATGTTGAGGGTTCCGAAATAAACGAAGGCTATAAAAATAGCCAGCAGAAAACCTCCATCTCCTATCCGGTTTAGTATAAATGCTTTGAAGGCTGACTTAGGTGGTTCAGCATCAGCAAACCAAAAACCAATAAGAAGGTATGACGAGAAACCTACCAGTTCCCAAAAGATAAAGGTCAGCAAGAGATTGGAGGACAGCACGATCCCATACATCGAAAAGGCAAATAGTCCGAGCAAAGCAAAGTATCGATTCTTGGCAGGATCATGCTTCATATACTCGATGGAAAACACCGACACACATAAGGCCACTATCGCCACCACCAGTGTCATCACGGCAGATAGCTGATCGTACCATAGCCCAAGGCCAAACTTATGCTTGCCTATTTCAAACCAGGTAACCTCCAGGCCCGATCCGAAAGTTGGCTGGGTAAGTAGCAAGACCGCATTCAACAAGATGGCCAGAGCAAAGCCAGCACTCACCAAACCGGATCGCTCAGGTCTCACCATATAGCTCACCACTCCGCCCAGTATGGGAAGTATTAGAAGGGACAATATAAGTGCGGCGTTACCCATTCAGTTCATTTAGTTCATCCAAATCGGATACTCCTCTGTTTCTGTATATCTGGTAAATGATGGCCAAGGCAACCGCTGACTCAGCCACTGCCACCACGATCACAAATAATGACATCATCTGTCCATTGAGCGAGGAATCCAACCGTGAAAACCCAACAAGGTTGATATTGGCAGCATTAAGAATGAGCTCCACACCAGCCAAAACCATGATGACATTACGCTTCACTACGATGATCAGCAAGCCGATGATCAGCAGCGCAGCACTCAAGATGATATAATGTTCTGCCGGGATCATTCTTTCTCTTTGGGTTTAAAATGAAGTCCTGCAATCAGGCTGGCCCCTATCAATGCCATCAAAAGCAACACAGCCGTAAGCTCCAAAGCCACCAACTGATTAGACATCAGGTTGATTCCTATTTGCTCTGTGATGGAAAAACCTTCATCCATCCGTTCAGACCGGAACCATGGAAACTTTTCCTTGAAAGCTGTATAGAAAATAGCGGTCATCCCTGCTCCAATCACCAGTGCAGGAACTATCCTTCGGTTACCCGAAACCAGCTTTTGCCCTTGGATTCGATTGGTCAGCATCACGCCAAACATCATCAAAATCAAAATCCCACCGATATAAACCAGCACCTGGGTAATACCTACGAACTCAGCATTCGACACCAGAAACACACCTGCCACACCAAGGAATACCAGCACCAGCATAAACACCGCATGCACGATGTTCTTGGAAAACAGGATCGAAAGAGCCGACACCACTGCCAATCCCGCAAATGCATAGAATGCCAATATGTTCAGGTCTATCGCCATCAGTCGTCTTTCTTCTTAGGTTTTATTTTCGGACGGAAAACCGGCTTCTTACTCCCCACTTCTGACTTCACGCTTCCATCTTCCGTCTCCCCACTTCCCTCATCAGACTTCTTACTTCCTTCTTCTTCTTTTTTAGCTGCCGACTTGATCTTCGGACGAAAAACAGGCTTCTTGCTCCCTTCTTCGGGCTTCTCACTTCCGACTTCAGTCTTCCCATCACCTTCGTCTACCTTAGTAGCAGGTTTAATTTTCGGACGAAAGACGGGGTTCTTACTTCCCACTTCAGACTTCTCGTCCCCATCTTCCTCCTTCTTCACCACCGGTTTCACTTTCGGCTTAAATACAGGCTTTTTACTACCCTCGTCAGTCTTCCCACTTCCGTCCTCCTCCTTCTTAGCTACAGGCTTCACCTTGGGCTTAAACCCACCCATTGCCGGCTTTGCCATAGCAGGGTTCGCTCCGGAAGCTTTGGGAGCAGCGGCCGCTTTCTCGGCTTTTTCCTTTTCCTTTTGTGCCTGATGTTCTTCAAACTCTTTCTTCTTCTCTTCCACTAGCTGCGGACTCATGTCAGAAAATTCGAAATTGTGTTCCTTCAGATCAAAGACACTGAAATCATATTCCTTGGTCATCGTCAGACACTCGGTAGGACATACCACTGTACACAGCCCGCAGAAGCAGCATTTGGACATGTCTATGTCAAACTTGGCTGCATAGATTCTTTTGGAAGTACCGTCTGAAGTCTCTCCAATCTCACCAACCGCACGCACGGGCTCAATGTCAATACAATTGACCGGACAAATCTTCGCACACTTGTCGCAGACGATACAATCATCAATTTCATTGTGAAGCTGATACCGGCCGTTGTCCGGCACAGGAAATTCCTCAAAGGGATATTGCAAGGTCACAACACCTTCCTTATTGGAGAAGTAGTTGTCATCACTCACTCCAATCGGCTTTCTCAGTTTTCGAGCCTCCAGGAAGTGACGAAAAGTTATCTTCAAGCCATACAGCAGCGACCCCATGGTCCGAGCGATATTGAGGAAATAAGTACTCATCCGATCCATAGTTTCCAGGCCCCACTTACAAACACCATGATCAGTCCGATGGGGGTCAGGTATTTCCACGAAAGCGACATCATCTGATCCACACGTACTCTTGGGTAGGTCCATCGCACCCACATTTGTACAAACACCAATCCCAGTGCTTTACTGATCAACCAAAATGCACCCCATAGCTGACCTGCGATAGTGTCCACTGCTCCTGATGTCCAGTCAGCAAGCAACGCCGACCCTATGTTTGGCAGAGGCGTATTCCAGCTTCCAAAAAACAAGATCGCAGCAACCAACGATACCAACAACATCATGCCGTATTCGGCCAGCATGATGATCGCCCATCGAAAACCTGAATACTCGGTATGAAATCCTCCGATCAACTCTGATTCGGATTCCGGCAGATCAAAGGGGGTTCTGTTGGATTCTGCCAGAGAGGCGATGAAGTAGATCACGAATACAATGAGCAAAAACGGGTACTGGATAATGTTCCATGCCAGGAATCCCGTCCAGCCTTGCGTTGATTCAATCTGTTGAACTGATATCTCTTGTAAACTCAACGTCTGTGAGACCATGATCACACAAAGTATCGCCAGTCCCAGGGGAATTTCGTAAGAAACGATCTGCGCAACAGAGCGCATCGCCCCGAAAAGAGAAAACTTGCTATTGGAGCCCCAGCCCGCCATCAGGATACCAATCACGTCCAAAGAAATGACAGCCATAAGGAAATAGATGCCCGTTTCGGCGCCTGACCCCATGACACCCGAAGAGAGTGGTAAAACGGCAAATCCCGTAAAGACAGACACAAAGATCACCAGTGGAGCGACGAGAAAGAGAATTCTATCCGCTCCAGCATTGACAATATCTTCTTTCTGGAGCATTTTCAGTACGTCGGCGAAGGTCTGAAGCAGGCCAAACTTACCTGTCACCATAGGCCCGAGTCGATCCTGCATAAAGGCCGAAACTTTGCGCTCAGCGTATACAGCCAACAGCACAAACACTAGCAAAAAAGGGAGATAGAACAGGAATGCTATCATGGATTATAAAAAACGGCAATTTAAGAATTTGTTGATGAAATAGGCGGCAGAAAACCGCTTATATATAGAAGGAATCGACCATCGTAGGGTCGGAACATCAACAGCAACAACAATAACTACTCCCAAAGAGAGTACTTCTCAAGGTGGATTTCCTTATTGAAGAAAAGGCCTGCTGCTTTTTCGAAGGCCGGGGTGAAATCAGAAACGAGAAATTGGTCATGTCCACTGTTTACGTCAGTTAGCAAATCCAGGTTTTCTAACTGTTGTTTAAGGCTTTGAGCCACAATATTAGCGGAATCAATCAACTCCACCGAATCCTTGTAGAATTCTTTTATGTCCGACTTGATGATTGGGTAGTGGGTACATCCCAAAATCAAAGCTTTGATGCCCTTCAATTGTTCATCTCCCAGGTACGTCCGAATGATCTCATGGCTGATCCGATCATGGATAAAACCCTCCTCGATCATCGGTACCAACAACGGAGTAGCCAATGGAGCTAAATCTACCTGGTTCGCTTTTCCATTGAGTTTGGTTTCAAATACTTTGGAGTTCACCGTCTGAAGGGTCCCGATCAGCCCCACCTTATGATGAATATGATTTTGGCTTACATAGTCGACCACCGGATCGACCACATTCACGACCAAGGCGCGGCTACCCACATACTCCTTCACCAACTCATAAGCGGCTGCCGAAGCAGAGTTACAAGCGATCAAGATCACCTTACACCCTCTCTCCAAAAGTGCATTGGTGATTTTGATCGAATAGGATTGGATAGTCGTTGCGGACTTATCGCCATATGGCAAATGGGCCGTATCCCCAAAGTAGATCATATCTTCATTGGGTAGCAGCTTCTTAACAGCCTGAGCCACGGTGAGTCCGCCGGTGCCACTATCAAAAATACCTATCGGAGCGTTTTTGTCCATTTGGATGCAAATATGATATTTAATTTTAGATTTGGATGCGTAACCCACAAAACTGAAAAACAGATTACCTGACAGATG